>WJKS01000021.1 GCA_014728985.1 Candidatus Aenigmatarchaeota archaeon
CAACCAATTGTTTCAAAATTTATGTAATATCTCCCCTCTATTCCCCTAAGTATTTCCATTAATGTATCTATCCTTTCCTTAGCCAGAAGTAATTTCTTTCTATATTTCAAGCACAAAACCATATGGTATCTTATCTTATAAACATAGTGAGAAGATTTCTTTAACTCTATCATATAGCATTCTTCGATTTACGAAAATTTATCGCTCATCCCACACCGCAAGCGGTGGGGTATTCAGATAAATAAAAAAATTAAAAATTGCATCAGAATTAGAGGAAGCACATACCCAAATGGTTTTAAAAATTTTTCTAAAAGATTTTGATTGGGGAAATGTTGAAAAGGAGAAGGTATATAGAGTAAAAGCAACCCTTAAAACAATAAAAAATCAGACAACAAATCGTGAAAAAATATTGAATGATATAGTAAGTTTTATCAACGAAAGTGATGAAAATGAATTTTAATAAAACTATCCTGGCAACAGAAATGGAAAAAATACAGAAAACAGAAAATATAATGTACAAATATTATGACGACTTACTTAAGGAATTAAAAAACCCAAAAATAAAAGAAAGGGTTAGATTTCTAAGGGACCAAGAATTGGGACACATTAAAATGATGACGAATGTAATAGCTATCTTATCTGATTATATACTAAGAGACTAAAACAACTCCAAATATCTCCCAGCTATCAAGAACATCACATGAGACCAAGCTAGAGGAGAAACAGAAATCTGAATATCATTATCAAAAATTTGTTCTGGAATATAATTATCGACTTTATCAACAACCCAATCAAAGTATTTCTTAGCCTTTTTCTTTTTACCTAATTTGGAATAGTAAATAGACAGCCAGAAATTAAGTAAAGGCCACGCACCTGAGCCTTTTTTTCTGTGAAAGCTTTCATACATCCATCCATCATACTCATCATGCTCATACCTGTGAACACCACCATTGATAGCAAGTTTCTTCTCAATCTCTTTGACTGTGGATTTCATCCTCTTATCATCAGGTTTTATAGCTTCAAAAGGATAGGTTAGACCTAACATTGAAGCATCAATATTTTCATCGCTAAGAATACCGTGTGATCTCACAAAAAATTTACCATTGTAATGTTTTTCCAAAATTTTCTTCATCTGATTAGAAACTTCCATCCAACGAGAATTTGGAATTATTTCATTTGCTTTTTCTAAACCTTTTGAGCAAGCAGCAAGATCGTAAGTAAAATTATCCTTTAAGTCCGGAAATGTATGCCTTTCCTCCCATAGGTCATTTGTTATACGATTAAAATGACCACCTTCCCAAAACCAACATAACCCATCTGCTGTCTTCTTAACCAGTTCCTTGAACTTCAAAGCTTTAGAAGGATCATCTTTGTAATGATGGTGAACCGCGAAAAGTATAGAACCACCCTGATCCGGTTGAAATCTGGGTAGTGCCTTAAGACCGTTAACATAATACTTCTCAAAGAATAAACTCGCTCTTCTAAACCCCTCAGCCCTATTCAAACACCACTCAAAAAATTTTTCTTGAATGTTATCAATGCCGATTATATCCCCACAAATACAAACAAAGGAGGCGTCTCTGGGCCAAACGTAAAAATAATGTTTTGCCTCTGGAGGATAATATTTTTTAGTCGGATTAGCTGCAACTATAGCTCCGTTCTCCAAGCAACAGTCTTTGATAACTTCAATACTAGTCTCTTTTAACTTATGTACTTCCTTCATAATTTTCCCTATTCATAAATTTCTTTACTTCCTGGTAAGTTGGGTATCTTTCCAAACCAAACTGGGTAGTCGATAGAGCCGCAGCTGCATTTGCGAATAAGGCTGCCTCCTCATAAGATTCTCCCTCAAGATACTGTCTAATAAAAGCGGCAAGGAAAACGTCACCCGCACCTGTTGTATTTACAGGCTTAACCGGGAAAGATTTAATTAATTGACTTTTAGTTTCATCTGCTAATAAACACCCTCTTTTACCTAATTTAAGACAAACAATTTCTGGCCCTTGCATTAACAATTTGACCGTAATTAAATTCGGCTCATTTGTAAACGTCATTGATTTACCTTCTTCTAAATCGGGGAAAAAGAAGTCAGTTAACTTCAACATTCTGTTTATATCCTCTATTCTATCCTGGGACCAACCTTTGGGATCCCAGTTGGGGTCAAGAACTGTTGTCATCTCCTTTCCTTTAGCATATTCAAATATCATTCTAGCCTCTTTTCTAAGAGTATCAAGTAAATTATAACCAGAAATTATTACGACCTTACCATCAATTAATTCAAGGGAAAAATCTTTTACAGAGAATGTATCATTAGCACCCTTATAAGTAATAAATGATCTAGAAGAATCCTGAAGAGCTAATGCCAAAGTAATTCCTGTTTTCTCTTCTGATGAAACTTTAATCTTCCTATCTACACCAACATCTCTAAGTGTATCAAGAATGAATGGGGAAAATGCATCATCACCTACTTTTCCTATCAACCTTGTATTTATGCCCAACCTTGCACAAGCTATGGCTGTATTACAAGCACAACCCCCAGTGTTAAGATAAATATAAGGAACCAATAATTGTTTATTTTTTTCAGGTATCCCGGTTAAAGGATGGGTAATCATATCAACATTTATATCTCCAATTACTGTTACATCAATTGTCATGAATAAATTATTCACATTTGCTTATTTAACTCTTTTAGAACCATGGTTTTTATTTGCTCCAATTTTTCTCTTGTGGTTGCCTCAAATCTTACAGACAATTCTGGTTCCGTATTCGATGATCTTATTAAAGCCCATCCATTCTTGAACTCCAATCTTACACCATCTATTGATTTTATTTCATACTTTCTTGATTTAAAAGTCTCTTTAATCCCCCTAACCACATCTTCCTTCTTATCATCTGGACATGGTATCCTTAATTCTCTACTAGAAACGTATTTTAGAAATGGTTTCACCAAATCAGAAAGACCTTTATTTTGTTTTGACAGGTATTCAATAAATTTAACCGCTGCAAAGATACCATCTTCATAATAATTGTTCTCCTTGAAATAAAAATGTCCACTAAATTCTCCACCTAAGGGTGAATCTACATCCAACATCTTAGAAACAATGTTCGGATACCCAACTTTTGTCATAACTGGAATACCCCCATTACTCTTTACATAATCAATAAATGTACGTGAAAATTTGACTTCATGAACAATCTTAGGATTTTTATATTTTTCCAAAATTTCTTTAGCGAATAATATCGTTGTGATATCACTTCTTACTATGTTCCCCTTCTCATCAACAAATGACACCCTATCTCCATCTCCATCAAATGCTATTCCAAGATCTGATTTTGTTTCAATTACTTTATTTCTCAAATCCGTTAAAGTTTCTTCCGTATTAGGGTCAGGTATATGATTGGGAAAATTACCATCGAGTTCACAATAAAGTTCTTTTACTTCACAACCTAAGTTCCTTAAAATATTGGGAAATATTTTTCCACAAGTTCCATTACCTGCGTCAACCACGACTTTAAGACCCCTTTGGATATCAACTTTCG
>WJKS01000022.1 GCA_014728985.1 Candidatus Aenigmatarchaeota archaeon
AAATATGAGTATATAGATGTAGGTAAAGACAGGGAAGCAGCAATGAAAATGATAGAAAAGACAGGTCAGAGAGGAGTTCCAGTGATTGAGATAGACGGTGAATTCATTGTTGGGTTTGATGAGAAGAAGATCAAGAAGAAATTAGGGATTTAATAGTGAATTAATCCAAATACGGTCCTGCATCAGCTAGTTTTTTTCTAGCTGTTTGAAGAAAAGCAGTGCCATATGGGGGTACCATACCACTATCGCCATAATCGACCATGGTGTCCACAAAAGCCTCTAAAGCCATTACTTCAACAGATCCTCTCTTAAAACCTAATTGGCTCATTCTCTCTTGAAGAAGATGAGAAACATTTCTTCCTGTAGTAGCTACATCAAATCCAGTTACAGGATCGGGTTCTTCAGAATAGGCTTGGAACTTATCTATAAACAAACTAGTAGCACGATGTAAAATCATAAAGAGAATATTAAATTAGAAAAATTTAAAATTAATCTTTCCACGAAATAGAAAACTTCCCGTAAAAAAATAAGTCTATCAATGTTAATAATTATCCCAGGTGAATGCTTGTGTATGATGTAATTATAATTGGAGGAGGACCTGCTGGTTTAACTGCCGGAATTTATGCTATAAGAAGAACATTAAAGACTTTGATAATAAGTGAGGAATTTGGTGGTGTACCTGTTAATGTACCACTTATTGAAAATTACCCCGGGTTCAAGAAAATTCACGGTATGGAACTCATGAAAAAAATGGAAGAACAAACTAAAGATATGGGTGTAGAGATTGTTTATGGAGAATCAGCTAGGAAAATAATTGAAAAAAAAGGTAAATTCATGATCAAAACTGAAGAAAATGATTATGAGGCTAAGGCTATTATACTTGCCTTTGGTAGATCCCCACGACACTTAAATGTCCCAGGAGAGGATAAATTCGAAAATAAAGGTATTTCATATTGTGTTAACTGTGATGGACCTCTCTTCAAGGATGAAGTTGTATGTGTGGTTGGTGGAGGAAACGCTGCTTTAGATGCTGCTTTGGTCATGAGTGAAATAGGAAAGAAAGTTTACGTAATCCACAGAAGGGATGAATTTCGTGGATTTGAAGCATTCGTAAATAAGATAAAAAATAAGGATAATGTTGAATTTGTACTTGATTCAGTGGTAAAAGAGTTCAAGGGAGATAAAATGTTGAAATCAGTAGTAGTTGAAAACGTGAAATCCAAAGAGACAAAAGAACTAGAAGTGGCAGGTGCTTTTATTGAAATAGGCTCAGTTGTAGAGAGTGATTTCGTTAAAGGTTTGGTAAAAGTGAATAAAAGTCGTCTAGTAGTGGTTAATGATAATTGCCAAACATTTCACCCGAACTCAGATAAAGTGAGACCTGGAATATTTGCCGCAGGGGATGTTACGGATAATCCGTTCAAGCAGATAGTTGTTGCTACTGGACAAGGTGCGATAGCAGCCTTACAGTCCTATAATTATATACAAGGTAGGGATGGAGGACTTTATGCTGATTGGGGACATAAAAAAGAAAAATAAAGGAGTTGATGAATTATGATGAAATTAGAAGTTGAACAAGATGAATGGGGGCCTGAAAAGATTCTTTCAGTTTACGATCCTAAAACGGGGATGAAAGGATTTACAGTCATAGATAATACTACCAGAGGACCAGGTAAAGGCGGTATAAGAATGGTAAGAGACGTTACTGTAGGTGAGGTCTTCAAATTAGCAAGAGCAATGACATGGAAGAATGCTATGGCAGACTTACCATTTGGTGGTGCAAAATCAGGAATAATATGGGATGGAAAAACGGATAAAGAAACGTTAATAAGAGCATTTGCTCGGGCAATCAAACCAGTAGTACCAAATGAGTATGTTGCAGGTCCTGATATGAATACAACCGAGAAAGAAATGGCCGCCTTTGCAGATGAAAATGGTAATATGAAGTCAGCAACAGGTAAACCATCAGATATGGGAGGATTGCCTCATGAATTAGGTTCAACTGGTTTCGGTGTTACTGAATCTACTGACGTAGCCGTGGAACATCTTGGTTGGGATATGGACGGTTTAACAGTAGCGATAGAAGGATTTGGGAACGTAGGTACATTTACAATGAAATTCTTGTCAGAGAAAGGCGCGAAGATTGTAGCAGTTTCAGATTCCAAAGGAACAATATATAATAAACAGGGATTGGATTATGAGAAATTAATGGAAGTGAAAAGTGAGACTGGTACAGTTAAAAATTACAAAGATGGTGAAGTCTTAAAACCAGAAGATCTCTTCGGGCTACCTGTCGATATCTTGATCCCGGGCGCGAGACCAAATGTTATTACAGACGAAAACAAGGAGAATGTTAAAGCCCAAGTGATTGTTGAGGCCGCGAACATTCCAATACCTATACCAGTGGAAAATTGGTTCCATGAAAAAGGCGTTATAATTGTTCCGGATTTTGTTGCAAATGCTGGCGGAGTAATATCAAGTTATGTGGAATATATTGACGGTAATGAAGAAAAAATGTTCAAAACGGTCAGGGAAAAAGTGAGATATAACACTGAGTTAGTCCTAAAGAGATCAAAGGAGGAAAATGAGACTCCAAGAGAGTCCGCATTAGCGATTGCAAAAAAAAGGGTAAAAGAATCAATGTGAAACCAATTAATCTCACAAGAATAAAAATTTGGGGAACGAATATTAGTAAGACTTTAAATGAAGATAGGAATATTCTCAAAATCAGAAGTTAAACCTGAGTTAAAGGAAGATATCGAAAAATACGGATTTCAGTACTCGGAAAAAAAACCAAATATAATAATAAGTATAGGTGGGGATGGAACCTACCTTAGATCCGAAAGAAAATGGCCAGGAATTCCTAAATTAATCGTAAAAGACAGTAGTGTATGTGTAAAATGTGAAACAGATGATCTGGGAAAAGCACTTGAGAAGATCAAGAAAAAGGATTATAAAATAAAGGAAAATATCAAACTTGAGACTAATATAAAAAGGAAGAAATTAAAATGTGTAAATGAGTTCTCATTCAGAAATAGATATGCTACTACAGCACTGAGATTTTATTTATGGGTTAACGGGGATAGAACAGATGAGATAATAGGTGATGGACTAATCTTTGCTACTCCTTTTGGTTCAACAGCTTATTATAAGTCAGTTGGCGGGGAAGAATTTGAAAAGGGTATAGGCATAGGATTTAATAACCCAACTGTAAGAATGAAGGATTTGGTAGTAAAGGAGGATTCAAAGATTGAATTCAAAATAAATAGGGGAGACGCCGTCTTTAACGCTGATAATAATCCTAGGATAATTTCTTTGGAAAATGGGGATATTATAAGAGTTAAAAAGAGTAAAGAAGTTTCGAAAATAGTGGATATATAAAAAATACTCTTTCTTTGAAATCGGGGAATTAAAAGGGTAAAAAACTTTATCTGAAAGTGAAAAATTAAAAATTTAAATATGTTGTTAATGAATATTAGTAGTACAATCGTGATTGAATATGGTCAAAGAAAAGAAGAAACAAGCTAAAAAGAAAGAAAGTTCTAAAAAGGATAAAAAAATTGTCACAGTTAAAATACCTTCTATTAGATTAAAGCATATTGCTATTGTCTTAGGGGTTTTATTGGCTGTAAGTATATTTTTCAACCTTAGAGGAGGATGTTTTGGTACAGGTAAAGTAACAAGTTCAACAGGAATTGAAGATAAATTAACAGAAAATGAAGCGAGTGACAAGGCCATTGATTATATTAATAACAATCTTATAGCTACTGGTGAAGTAACATTGGTTTCTGTGGAAGAGACTAATGGTGTTTATAAATTAACAACTTCATACCAGGATCAAGAAATTCCTATTTATACAACCCTGGATGGAACTTATATGTTTCTACCTCAAGGGACCGTTAGTTTAGATGAAACTACTGACACGACTGAACCCGAACCAGAGGAGGTTCCTCAACAGGATGAACCTGTGGTTAATGCTTTTGTAATGTCTTATTGTCCTTATGGCCTACAATTCATAAAGGCTTATGTACCAGTAATGGAATTACTGGGTGATAAGGCAGATATTCAATTGAATTTTGTGGATTACATAATGCACGGGGAAAAGGAAATAGTAGAGAATAACAGAATGTACTGTATTCAACTAGAACAGAGTGATAAATTTACAGACTATTTGAGATGCTCAGTAGAAACAGATGAAGCTGAAAAGGAGAATTGTTTAGAACAAGTAGGGATAGATGTTGAAGGACTAGATGAATGTATTAGTGGAATAGATGAAGAATACAATATAACAGGACTTTATGAGGACAGAAGTACTTGGTCTAACGGACAATTCCCATTATATCCTATAGAATCAGAATTAAATGATATGTATGGTGTGAGAGGTTCACCAACATTTGTTGTAAACGGGAAGACTGTGAGTGTTAATAGATCCCCAGAAGCCATCAAAGAGACCATTTGTTCTGGATTTACTAATCCACCAGAGGAATGTGAAGATGAGCTCAGTGCAGCAGCTGAATCACCTGGAATTGGCCCTATTGGTTCTGGGAGTGGAGATAGTGGATCTACAGGACAATGTTAAGTTTTTCTTGATACCTTACTTTTTTGAATTTTAATGACTATTAGCTATACATGGTAAAACAAAGGTTGCATGTATATATTTCTGGTAGAGTTCAGGGAGTGGGTTTTAGAGCATTCACTAAGAGAAGTGCCAGAGATTTGGGTTTAAAAGGATGGGTCAGGAATTTGCCAGACGGAAGGGTTGAAACAATAGTAGAAGGAAGAAAAAAGGGGGTAGAGAGGTTCATAAAGATACTAAAAGAGGGTCCAAATGGGTCCAGAGTTGAGGACGTAGATATCAAAAAAGAAGATTATAAGGATTCTTTCTCCGATTTTAAGATTACTTATTAGATTATAACTACTTTTCAGTAGCATTTAAATTTTTAACTTACTATTAACCAAATATGAAGAAATTTGGATCATTGGTAAAGAAATCACTATTTCTTTTAATACCAATTTTACTTCTAACTCTATATTTTACTTTCGGGGGTAGTTCAGAATCAAAGGTTCAGGATAAATATGAGCTTGAAGAATTTGTTTGCGGAATAGAAGAAGATGTACCTGAAAACAAGGTAATAATAGAATTTTTGGAAGAAAACTATCAAAAGGTTGTTGATCAGAAAGATGGGAATATACCAATGTCTACTTTTAGGGACAGAGTGGGTTATGTAGTTAATTACAATCCTGGAATATCAGAATATCTAAAAACCGATAGTTATAGATATAAATTAGACCCTGAAATTAAAAATAAGGTTCTGGAATTAGTAGATGAGAAAAGTTATTCTAATACGGTTAATAATATTCATAACTGGGTACTTGATAATATAGAATACACATACAGCCAGAACTGGTATACTGCTCAAAGTACGTGGAAAGAGAAATCCGCCAACTGTAATGGGATAAGTTTCTTAACATGTGGTATGATGAGGGAATCTGGAATACCTTGCATGGTTGTTGCTAATGATGAGCATGCTTGGACTGAATATCTGTATCTGGATGATCAAGGAAGGATAATATGGTATGTATGGGATCAGGGACTAGAAGGGTATCCTGCCCTTTCTGAGAATACTTATGAAAATTACCTTGAATGATCTTATCTAGTTGTTACAATAGGTTTATCCTGAACAACTATTGTTTCTTCATGTTGAGCGACCTTGGATTCTGATTTTTCCCTGAGAGGCGCATAACCATAGAGGACTCCTCGATTTTCAAGTTCTCTTAAAGCCATATGCAATCTCAAAGGTGTCGTAACATTTTTTAACCACCTCTTAGCAAAAGGTAATGTTTTATACTCCTCGAAAACTTTCTTAACTATTTTTCTAGACTCTCTCATTCTCACAGGTGCCATTTGTTTGAACATGTAAATTAATGTAGGTGAAGATTCCTTAACCCAACCTTCTCCTCTCGTTGTAAAAACCTCCATCCCCAAAACAGTATCTTCTGGTATCGGAACATCACTTGGTATCTTACCATTAGGTATTGATAATTCTCCGTGCTGCAAATATTGGCCAACACTATGTCCTGCAAGATTACGGATTGGATTAACTCCATGGGAAACTACTACTTCCTCAATTAATGATGAAATTTCACCTACGGTTTTACCGGGTCTTATTTCCTTGATTACCTTATCTACTGCGTCTTTGGAAGCCTTTATCAATACTTTATCCTGTCCTCCTATACTAACAGTAGTAGCTGCATCAGCAATATACCCATCCACATGAACACCAATATCGAGCTTAACCAAATCTCCGTCTTTGAAAGTGAGTTTATCATCAATATCAGGAGTATAATGGGCAGCTATATCATCAATTGAAATATTAACAGGAAATGCTATTTCTCCGCCCTTATCTTTGATCATTTTTTCTATTTTTTCGGCCAATTCTAAGAGCTTAGTTCCTTCTTTAATCTGTTTTACACCAAAATCCCTAACTTCTTTATGTATTTGGCCTGCTTTTTTATAATTTTCAATGACTTCCTTTTTCACATTATCAACTCAATGTCTATTTGGTTACTAATATTGAAATAATTGATACAAACTACTAAAAAAATATTAACCAGAAAAATCAAATCTTAATTAGGTATAATAATGAAAGCTCAGATGTCTCTCCAAATGATGGTAGCGGTAGTAATTCTAATGGTAGTTAGTCTTGTAATTATTAGATACTTTCTTGGGCAGATGGAATTTGTAGAACCAACGGAAAAAGATTTTAAGGGTATAATTAGGGACATGGGATTTGAAAGTAAATGCGAAGACCTTTGTAATGAATATAAGCTAGATAGTACATCTTCGAAATTAGCAGAATTTTGTTACCATAAACTAGATGGGGATGATGATTTAAACAATAACGGTATTATCGATAGTTTCCCTGCAAACACAAAAGTTCTACCTGTATGTGAGGATTCTGTTTATTGTTTCCATGTAGTCGAATGTGAAGACGATAGTGGTACTGTTGACTGGGATGATTGTAGGCAAGCTACTTGTGAACATTATGAAGAGAGATATCAGGGGGATACGGATAAAGCTGATGGGAAAATGATGGAATTGTTTCCAAATGAAGGAGGGTGTAATTTACCTGAGGGAGAAAACTGGTGGGAAATGTATTTTGGTCCTATGGCTTGTACTTTCCCTCCAAATGTTGTTGGGTTAAAGGACTGTATTTATGATGGTGGAACTGATGAATTAACCTGTTTAACTAACATTGGCTATTCGCCTGGATATCAGATAGTTGTTGTTCTGACTGACACTGATGCTGACCCTGTTTGTGCTGCTGTAATAAACGAAGACGGGAGTCAAATTATAATAAGACCTGACGGGACAGAAATTTCTTTAACTAATGCCATAACTTTCCCAGGGTCTAATGATATTGTAATTGAAGGGCTTGTTAGTAGATGTAGTCCTATTGACACTAACAGAGACGGCTGGTTTGTTTTCCTAGTTTCTACTGCCTTTGATCCGGATTTTGATCTTGCTTATGTACAAGGAGTTGGTTAGAATGTTTTACCTCCCCAAAAATAACAAAATAATCTTTCTTATAATTTCCACCTTTATTTCAACCTCACTTTCTTTTAACTATCTGAATGCTGATTGTAGATGGGTTTGTGGTTATGGGTCTCTTGGGACCGATGGCAATATTTGTATAAGTGATTGGAGCGAATGTTCAGGTTGTACTCAAGGAATGTCTTCTGACCAGTGCGGAGGATGTATTACTGATCTTGATGGAACTATTTTGCAACCTTATACTGCAACATGCCCCAATTATCTTTGTTATTACCCTGCCACAAAATCAGAATTTGACTGTTCCACTATAAACGGATGTAGTGGGGATAAAAGATTGTATTGTGATACTGAAAGCGAATGTAATAGCCCAGGGACTCCTAAAGCTTGTGATCCTATTCCTCCAAATGGGGGGTCACCCGTAATTGATTATGGTCATGATTGCGCTAATTATCACGATGATTGTTATAATTGTATTGAACATGATATGAGTGGTGCTGGTTCTTGTGGATATTGTGTCAACCAGCAAAAATGTATACAGGGTGATTCAAACGGTCCTTGGCATGTTTTCACAAAAGAACAATGTGGAGCATGGTTATGGGATAGTGGGAATGATTGCTCAAATAGTCCTCCTCCAACAGGATGCTCAAAAGAGTCCTGTGTAAATATTAATGGTGAATGGGTGTCAGGAGAGTGTAGGATTCAAAGATGTATCTGTAGAAACTGTAATAGTCAAAATGAGTGCTGTGATGCATGGGGTGGATGTGAATCAAATAATGATTAT
>WJKS01000023.1 GCA_014728985.1 Candidatus Aenigmatarchaeota archaeon
ACTCTATTCTCAGCATAAGTTATTCTTTCCCTAGCTGCAACTGCCCACTCAAAATTTTCAGGGTCACATATCATCTTATTGGTTTTCTCTAAGACTTCGGACTTAGTTTTTATTATCTGAGTTTTTATCTCAGTTAAACGCAAATCAATATATTGATCTGGGTTTTCAGATGAATAATAACCAATTAAATCCTTTACCACATTACTAGTTATGATTGATTTGAATGCTTCATTTGCCGAAGAATAAGCATAGCCCTGACCTTCGATATCATTAGCTCTTTTCAAATATTCTCCAGAACCTCCCATAAGTTCAGATAACAATAGCTTAATTTCTTGAGGAAGACCCGAAGACTCTAATTCCTCGGTTACTTGACTGTATATGTTTTCTGCCCTTGTAAGCTCATCGCTTACCATCCAGGAAAATTCATTGTAATCATTAACGGGGGATGTGAAATTAGGCAATGTTATATTTTCTTCAATTCTATCAATTTCTTCTGCTTCTCTCTCAGGTATATCACCAAAGGCATATTTCATAACTTCATTAATATTACTTACTTCATGAACTTCCATATCCCATTTATCTTCTGCATATTCTATCACATTAACCCTAACCGGTTCTATTGTTTCTATATACCAACCAGGGCTTGGTGTTTTAATTTTCCTTACATATTGATTCTGAACTACCTGTCCCTCCGGGATAAGAAAAACAGTTATTCCATTATCTGCAGCCGCCTTTGCCTTAACCAGAACTTCACCAACTGGTCCAACAGATCCGTCCTCATTAATAGTTCCAGTCATCGCGAAATTACCACTAATTTCTCTTCCTTCTATCGCAGAAATAGTTGCTAAAGCCAATGCACCGCCTGCTGAAGGACCATCAATCACATGTGCATTATCAGTAACTATACTATATATAACATCATACTCAGAAAAATCAAAACCAGTCACATCCGATGCAACCTCAACGGCTATTCTTTCCGAATTTTGTGTATAAATTCCTTGAAGTGGTGTAGTATCCACGAGTACTCTACCTTTACCTTCCTGTATTTCAACGGTAATGTTGCCCAAAATACCATTACCATGATTATCCACCCCTACTATATTAATAAAAGATTCGTAACTAGCTAATACTAAGGAAACCCCAACTATACAAACTGTGAATAAAAATAGAATTTTTTTCATAATGATTGCCTCATTCATAAAATATTCTTGAAATGAATTTAAATGTTATTTGTAATTCAAGTTTTTATAATTTTAACATTCTTCCAAAACCTTCACTTCTTTTGTAAGTACTATTTTTTGAAATAATTAGGCCATCAAGTTACAATATATCTTCAGTGGAAATGACCCATAATTTTATCATTCTCCATAGGAAATCCACTTGAAATAAAGGTACCTCCATATGAAGCTCGAATAGAAAAAAAGGTTCTAAAGTATAGTAATTAATTTAAGTAGTGCAAAGAAAATAATAAATGGAACTTAACTTATTCTTCCTAAAAACCCTTTACCTTTAATTAGTTGGAACTAAACTTTGGAACTTGGAACTTATTCCTAATAGGAAATATTCAATTAATGAATATTAAAAAATTTCGATATAGTGAAATATAGGTTTGAAAAAATAGGAGGGATTGATGTAAATGAATTCGATAATTGAAAACGCTTTGAGAAATTCTAACATGTCAGATAGTGGAACAAATAGAGTTGTTAACAGTATGCAAAACAATTCTAGTTCCAAGACGGTAGAAGATAGATTTAAACTTCAGTCCTCATCTGGTGCAACCAGAAAAAATATGGACTATTTCAAACTTGCAGAAGAAGAATTTGGTTTCTCGATTAAAAAAGCAAGAATAGTAGTTTTTGGTTGTGGCGGTGCAGGACAGAATACTGTAACCCGATTGTCAGAAATGGGTGTGCAAGGAGCCACAACTGTTTCCTTAAACACTGATGCTAAACATTTAACAGTCGGAAAAGCCGATAAAAAAATCCTTATCGGTAAAGAACTCACCAGGGGTCTTGGAGCTGGTGGTTATCCGGAAATAGGTAAAAAAGCGGCTGAGGAATCAAGAAATGAAATTAAATCAGCTGTTGATGGTACAGACCTCGCCTTTGTTTGTGTAGGTGAGGGCGGAGGAACAGGTACAGGAGCCGCGCCAGTAGTTGCAGAACTTGCAAAATCAACTGGAGCAATCGTAATTGGAGTCGCGACAATGCCCTTCAAGATAGAAGGTGCAAGAATTGCAAAAGCAGAAGAAGGCTTGGCCAGATTAAGGCAAGTCACAGACACTGTGATTGTAATTGAAAATGACAGATTACTCCAATACGCTGGTAAACTCCCATTACAGCAAGCATTTGCTGTAGCAGATGAATTGATTGCAAGTATGGTAAAAGGAATAACCGAAACAATAACATTACCATCATTGGTAAATGTTGATTATGCAGATGTTAAGACCATCATGAGATCAGGTGGTGTTGCTGCGTTAGGAGTAGGTGAAAGCAACAGTTCAGATAGGGCTATAGATGCAGTTACCAAAGCATTGACAAACCCACTTCTAGATGTGGATTATACAGGCGCTCAAGGAGCATTAATCCATATAACAGGTGGAAACGACTTAACGTTGGATGAAGTCAATGCAATAGGTGAATGTGTCTCACAACATTTGGACCCATCTGCACAAGTTATTTGGGGAGCAAGAATTTTACCAGAATTTAGCGGACAAATACAAGTGATAACAATAATGACAGGTGTACAATCACCATATATACTGGGACCAATAGCTCGGGAAAAGCCCGTTGTCAGAGAGTTAGATCATGCTCTTGGGATTGATATCATAAGATAGGGATCCTTAAGGGACCAATTTCTTTAGGAGATACACCCCCTCCTTTTTTTATTTTTTTTAAAAAAACAAAGAGGTAAAATGAGCATGAATGAAGAAGAAGTTATTCTTAATTTAATTAGACAAGGCTGTGGAGAAGAAGGAGCTGTCTTTGAGGAGAAAGTTTTCAGGATGGCGCAGATACTCAATATACAAAGAGATAGATACGAAAAGGTTAAAATGAAATTACTTGAAACAGGGAAAATAAACCACGATAACGGACAGATTTTTCTTTTATAATTTTTTATTACATTTTCAATACAGCAGACTCTCCAGCATGCCAAGTAAGCCTAGGTCTCATTCTAACCTGGTAAATTCTTTCTGAATTATCGTCCAATATTATTGCTGAACCTTTCCATTTTGGCAGGGAGTCAATAGATTTAGTGAGATTCTCCATGAGATAAGTTTGCATAACAGCCTGTAGAGATTCAAGATCATTTTTTGAAGTTAATCTATGTGAAATTACCATATCACACTGGGATATGACTTCTGGGTGGACTTTATTTGGCATCTGAGTCATTGGAACAAAACTTATTCCTGGTTCCCTTCCCTGTTTAACTATATCAAGAATAGGTCTTGATGATACTGTTAGATTCTCTGCCGGAATAAACTGATGAGCCTCATCTATGATCAACCAAACCATTGGATATCTTTTCTTTAACTTTATTTCTCCCATTTTTGCAAGCTCTTCCTGTTTTCTTGCTATAACCCTTTGTTGATAAAGTTTCCTGCATAGTATTGCCACTAAAAGATTTCTAACCGACCAAGCCTCAGTTGCTCTTAACCTGGAAACATCAAAAACGTTTATTGTTCCTGGTTGTATTATTTCATCTATTTTAAGACCCTCTGTACCAAAGACCCCCCATTGATCGGCAACTGTTAACATGTTTTCAAGTGAGCTTTTCACATGTGTGTCTAATAATCGGTCATCTTTGATATTTGTTATCATGTCATTTAAACTGAATTTTTCTCCTGAATCCTGTAATCTGTTAACAACCTTTTGTAAACCTAGACCGATGGGATTAGTAGGTGGTAAGTTGAAAGCAAGTGTCCAATCTTCAGGCGTAAAGCTCCACGGTGCGATTGATATACCATGATCCACAGGAACTTCTGCTTCCTCAAATTCTTTTTTTTGCTTGTATGGTACATATGTTTTGACTTTATCTTTCAGTCCCTTTGGCTTCAACCCCCAATCATCCAGGAGGACTAACTGATCTTCATTAGGGTACTTCATACTCCAATATATTCCCATTGTATCAATCATAATGGTTGATAGATTTTGGGATAATTCTTTTGGTAATAGAGCCATTTCCTCTGCTAAGACCCCACCAGAGTAAGACTTGCCACTACCTCTTTTTCCGGCAACCAGAATCACATGTGGTCTCAGGAAATCGAGTAATACTTTATTTGTCAAATGGGCATCTTCACCCTTACCAACGATGTGCTTACCTATATACCCACATCCCTCTGTTCCGAACTTTTCTCTATCTTTTGGTGTCCGGCCGGTGACTATCTCATACATAGATAAGAATTGTGATCGAAAGTAAAAAAAGATTTGACAAATTCATTGAAAACAAGACCCCGAAAAATGAAGAAAACAGAAAAACTCAAAAATCACCCAAAAATACTCTAGTATTATGAGAGTATTGGAATTAATCTCCCTAAAACTTGTTTTTAGGCATTAGAGGTTAAATGCGCCGAGCGGGATTTGAACCCACGTCACTGGCTTGGAAGGCCAGGATCTTAACCAGGCTGGACTATCGGCGCAAAAAAATTGATTACTTCTTATACCCAATCTTCCTCAAAAACTCCTTTCTCCACTCAATTCCTTTTTTACCCTCAATACCTTTTGGTTTTTCACCATCTATCACTCCCATTACTCCTCTTCCCTGACCAGTTTCAGCAACCACTATCTGTACCGGATTTCCGGTCGCACAGAATATCCTGCACACTTCTTGAACATCCTTTATACGGGGTAAAACATTAATAGGATATGCATTCCTCATAAAAATAATGAAGACATGACCTGCTCCTATTTCTAACATCTTTTTAGCAGCCTTTTCTTCTAGTTTCTCATCATTACCTTCTACCCTAATTAACCTTTCTCCGGAAGATTCACAAAACGCCACACCGAACTTTGCTTCAGGTACTGTCCCCACCATCACCTCATACAGATCCTCAACTGTCTTGATGAAATGGGATTGACCAAGTATCATATTAACCCCTTCTTCTGGTGGTTCTATCTGAACAATTTCAGTTTCCATTGACTTCACCTCTTATTCTTTTCGCAAGTTTTTCAAGTTCTTTATCATCTGCTCTATAAGAATCATGAGAAGAAATATAACCTTCGTACTCTTCGAAATATTTGTTTATTTTAGAAGAGATAAGTTCCCATTCCTTAATATTGGTTCCATGTAATGGGAATAATTTCGCGTGTACATGGTTCACACCAAATCCCTCAAATACCATACCTGTTCTTCCAACATCCTCAAAGACTCCATCCAACAGTTTTCCAACCTTCTTGGACGCAATTACCAGATCTTTTAGAACATCATCCGGTAAATCAAAAGCGTAACTACTGTAATGTCTCTTGGGGATAACGACTGTCATTCCTTTGGTATTAGGGAATATACCCAAAAAGGCTAAATGTTTCTCGTCCTCCCATATCTTGTGACAAGGTTCTTCTCCCCTAACTATCTTACAGAACACACAATCTTCCATCTATGCCATCTCCAAATTCCTTCTTTTCCAAAAATCTTTTTCTTGTTCTTTTTTCTTTTCTACTTTAACCTCTTCTTCTGTTCTTTCCTTTGGCTTTGATTTCTTTTTCTCCACAGGGACTTCTTTAATCACTTCAACTACTTCTTTTTTCTTGGGTTCCCAATCAACATAAACCGACTTAATTTTACTTGCTAATTCAGTTAGTTCCGCCTCATTAGTTTCAATTGGCTGATTCTCACCAAGAGGAATCTGATCCTCATAGACAGGATAAACCCTTATGTGAAAATGAGGTACCTGTGCCTGAATTACCGAGAAAAATACTGTCAATGGCTCTAATGACTCCTTGATTTTTTTACCTATTATTAATGCTATATCAAAGGCCTTGGAAGAAGTATCAAAGGCCTCATCAAAGAACGTGTAATGTTTCTTTGGGACAACCAAGCACATACCCTTACTTCTAGGCATAACGTCCAAAAAAGCAACACAATTATCGTCCTCATAGACAACCTTTGATGGTATCTCCTTCCTAACTAACTTACAAAATATACATTCGTTCATGGTATAAGATTTGTTAGGAGAAGGTTAAAAAGTTTAGGATTAATTGTAAAATAAAATTATGTCAGAATTTCTACTTTATATCCAATTAAAAATTTAATTTTTCGTTTGAATTAAATAGGCATGTAT
>WJKS01000024.1 GCA_014728985.1 Candidatus Aenigmatarchaeota archaeon
ACACCCTTTTCAGGTTCATTTATACCTTCTATGTTACCTAGGAATAACCTAATCACTACAACAGCGACAACAAGAAGGATAAGTAAACCAATTATCATCTCCAGAGACATTTGACCTTTTTTCATTAATTAGCACCTATCATATTTTTCACTTTACTTGTTTTTATTAATTTCGGTTTTCAAATAAGAGGGACTAGGAGTAAATTTATTAGAACAGGAAAGAGAATTTATTGTATGAAAGGTTCAAGTGTTCTTTCAGAGAATATCTTAACAGGGCTTTCTATTGTCATTTCATTTATCCTTATGTTTTTGGTAGTAAGATTGGTTTTATCCCAACAATCTGAGAGAACCTATAAGAATCTCTTTGAATCAATTGCACGGGATATAGTTTTGATAATAGATAGAGAGGCTTCAATGACAGGGTCAGAGAAGTCTGAATACAGAATACCCGAAGGTATCCATTTAAATGAGATAAGGATTGATTACAAGTCAGTTTTTGTGACCTATGAAGAGGGAACTATTAGGAAATTCTTTTCTGGTGTCTTGAATTCTGGTCCATATACATTTAATGATCCTAGGGTTCTTTGCTTTGTTAAAAGTGACCAAGTAATAAGAATCTCGCCTTTGGAATGTGATAACGTGAATATAAATTAAGGGTGGAGTAATTTGAAAGGCCAAACTGGATACATAATGAAGCCAATGATGCTAATAGCAGTAATAATTCTGTTGATATTTCTTCTTCAGACACTTTATTCTGGCGTAGCTAAAGAGAGGTTAGCCCAGAAGAATCTTGACATAGTAAGCACTGGTACTAATGTTCTTCTTATACTAGCAAATTCAGAAGATTGTTTGGCTTATGAATCCTCAGTTACCCAAAAAGCACAAGGAATTATTTTGGATATTCAAAAACTTGATGAATTTGATGTTTATAACGATAATATGGAGCCAGAATGTGCGAGAAACTATGAATTCGGATGGAGGGTAGACGTTGAACAGATTGGTCAGGGCGGTGCTATAGAAAATAACTGGGATTTTGGTGCCAAAGAATTTTCAGACGGCGTGGCTCTTAACAATGAAATAAGACTTTGGATTCCTGTTGCGATAAAATATCCCGAAGGACATCATAATTGCCCTGAAGGATGTACGGAGTTAGGTAAAATGAGTATAAAGTTAGTTAATGGGGAACTTGAGAATTTGGCTGGGTTCTTTGACTGGGGTTGTAGAATGGGTCAATTAGGAAGAATGAGTTCTTTTTCAACCGAATTAAAGATCAGTCAGCCCGTGAAATATAAACCTACTCAGAATGAATTATGTATTGGTAGATCATGCAGGAGTTTAATATGCCATCTATTGTATTTTGATGAGGGTTTAACTTCTGAAGGTACCTATGAATTAACGGTCAATTATCAGGGTCCAAATAAATTACTGGTGGGTAAATGAAAGGTCAAGCGACACAGATGCTGGGTTTCCTTATATTGTCTATTACAGTTATCGCTGTAATTCTTTTTATGAGGACCTATCTTGCAAGTAGCTATGGACAGGGCCTATCAAGGATTTCAGGAAGACATGAAATAGAAGGTTTCAGGGCTGGGACAATAAGTATATTGCAAACAACTGACGATACTACTGACAGGACCATTCTTGAGTTATTAGGGATTGCTGCTTATGAGTCAACTGGTAGTGGTGATTTGGACTTTGGTCCTGGTGTCGGTTCTGTTAATGCTTTGGATGAGATTGAGTGGAGAATGAATGAGATTTATGGTGAGGGCAACTGGTATGTTAAGATACCTTATCCGGATGTGATACCCAGATATCAGATTATTATTATAGTTGATACTTCCGCTAGTCTTTGTGATGATTTTAGTGACATAGCTACTCGACTTCCAGATATAATAAATGGTTTAAAGAATGATGGGTATAATGTAGCAGCCACTATTTTTACCATCATGGGTGGCCAAGACTGTTGTGATGGAGGGTCATTGGATTGTACGGATTTATTCGGCACAAGCATGGGGGGAAGTAGACTAACTAGAAGTTATATTCACTGTGAAAATTTAGAAAGGAACGATTGTGCTGGTTCAATTAATGGACCTGTTAATAATGAAGATTGGGGTAGAGGTTTGGCATGTGCTATAGAAAATGAACCTTATGAGGGCTGGTACGATTTTACTGCTAAGATAGGTATTATACTTTCAGATGAACTTTCTACTGGTAGTAGCGATATTCAAGAAATAACTTCAGATAATATTGAGAGCTTGAATGTGGGAATTGATTATGCTACTGGATCAAATTCTCATGATGCAGAGGTTAGAGTTTTCCCTTTGAAAGCAAAGAATTGTGAATGGATATGTGCTAAGAATGAGGGAGTTGAATTTGATTTGTATTGTAATGGTTGTTGCATAAATGATGCGAATCTTTTGATCCACATGGAACAGATTGCCGACGCAACTGGAGGTGTAGTTTACACATTAGATGACGCCACACAGGCTTCACAATCTATAAGAGAGATAATTACTAATCATGAATTTGCTATTAAACCTTATATAGAAGTAGGAACCAATCCACCCGAGAATAAAAACATAAATTCGGAAGCAGTCCCAGTAACAGTTCCCCATATAGGTGGATATACTAACATTTATATTGAAACTTGGTCATAGATTAACTATAGGTATTAATTATGAAAAAAGGTATTTCGTTTTCAGTTATTCCTATGATAGCTTTGATTGGTGTTCTTGGTTTAACTGTCTGGGCTGGTTATCAATTATCGGTCGGAAGTTCTCGTAGGGGCACTTCTATTGGAGTTTCAGGTGAAGATGAGGCCATTCAGGATTTGGAATTAGTGAAGAATTTATTATTAGAAGGATTGGAGACTTCATCTGCGCAGGCGGCATTAGATATAGCGGACAATGGAGGTACAGATGGAGGAACTACCTATTGGTATTGTAATGGGTTAGTAAAACCAACACCAGATGAGGTAGAGTCGTCTTTATCACAATTATCGTTAGATTATCTTAATGCTTATGTTGATGAGTTGGATAACCCAGATGGTCCCCTTTTCGAAATAGAATCTGATGTTCCAGAATATCAATGTGTTCGTGTTTTTGAACCCAATAACGGTAATCCATCTAATAGCAATTGTAATAATATTAATTCAGACAGTTGTGAAGAATTTGCCACTAGTTCAGCAGCTGGGACAGATGCTTTAATAGAAATAAATGAGCCTATTTATGTTAATGATGATGCTGAATTAGAAGCCTATATAAGAGATATGAGGTTCCATTGGATTTATTATAGGCTTTATAATGAATTGAACATAGAAGAGATTGCTGATAGTATTACCTTTTTGGGCCCGGATTGTTATTGTTATGTAAGAGACCCAGAGGATAATATAGTAAGGAAAGACCTTTATATACAACAACAACAAGATCGCATAGATCATTGTTATAATTCAACTGGAAGTATGATTGATCCACGGCCTTCAGGCTGTAGTGATGACATAATAGCTGAAGTCGGTTTTAATATAGCTTATGCTGATGGACAACCTTGTACTATTGGAGCATTACCAGGAACAGTAAGACCCAAAATTCAAAACAAAATTAATGAATTATGTGATAACTGTAATGATATATTCAGAGACGATCCTTATGTTCATTGCTCTTGTGATATAACCTGTTTTTCAGAGTTACATTTGGATTGCATCCAAGGCGAATGTAGTATGAGATCACTACCAGATATATGTTCTGAAGGCCCTACAATTCATCTACAGGCCCCAACTCCAAGTCCGATAATATCCTATGGTAGCGGTCCTGGTAGTGTTAAATTCAGGGTAACTGTAGAGGATTCTAAATTTTCAATACCTTCAGGGGATTGGGGATTTAAGGAATTGGTTTGGAATATATATGGAGCGGCCCAACTTGAAGTATATGAATGTCCTATAATTGGTGATCAACAAACAGTTAGTGGAGGGCCGGGGGCACCCAGACCTTAATCCGAATAATTTATGATTCTGACTTATTTTGAAAAAAACTTTATTTAAACAAAAAACTAATTTTTTGTGTATGAAGAAGATATTGTTTATTTGTCTTGTTTCATTTCTGATACCTTTAGCTTTTGCATTAGATTCTATTGAAGAGGATGGCGTTACTCTTTCTTTGGTAAAGGATGGAAATGATTATTGGACAGTATCTTCAACTCAGGAATTATTTAATTTTACCGTTGAAAATGGGAATAATGGTTATAATATTTCAGAGATTAACATAACTGTTCCTGATCAATTTACTTTTTCTAATGATACCTTAAGTTCTAATTGGAGTTCTTGGGATTGTGAATATATTGAGCCAAAAGTAACTTGTAATTCCTCTGAGGATCTGTTGGATGTTGGAGAAGTTATTGAAATTTGGTTCAGTGCTTCGGCTGATCTAGAGAACGAGATTAATGTTACCTGGTTCGTGGATTTATTGAATATTAGCAATGAATTGGAGGTGAGCATTACAACTGGTATAGACGGAAAGCCGCCTCAGATAAATGAGATAAATATGACTTACATGGGCTCTGATCTTGAGGATAGTGGGAATATATCAGGGAGAGAACCCATCGGATTGGACATCAGTGTGTCTGATGGAGGAATAGGTACTGATAAGGCTTGGGTTCATGTTGTTAATTCTACTGATGATACTGTTCAGGAAATTAGTCTAAATGGAGATGGTATATTCTCAGGTGAAGTAAATACAGAGTCTTTAGATGATGGTGATTATACAATCAAGGTATTTTCAAATGATAGTTTTGGTAATCTTAACGATTCTGAAGAAGTTGGTTTTATTGTAAACCCTCTACCTGATTTTGAAGTCAGTAGTTTCTCATGGTCCCCAACTAACCCTTCTTCTGGTGACAATTTAACTGTATTTTCAAATGTAGCTGCGGTGAATTCAATTGATCAGAATGTTTCTTTGGTCTGGAAATTGGACGGAACTTTAATCTGTGAGGAATTAGTTGATTCGGCTAAAGAGGTTAATTGTACCTTCACTGGGTTTTCTGGTTCGGGTAATGTAAGCGTTGAAGTTGACTCAGATGATAATCTTACTGAGAGTTCAGAGAATAACAATTATCATTCCCGTATATTTTCAACTGACCTTAATGTTACAATTTTGAACGTCCTGTATGATAGTGAGAGCTATAATAGTAGTGATCTCGCTTTTCCGAAATATAATGAAACTCTGATCTTGAATGTCTCAGTGAATTATTGGAATGATCAGGAAGTTGTTACAGATTTAGATTTGGATGATTTTGAAATTTATGATAAGTGGGTTTCTGGTTCAGGAAATTATGAGATAAAAGAGAATGAATTAAGTAATGTAGATTCTTCTATGAGCACCTCAGGAGTTTATCTAATAACTTATAGAACTTTAGGTATTTCTGGGAAAACATTGGAATATGGAAATCATAGGTTAAAGATTAAGTTGAATGATTCTGGCCATCTTGGTGAATCCGACGAATGGGATTACTTTTTGGATGGACCGAGTTTAGTAATAACTTTTCCTGAAATGGAGAGTAGTGTTGATTTAAACGGTGCTTCTAGTAAGGATGTTACTTTTGACATAAACGTAACCAATCAGGGTAATTATACTATTAGTAATGTTCAATTAGTTTTAATAGATGCAAATAAAGGAGCTACCATTCCAGAATCAAAAATTGAGGATTGTAAAGATGAAATCGGAACATTAGGTCCGGGTAAATCGTTAATTTGTGAGGGTCTTAAGGTTGAAGTAAGAGAGTCAGGCACCAGGGTAACCGTATTATTTAATGGTACATATGAATCTAATTTATTAGAGTATGAGGAAGATTCCCATAGTATTTCTGTTTCTGATAGTGGCGATAGTGATGATGGAAATGATGGGCAGGAGGGGGGTCAGGAAGCAGATGATGAGCAATGGGAAGATGAGTCTCCAAGTAGTGGTGGAGGTTTTTCAGTAACACCTAAATCTCTGAAATCTGAGGATTACCTTAAAATAACCACTTATCCAGAAAAGGTCGAATTGGAACAGGGCAAGAGAATAACAAAAATTGTTGAAGTAAAAAATGTTCATGATATCGAATTTCAAAATGTGAAATTGAAAATTACAGGAATAAATTCCTCTTGGGTAACGATTCTACCGTCTGGTGATGTGGAATTAGAACCATTAAAGCCAAAGGAATATCGTGTTGTTTTTGATATTCCATCTGATGGAGAAATTAAGGATTATGAGGCTGAATTTGAGGCTTCAAGTTCCTTTAAGACAAAAAAACAATCATTTACTCTAACAGTACTACCAGGCCCTGAGCTTCAGAGTACAATAGATCAGACCATAGAAGATTGCCAAAAACAAATTGCTCAACTTGAGAAGGAGATTGAGGAAAAGAAGAGTAAAGGTTATGATACCACTGAAGCTGAGAACAAACTCCAGAAGTTGAAAGAGGAGTTCAATAAAATGCTCAGTTATAGAGATGGTGGGAACTACAAATCTGCTTATGATCTGATGGATGAAACTGAAAACCTAATAGAAGAGACAACCAATATTCTCTCGGGAGCGGTAGCTCTTTCAACAAGCGGTTCATTAACTGGATTGTTAACTGGTATTGAGATGAGATGGTTGCTTCCTGGATTATTTGGTTTATTACTTCTTGTTGGTGGATATACCTGGTGGGGAAGACATTTCAAGTTAAAGGAAAAATTACTGGGAAAGTTGAATCTTAAGAAACCTAAATTCAGAGGTACAGGAAGAGAAAAAGAGTTGGATATGCTCGCGAGTAAGATTAAGAAAAAAGATACTAAGCCCGTAAAAACAAAGAAAAAAATCAAGATTGATGATTCAGTAATTGGAAACACGGAAATTTCTGAGAGGACTAAGGAACTGGATTTGATAAAGAATCTAGTCAAAGGTAAATAATTCTAACAACTCCCACATTCGTCACATGGGGCAATACAAGGATACATTTCCTGATGTAGTTCACAAATAAGGTGTTTTTCCCTGATCTTTTTACATATTTCACAGAACTTGTGGTTTATTTCTTTGGCGTTAATCCTTTTGTCAACTATATCTTTCGTAAGTCCATTGATCATTGATAATACTTCCTGTTCTTTTTCAAGTAGTTTGACCTTTGATGCTCTTGATTGTTTGTTGTATTGGGATACTGCGGGTTGAGTTATGCCTAGAATATCTGCGGTTTCCTGTTGTGTCATATTGTATTTAGTCAGTAATTCTTTTGTCATTATTGACCTTACTGCAGGTAAAACTGAGCTCACTACTACTTCACAAAATGGTTTCATGTTAAGTAATTGTTGAGAAAGTTTATATTTATAACGGTGTTATACAGATTGCAATTATTTAAAAAGATTGTCACATTAAATAATAGGTATCAATTATGGCCCGGTTGGCGTAATCTGGTTAGCGTAGGAGTCTGTGGAACTCTTGGTGGGGGTTCAAATCCCCCGCTGGGCCCTCGGGGTAGATATTAATACTCGAATAAAGTTATTTAAGAGATATTTTCAAAATAATAGTTAGGTGAAACTATGGTATGTGAAGATCTTACTGTATACAGACCACTCCAGGGTGGATATATTCCCATCGGTGGTGGTGGATTATATGAAGGTGGAGTTGGGCGTACTCAAAGAACTTATCGGCACACGTGTGAAGGATTAAAAGACGTTGGATAAATAATTTTTTCCCGTTATCGCGTATTTTTTAAATAATGATTTAGTTATATCTACATTTAGTATTCTCATCCTTTAGGCGAAAACTGTCCTTGAATCCATTTTGATGATTGAATACCACCTTTACCCCAGTTTGCTTTCGGAATTTCGTTAATTATCACTTCTACAGCATACAGAGGTGTGCCCACAATCTCACTAACATCTTGTGAGACTTCCTTGATTAATTTTTCCTTTTTTGAATCATCCATATTTTCTTTCCATACATTTATCTCGACAAAAGGCAATCTATCACCATTAAAAATTTCTTTTACAGAAATATGTAATTATCAATTCCTTCCAAAAATCAAATCTTTAATATCCTCATCTCCCTTCATTTTATGTAATTTAATCAACATGTAGATTGAGATAGCTATACTACCTGTAGCGACAATGAACACAAACCAGAATATTCGGAGAATCCAACTACTTTCCTTATAGAAGACCCAAATATAGAATATCATAAAACAGAAAAATAAATCCACAAAACTCGCGACCAACCAAGGTTCGTTAATAATAGAAATAACTGCAGCCTTCAAGTTACCAGACAATAAGACCCAGGTCCCAAGAGACAACATCGAAATAAGTACAAATGAGAACCAAACTCTGAGGAATTTTATCGAGATTCCATTTTTCATTACAATATCACCCTTACCTAAATAATTTATCTTCGGATTTATTAATTAAGCGAAAGGATATTCATGTTTAAGTTTGACGAAAAAAAGTTTGAAGAAAAGATGAAAAGAAACCTCCAGAAGAGAACCTGGTTCATAAAATACTGGGCTACTTGCATGAAAGAACAT
>WJKS01000025.1 GCA_014728985.1 Candidatus Aenigmatarchaeota archaeon
TAGCCATCCTGAACCGAATGCATCATCGTTCTACTACTATCAATTCAAAGGCAACTCTTATCGTTTAAAGTAAAAGGTAAATGAGGTTCTTATCCACGATACCGGAGAAAAAAAATTAATGAATAAGGGGAGTCATTTTTCAATGCCTGTTGACAACTAAATTATAGTCATATTACTAACATTATGACTACAACTTCTATAATGGTGTGATGCAAGTTGTTTTTTTATCTCTTCTCCTTTTTCGGTCTTGTGAACCACAATTCTATCTGTGCCATTTACATACCCGATAATATGCGGTTTTGGCCCCTTAATCTTATTTTGAGGACTTAAATATACGGTCCAAATGGGGACTACTTCACTATTCTTGTTTATGGACGACAATAGTAATTGGGTAAGATTCTTACATGAGACAACAGGAAGAAAATTTTTATTTGACGTCAATCAAAATGTTACAATTTGGTGAAAAATTACATATAACATGAATCTATGTATCCCATAAAAACCTTCTTATTTTCATCTTATTTATCGAAAAAATTTGTAACAAAAGAAACAGTATGTAACAGTTATCCAAACGTATATTCCTCATTCTGATAAAGTTAGTTATTTAAATTTTTTTCAATATGTAACATTTGTGAAATATCTTCTAGTAAAATTTGAGTTGACAATAATCAATAATCATAAATAAATCCCCTTGTTTTTCAATGAATAATTGAGATTCGAAATAATTGGCATGAAATTTGCTTAATAAATAATTAAAAAAAGAAAGGAGTATAAAATGTACTTTAAAAAAGTATGGGAAGGAAAGGAACCTCCGAGGACATCATCAGTAATATTGGGAATATTAGATTGTGCAAAATATTGTCCTGATCCGGTCTATTTTGATCCCGGTGGATGTTGTTTGACTGGATATCAAGGATATAAAGAGATTGAACCTTAAGACAACCGGATAATTCTCCTAGAGGAGCATATTGGATAGAATATTTTATAAGGAATTAGTCTAAATAGAAGGATATAAGCGAGAAGTACTATTGTGCATTTTTATGTAACAGATTCGTATATGAAGTTGTATTTGTAAAAGATAATATTAAAGAAAAGGATTTAAAATGAGAAAGGCTTTAGAGAACATATATTTGCTTTTTTCCCAAAGCTATATAAAAAGGAGTGAACTATAATTGAAGAATTAAAGGTTAAGATAGAAGACAAGGAAGGAAATTATTATTTTTATTTCCCTACTGTTAACTTAGTTCTTCCAGTTGGAATATTAAATAAAAAGGGATCTTTTTATTTAAAACTGAAAGTCTTTTTGGAAAAAAGAAGGACAATCGGTATTAATGATGCTCCTAGTAAGAAAACTATCCAAAAGGATTTAGCGAATGTTAGAAAATGTCTTTTTGAGGTTTCTGAAGCTTGTAATCTAAGATGTAGATATTGTATATTTTCTGGAAAATTTATAGATAGAAGGGAACATACAAAAAGGATTATGGGCTGGAAGATAGCCAAAAAATCTTTTGATTTTTTTTGCAACTGGATAATTAGAAACGAAAATATGCACATAAATCCATATGTTGGTTCACTTGGTTTTTATGGTGGTGAACCTCTTACTAATTTTTCTCTTATTCAGGATATTGTAGAATATTCAAAGAGGCAAGTAAGCATAAAATCAAAGAAATTTCCTTTTAAATTTAATTATGACATAACTACAAATGGTCTTTTGCTTAATGAAGAGAAGATAAGTTACCTTATAGATAATGGATTTCGAATAGTATTGAGTATTGATGGGCCAGCTCCAATTCACGAAAAAAACAAAGGGAAAGGCACCTTTGATGTATTGATGAATATAATCAAATATATTCATGCAAAATATCCACTTTACTACAAGCGAAATATTGGGTTTTCTGTGGTTTATGTTAGAGATACTGATCTCTTAAAGATTAGAGATTTTTTTTCTCAGAAGATCTTTGAAGATGCGAAGAAAATTTCATTCGGCCGTGTAGTCACAAATTTTTCTTCATTAAAATATCCTGAAGAAGGCCTTAATGAAAATAAAGCTTATGAGCTAATTAAAGAGTCAAAAAGGAGAGGTAAGAAACTCAACAAAATAGAAGAGGCAATTATAAGGGAATACTTTCGCCTGTCATGGAACACATTGATTTATAAAAATGAATCAAATTATGGTGCTTTTTGTAATTTGGGATCGAAGACAATGTATTTTGGAACAGATGGTAATATTCATGGTTGTGAAAAGGTGGGAAAAAGTTTTATTATAGGAAATATCTATAAAGGGATATATCTAGATAAATTACTTAAACTTGCGAATGAATGGCGTGAGAAAACGAAATTTTGTGGAAACTGCAAGGTTCAATCTATGTGCATCGCATGTTTGGCTACAACAGGGATTGAAAATAAAATAAAGCTATCTGGATTATGTAGTGAATTAAAGAGAAATTTTGAGGAAAAAGTTAGTGAATATATTGAGTATGAAAAGATTTAAAAAGGTAAGATATATATTTATAACAATACTATTATCCCTTTTATCTTGCGGAGAGCCACCAGAACTAATAAGGATTGAAGAAGGTAAAAAGTTTATAAGGTGGGAAGCAGTTAAGGAATTCGAAATCCAACGAAGGTATTTAAAATGGATTTTACCGATTAAAGGAGAATTCTTTGGAATGCAAGTCTCGGAAAGAGATGAAAAAGAATATAAATTGTTCATATGTAATGCTTCGGGGGAAGAAATAAATAAAACTGTTGTTAAAAATGGCCAGGGTCCTAATGAAATAACAGGATTAGTTACAGAAACTCTAATGTTATCCAAAGATGGGCGAACTATCAATTTCTATGACGGTGGCTATTATCTAAAATCGATAGATACTGAATCGCTAGAGATTAGTACAATAGGGAAAATATCTAACAGAATTAATAAGTATGGAAGCCAATATTATATAGGACATCAGGGAACTACATCCCTTGAGACAAATAATGATCTCACCATCACATCTTTTGAATCGACAGGTTTTTTTAAAAATCATGTCTATTATCTTGTTACTTATAAAGGATTTTTCAATGGATTTAGAGTAATAACTCCCCTAAAAAAAAATATCCCTATGTGGTTAGAAGAAGATTATAATATTAAAAAAAACGGATTTATCGTCGATTATTATCAACGCTTGAGATGGGCCCGATTGTTTTCTATTGACTGGAAAAGAGATATGATCTATGTCATACCAGATATAGAAAAAGCTGAGATTGAGAGGGTGAGTTTCAATGGTCAAAAAACGAGAATTCATTTAGATATAGACCAAAGGAAATATAAGATTAGACAAGATAAATTTGAATTGTATTTTTCCTGGTATAAACAAAATTTACCCAAGAAGTTAGAAAAGTTGCTGGACTTTAAATTTAGGATTCCACCTCATGCTCCAGCATTACAAGGAATCAAAGTTATTGAAAATTGGCTTCTTGTTATAACTGGGAATAGGGATTGGGAGAAAAAGGAGAATGAAGTATTGGTATTTCTTCTTCCTTCTCTTGAATACAAAGGATGTTTTAAAATGCCATTTCCAACTGCTCCTTACTTAAATCTTATTTGGGGGCCAGGATACTTTTCTAGTCGTAGTTTGATACAACATGAAGATGAATATATGACTCTATACGAGATATTCAGGTACAAAATCAAATGAAAACGTATGGATTTCATCCATTTGTGAGGACTTTTGTTAATGAAAATAAAGGGATTATATACAACCTTTTGGACGGAAGTGCCTTCCAAGCAGAACCAAAAGTTATAAGAGTATTACGAAGCAAAACGTATCAAAATCTACCAACAATAGAGAAAAGGGCCAAAAAGTTAAAAATGAATTTAGATGAAATAAAGAGAATGCTTGATGAAGGAATGAGATCAGGCCTCATTTTAGAGTTGAATAATTCAGCTTGGAGGGGTGAAATCCTCGCTCCACTTGAATACCAGTTTTTAAACAAATCACTGTATTATTCATTAAACAAGCTCATTATACAGCCATATGCTAAATGCAATTATGAATGTAAAGAGTGCAAAAGCTATGTGAATTGCAGTTGTTTTGCGGATGATAAAGAGTGGGATGATGAAGAAATAGCTAATTTTATTCAGGATTTAGAAAGATATAAAAATGCAATCTCAAAAGTAGAACTTATTGGGGGAAATCTTACTTTGTATGATAAGATTAAAAATGTTATAAAAGGAATAGAAAAGGCGAAACCAAGAACAATAGAAATGCATGTTCCCATTAAAGCTTTATCAACAAAAAAATCACTCTTGACTTCAATTAAAAATGAACATCCAAAGAGGTTCCTTATTGTTTATGATATCTTGCCTGGGATGGTTTATGAACCTTATTTAAATTTTATCTCATCTGGCAAGGATCGAATACAATTGTTCCTTGATAGCAAGGAAAGTGAAGATATAGAGAAGAAAATATCAATTCAGATACCTAATACTATAATTCGGAAGAAACATATGCTAAAAAAAGATTTATCTAATATAGATTGGTATAAGAAAGTGTCAGCAAAATACTTCTTTAAAGGAGTTACATTTTATGAATTTTCATTTAGAAAATATTTTCATAGATGTTGGGGTTGTTCATTTTCTATTGATCATTCGGGTAAAATTAGTCCATGCTTATGGAGTAGTCATGTTTTTGGAATTTGGGAAACCGGAAGGTTTTTCAATACTCTAATGAAAAAAACCGTATGTGAGCAGTTCTGGTTAGAAAATACTCTAGCGGAAATACCTGAATGTAAAGATTGTATTTATCGATATGGATGCGAAGATTGTCGAGTGGTTTCAGAATTCCTTTCTGGAGGAAAAAAAATGAAGAATCCATTGTGTGAAATGGTCTAATTTTTGTGAAACCGAATCCTTTGGTTGACAGTGATATACTACAATATCTCCAGCTCATTGAGTCAACTTTTCCCTTAGAGATTCATATGGAGTTTTTCCGTTATGAGTTCCATGAGGGCGGAAAAATTATAATGATCCTCCCAGATTTAAGGTACCAGGAGAGCCTAAAAGCTCCAAAATGATAGTTTTTTTCTGACATAAAGGATTTTATCTTCTATAGGTTTTGGGATACGTACTTTTGGATTTTGCGGACAAGGTTTGGAATTGATTAGAGCTGTTTCCCTATTAGCCTCATAGGCTCTTTTCCATCTGTAAAAAATTTCTCTTGATATGCCGGAATTATAGGGTTCATACACATTATTTCAAATTACCGACTTTCAAATCCTCTTGATAATTGGGCAATCTGAAATGTTCTTTTCCTGGATTATATTCACGGCAGACCTTTTCCGTAGAAGGGATTGTTTCCATACACTCAGCCCATTTATCTAAAGGAGATTTTCCCCTTTGAGCGCTGTGAGGTCTTCCCCAATTTCAGTAATGCTACCATTCCTGCAACTTATCTGAAAGATTTGGGTCATCTATGTCTTCGACAGCATAAAATCTTCAAGGATGGAAAATATTACATAAGGACCGCATAATAAACTTGAGACATATTCTTGCTTTTTATGGTAAATTATAGGGCATACCAACGACGCGTAGACGTGGGCGGTTAGCTCAGTTGGGAGAGCGTGGCGTTCGCAACGCTGAGGTCGGGGGTTCGAGTCCCCTACCGTCCACCACCTTATTATTTAGGTAAATGAATAAAGTGTCCCCAAAATTTGTGGTTGACTGCATGCTGGGA
>WJKS01000026.1 GCA_014728985.1 Candidatus Aenigmatarchaeota archaeon
ATACAAGAGCAGGTGGAACATTACAATTTAACCAGCGACTATCAGCAGGTTTTGGAGAAATTCCAGGTGAGAAGAGTCACCACAGAACCAGAGGTTCAAAAGCCGCCGCTGCTTCAACTGCTGTTAAGAGGATTTTTCGGAATTAATGCCCGGGCGGAAGTTCTTCTTTATCTTTTATATGCAAAAGAAGGAAGCTCCAATCAAATCGCCAAAACAATTCAATTTGACCAGAAGATTGTCTATAGAATACTCGAAAAATGGACAGAAGCAGGTTTTGTCGACAAAGAATGGGGACGGAAATATGTTGTGTCTCATCCGGATCTGTTCTCAATTCTTTTAAAAAGCACTGATAATTCAGTGAAATATTTAGACTGGATAAATACATTCTATTTTTTAGCAAGGGTCCTGAAGGCTTTGAATACCAGGCCATGGGAAAATGATGCTTACCTTCTGTCCTCCTTTTTCCGGCACATTTCAAAACATCTAAAGAGGATTGCCCGTTTTGTTAATGTGTCTATTTCAGATAGCAATTTGTTTAAGGGGGAGGAGTATTTAACTCCGTTTAAAAAAGACATTATGAACATATTGAAGAAGCTTTAAGAATTGAAAGCTTAAGATAAGAATTTGGTTTTAAAGACAGGAAATTCGTTTTTTTGTTGGTGATAATTTTTCCTCCAATTCATCAAATTCCCATCCTCTAAGCCACCTCATCATTAATAATACACACGAAAAACACGTCTGGTCAACAAGAACCCCACAGAAAATAGAAAATCAGAAAATAAGCGGAATAGAGGCTTAAAAAGAACAGAGATCTCCCTTTCCTCTGAACTAAAGGATTAGGATATCATATATATACTGATAGTTCCTCAGCCGCTATTCGGAGCTGAGCTTTAGGAGGCGGGGAGCAGAAAAAAAATTGGGTAAACAGGTATGAGCTCTAGGCTTTTTATGGTAAATTATAGGGCGGATCACCGCTATAACGACATGGGCGGTTAGCTATAAATATCCTTTCAATCCTGATACCATAATTTCAGCAATTTTCAGTCGATTTTGTCACTTATTTGGCACATGGGAGGAAGTCTAGTTTGATTTGAAGTTAGGAAAGGAGTTTGAATTCTAGAGGCATGAAAATAAGTTAAGCTTTTAAGGAATCACCAATCTGACCAAGCTGTTATGAAAAAGTTTTTAGACCGTCTCTTGCATCATGCCAGGGTCTTTAACCTGGAAGGTGACTTTTATAGAATAAAAAATATTAAAAAGGAGGTTTGAAATCGTTTCCGCCGCATGGAATCTCTTATGTATTTTTGTTTACCGAAGGGTGTGTATTTTACCTTACCACGGCCTACTCTATCTGGACATTGGGACCAATCGCCACAGCCAGTTAATGAAGAGCACTTTAAGGGATCCTGGAATAAGAACGAGGGCATAATTAGAGTTGATAGAACAAAAGCAACAACTAAAGACGAAGAAATAATTCGTTTTTTCAAAGTAATCACCTCCTTTTTTTTAATTATTGGCGCCGAATATTGTTAAATGTATTTTTTCAGGGGTTGATGTTAATACTAAAAAAGACAACACCCCGTTTATTTCCATTGTTTTAAATCCTCTATAATCTATTATGTCATCATAAATTTGACTGAAATACACATTCCATATTTTCCCCTCCATGTCTAATTCTAGAATTTCAATTCTGGGCAAATGAAGTAAAAGAAAAATTTTTTCTCTATAACAATCTATCCCAGCAATCAATCTGGGTAAATTAATGACCCCTGGTGATGGATTTGTAAAATTTTTATCATGGTTGTATTTTTCTAATTTTTCAAGTATTGGAAATTTAATCCTTATATTTCTTTTTAGATTTCCATCATCTGAATAAATATTTACTTTGGGGTAATGTTTAAATGCAACCAGTATTTCATTTTCATTTTGAGATAAATAGGCTCTGCTATCAATAGAGAAATGGTTCTTTTCATTTATTCTGGCTCCAAAAGATTTAATAATTTTCCCAGTTGCATCATATTGGATAATTAAAGGTTTTTCTTCCTTTTCGTAAAAACCATATATGCAGTTTGCGTATAAGGTTTTGTTTTTTATAAGGATGTCATGTGGGATGTTAAATATCTTAAATAATCTCAAAAATTCCCCATTGGTATTAAATATTTGTATTCTTCCTGAATCCACCACATATAGTTCTCCTTCATCTGATGCTCCAATTTCACCAGCTCTTGAGAAATCACCAGGTCCTTGTCCTCTTCTCCCAAATTCGGAATTGTATTCAAGATCTAAAGAAAGTTTTATGACTTTGCCTGTACCATAATCAACTATGAATATATTTTTATTAGAGACACATAGATCAACGGGATAATTTAGATAATATCCTTTCTTTTCATCCTGATTTGTGGGAAATCTTTTCAATACTCGAAGCCTTTCCCATTCTTTGTCCACTTTATGATGCTTCATCAAATTTCTTTTTATGTCTGAATCTGTAAGATGTTTTTTCTGTGTTGAAGAAAATAGTAAGTTATAGGAGCTGATTAAAATCATTTGAAATAGAAAAATTATGAGTATTTTTATTATTTTCACATCAAACTCCTTAAAAAATTTTTTTATTTCTGAAATTAACTCTCCACTTTTACAAAGAGTGCACATTTCTGTAAATAATGAAAGAACAAAATATTCATAATCAGAATTTATTATAAAATCCCAACATTGTGAAAACTCTTTCATATTAGAAATATTATTGTTAGTAATGAAATAAGATAAATTAAATTTAACGTTTTCAATTAATTCCATTAAATAAACTTTGATTCCATCTTGGTAGTTGGTTGTATTAATAGCAGAAGCTTTTAGTTTTCCAAATTCATTATATAGATAGTGCCGTCCGCAACGTGATTCTGCCTTAAATAAGTTTTCGTATTTCTCATAATTTTCATATATTACTAAAGCTAGAGGAAACGAATTTATTGTTTTTTTTATAATATTCTTAAACTTTGTAAAAACAATTATTTTTAAATTCTTGTCAGAATAATTTAAATACACATTTTCTAATAAATTTATGTGATATTCTTCATCTGTATTAATAAATATAACAAACGAATTTTTTTTAATTTGATTAGAATTAATTTTTTTTTCCTGAAACAGTGTGTGCTGTGAAAGATGGTGACCTGCCCCCATTTATTGTACCACTTTTAAAGTTAGTAATCTGTGGTTCCTATATGCTACAGGAGCCGGGGGCTTATAGTCAAGTGAGCTGTGAGGCCTGATCTCGTTGTACTGTTTTCTCCATCTCTCAATAAGCACTTTGGCTTCTGTGATCGTATCAAAAACCTCACAGTTGAGAAGCTTATCCCTGAGTTTTCCATTGAAGGATTCCACATAATCATTCTCCCAGGGACTCGCTGGCTCTATGAATAAGGTTTTTACTCCGATCCTTAATAACCAATGTCTTATCCTTTCAGCTGTAAATTCAGGCCCGTTATCTGATCTTATATGTTCCGGGATGTCTCTGGCTATAAATAAGTTATAGAGTCGGTTCATCACACACTGTGATGTTATATGTTTTGCCACATATAGATCCAAGCATTCCTTTGTGTATTCATCCAATATGGCCAGCACTCTGTATCTCTTCCCATTAGAAAGCCAGATGTTTACGAAATCATAACTCCATACATGATCTTTCCTTTCAGGCCTGAGTCGTATACAGGATCCATCATTAAGCCATAACCTTCTCCGTTTTGGTTGTCTGGAGGGAACCTTTAAACCTTCCCTTCTCCACATTCTTTCCACTCTCTTATGGTTAACGCACCATCCCTCATTTTTTAGAAGCGCTGTTATCCGTCGATATCCATACCTGCCATACTCTGAAGCTAAAAAAATTATTCTCTCCACAAGCTGCTCTTCCTCTTTATTGGGTTTTTTTATGTGTCTATGAGTAGATCTGTGCTGACCTAATACTTGACAGGCCCGCCTTTCTGAGATTTTGAGTTGACTTCTTACATACTTGACTGCCCGACTCTTCTTTGCCGGGCTTAGTAATTTCCCCGTAAAGTCTCTTTGAGGATCTCAATATCCAGACAACGTTCAGCAACCAGTTTCTTTAACCGGGCATTCTCTTTGACAAGCTCTTTCAGCCTCTTAGCCTGATCTACTCGCATTCCTCCATACTCCTTTCTCCACCGGTAGTATGTCTGCTCAGTGATGCCCAGCTTTCTGGATATCTCCTTGATGGATTTTCCTTTGTTTGATAATAACTCTGCTTCTCGAAGCATGGTTATTATCTTCTCAGGCGTGTATCTCTTTCTCTTCATCCTGCCTCCTCACCTTCCAGCTTTATACTAACATAAAAACTGGATCAATTTGGGGGGGGCAGGTCACGATTACGATTTGATTAACAATTCAGAAAAAAAGGATTTGATTATCTTTTGTGGAGAGGAGGTTGATATTTTATTTAAGCTGTA
>WJKS01000027.1 GCA_014728985.1 Candidatus Aenigmatarchaeota archaeon
CTAAATGTATGACAAGAAAAGAAACAAAAACACACAATTAAAACAAACCCATCCATTTTTTGTATCCCACTCTGAAGTCAATACACTATTCAAATTTACATCTCCTACAATAATTACAACGATTACAATTACACCATATAGAAACTTACAATTATTCATACTGTTTTACCCCTCATTATCCAATTCTTGTTTCTCCCAAATTGCCTGTTCGTATGCTTTCGCCATCATTACAATACCATCATGAAATGCATTACTATATTGCTTGCTTCTTTCACCAGGGTCTATTCTCAATCTATAAAGTAAAGACCTTGTGAGATGTTTCAATTCTTCTTTAGTAAAATCGTTCATTCTTACCCCTGTTGTTTTTTAATAACTTCAATACTTCGTTTAAGAATCTTCATCAAATCTCTGTCATGAATACCGCATTCATCCCAATCAAGAATCTCCATTCGTCCATCATCTTCAATAACAAGAGACCACAACCATCTATCACAATGCGGACAGGTTTTTCTACCAAGTCCTTGATGATATGCTCGATTGATTTCAAAGTTATCATCACGTTCTTGGAAATCACAATGAATGCAGTATCTTATTTGCATGTCCTTCTACCCTCCCAACTATTTCACATCCTTTAAAAGATATTCCCTCCAAGTCAATGATCCTTTTACTTCTGCCTGTCTTACATATACGTTTTTTTCATCAAACATTAGTTCACCACTCTAAAAAATAATAAATAGTCCTCAATATATTTTATACACTCATTAATTCCAACTTTTATCCTTTTATCATCAATAGTAGTTCTAAAAAGACAATTCCTATAGTTACTGTTGGTTTTATTCTGATAGTCAGATGGTAATCTTGATATTGTTTTCATATCGCAACAAATACAATCATCCAAACCAAAGTTTTTATTGAATTTAATATAAATTGTTTTTAATGCATTATCTTTCAATTCATCAATAAAACAATCATCACAAAATTTTAATACCTTTCTCTTAAGAAAACTATGATACCAGTTCCTTCCGCCAAGAAACTCATAGTTACTTACCTCTACTTCTATATATCCTAAAAACATATCAAGTTCTTTATCTTTAACAATGAGGTCATAATCATACATGTCATCATAGTTTTTATATGTATAAATTTTATCTGAATGATTGTTTATAATTCTACTTATTTCATGTTCTCTGTTTGTATCAAAACTTTCATCATCAAAATTATAAGTCATCATAAATCCTCTTTTTAGCAATATTGTATGTTTTTTTATTTTGCTCTGCACCTATTGAAATCCTTTTTAGTTTTTTACTTGCAACAAGAACTGTTCCACTTCCTGCAAAGGGATCGACTACGATATTGTTCTCATTGGTAAATTGTGTTATCAAATACTCGAGCTCACCTAATGATTGTTCCCACTCGTGATTGAATTTACTTCTACCCGCTCCCTCTATAAAATCTTTTGTTTTATTTGGTATTTTCTTAAATCCTTTTTGATAAACAAGTATTGGTTTCCAACCAGCTTCTATATTATTGAAAGAAATTAATTTTGTATTACCAGAATGTTTCAATGAAAAAATCCAATAATAATCCAAATACACTTCCAACCTTAACATACTCTGGTATAAATTTTTATGACCGCAGTATGCAATTAAAAAACCATGTTTCTTGAGTTTCTTTTTTGCAAATTCACCAAGTTTACTCCATTCTGCAATATAATCTATTGGATATGGTGGGTCTGTTAAAATCAAATCTACACTATTATCAGCTATATCATCAAGTACATCTATGAAATCTCCTTGTTTAAAAGTTATATCATAATCTTTTGGGTTTATATGTTCTCCTTGTTTTGATTTTTCTTCTCGTTTCTGTTCTTTCTCTTGGTTTTGTACTTCTTTATATGCCTTATCAATAGATATTTCTCCTTGTTTGCATTGATCCCATAGTTCAGTATTTGTATCTTTTATCTTTTTTCCTTTCTGATATGTTCTACCTGATACCTTTGCCTTTTGGCCTAGTTTATCGCGGGACTGGCCAGCTTTTTTAGGGTCAGGCAAATTTTCCTTACCCATCTTAGTTCTTTCCTTTGCATCCTGTTGTTCTTTCAAACCAAATAATCTATCTACAACATCTATTCTCTGTGCCTCATTAAGATTCCGTCTACCAAGTTGATTCTCAAGAATCCATATCTTAGCTTGTTCTTTATTATCAAAGTTCTTTTCAACTCTTTTAAAGATAAGATTATGTTTCATACAAATATTATATCTATTGTGTCCATCAAGAATTATATTGTCCCAAATAACAAGTGGATCGCGACACCCTTCATTTATTATTGATTGCTCGAGTGCACTAAATTCTTCTTCTGTTAATGGAGGTATGAATGTTTTAAATTCATCATCTATGATCAAATCTTTATTCAAATCTATACCTCTATTACTATCCTTATCTTTGGGTTTTTAAGTAACTTGTTTGCTTGATCTGGATGCTTATTAATAATACTCATTTGAATAGCATTACCAAGACTTTTAAAAGTTGCTTCGTGTTTTATTTTCATAATTATACGTAAATACGAAAGAGTTTATATAGTTTATATACTTTGCGATTCTGCGCTGCGCTCAAGAGC
>WJKS01000028.1 GCA_014728985.1 Candidatus Aenigmatarchaeota archaeon
ACTACTATATACTCATAAATACCTGGACCGAACTCAAGCCTATTCAAGTTGTAACCGTGACATTTAGTACAATGAAGAACTAATGAGTCTTTTCCCCTATTCCATATCACAGGATTTCCCCTAAAAAATATAACTGGATCATTTTTAAACTTACTCTTCATCCAAAGAGAGTCCTCCTCACTTGAGACATTAATAGAAATTTCCCCACTTTCATAGGTTTTATTTAAGGGAGAATTTATCGAGATAAAATGATCTTTATTTTTTCCCCTTTCTAAAGTCCTTAAAACACAATTAATTGAAAAAAAGAATGCCAATAAAAGAATTGAAGTAATTATATAGGGAAGGATTTTTTTCTTTTTATTTTTTTTGTGAACCCTTGCTTTATGGATAGATAATCCCCTTTCACTGGAAAATTTCTTTCCACAAACTTTACACCTATATTTCTTACTCATTTAAAACTATTCTCCAATCACTTTCACTTAGCACCTGTCCCTTCTCATAGGTAACTGCCTTAAAATACATCCCAGTAATAGGAACTTCATATTCACAAACAAAATTGGCTGTAAAACTATGGCACCTTTTAATTTCCTGATAACCAAAATCAATTGGTTTTTTATTTACATAAACACGCATCTGATACTTAATCACGCTAGAAAAGTAAAGTGCTCCGAAAGAGGCCAATATAAGAATCAGAATGGGGATATAGAATAGAACTCTAAGATCTTCTTTGATTTTCATAAAACTCTATTAATAATTAATAAACCTCAGTATTAATTTCTTATTTCAAATGAATTTCAAGAAAAGATATTATAAAGAAATAATCTAAACTCTATCCAAAAAACATCCTTGAATATTATAAAATATAATAGTACGTTGGTCCCTGTTATATATGTTACCAATACGCCCAAAAACATGAAAGGTGCGAATGGTATCGTTTCCACTACTTTAACAGAATCGAAATTGAGCTCGTTTAATTTTTTCAGGTTCTTTAATCTTTTAACATCTTTTTCTGATAATTTTCCTTTAAAATCGGCTGAAGCTTTTTTTTGAACGTGCTTTATAATGTCAAAATAAGTTAACAATGTTGTGCTCTCAGTCGAATATTTTTCCCCTATTTTCCTTATATTTTCTGAAAGAATCATTCCAGGTTTTAAATCATCGATTTTAATTTTCTTAGAAAAAACGAAGTTATTTAGACAAGTAATTAGTAGCCTAATTCCCTGAAAAAATATGAAAATTAAAATTAACCTCCTTAGGAAAGAATAATTTAAAAACTCCTTAGGATAAATCAAAAAACCTAATACAACTACTATTAAAAAAGAGCTCTCTATCACTTTTTTTTCTAATTTATTGATTATTTCAAAAAACAGGAACATAAATAGTAACTGAAATATTAAACCAACTTCCAAATTCCATAAATTCTGTAAGATAATTAAAATAGATAGATACCCCATTGTGAAAAGAAATGTTCTCAGAGCCCTCTTGAAACTCAATGTGCTTTTTATTTCTCTTTTTAGATATTCGGATTTCATTCTAGATATTGAGTATAAAAAAAGAAAAATGCCTGCCGGAACAAAGGTATTGATCAAAATCGTAAAGGAGGGGAAAAACTCTATTGCGGAACTTTTATAAATTCCTAAGGGAAGTAAAAAACTGAAGGCGAAAAATAATTTAGCATCACCAGCAGACCAAAGTCCAAAATTCCACATTAAAAATCCGATAATTAGAGATAGTCCTGAATTCACCAAAAATAGAAAAATTGAGTTCACTAGTGATCTGGTTAAAAAAGTATTTACCAGGAATCCCAAAATTAATAAAAAAAGAATAGTGATATTTTTAATCTTCCCGTATTTTATATCAGTATAGGAAGTCCAAATACCAAAGATAATTATAATGGAAACTGTTGTTAGAGGAACTAACATAGATAAAAATATGAAATCTTATAATAAAATAGGTTAGACTTGTGGCAAAGAAAAAATCTAAAAAAGAAGATATTAGAATGGTCGAGAATCTGGAATTACGATCAAATAAAGTACTGATTTCAATTAATCCAAAATTTTACGATTTAGATGTAGTTTATTCTTCATTATATAATTTCTTAGAGAAATGTTACTGTAAGGTTGAAGGTGACCCAAATGATGAAATATTGGTTGAGTTAAAACCGAAAAAGAAGATAAGGAATCTGGAAAGAATGGGGAGAGAATTTAATAATGAATTAATTAATTATGCTGCTGTTAAAATAAGGGGATTGAAAACAGAGGGTATGAGAATAGAAATAGTAAAACGCGCATTAACTTCTCATCAACCAATTAAAAAAGAAGGTACTAATGCTGAAGGAAAAAATATAGAGGGTATAAACATGCCCTGGAAAGGAGAACCTTAACAGGTGAAGAAGATGTCTATGAATACTAAAGTGGTAATTAACTTTGACACAAAATTGTTTAAAAAAGAACATATAATTCTAGCAGCCCAAGATTACACAGAGCCTTGTTGGGTTTTAGTCGATGGATCTGAAGATTCGGTGTCTGCGATACTAATTCCAAAAGACGGTGAAATCGAGAAAGAAGAACTGAAGGATGAATTTTATAATTATGTTTTAGCTACTGTTAAAAATTACTAAGTTGTTTTTATGGCTATCAGCTACTTTGATTATTTTGGAACTGAAGAGTATAAGATTAATGAATATTCCTATAAAAAATTAGATGAAGAAAGTATTTTTGTCTCTACTGTTCATGGGGGATGGGTGGTTCTTTCAAAAGAAGAATTTGATATATTTAGATTTGGGAAATTAGATAAGAGACCGAAATTATTCAAAGAACTAGAAAAAAATGGACTAATAGTCACTGGAAATAACAAGGAAAATATAGTCAATGTCTTTAAATCAAGAAAATCTTTCCTCTTTAATTCAGTTAATCTTCATATTGTATCCCCAACTCTGAGATGTAATCATAAGTGTGTTTATTGTCATGCTAAATCTAAACCAATGAGTGCCAAAGATTTTGATATGGATGAAGAAACAGCCAAAGACACAGTTGATTTTATATTCCAATCACCCTCAAATTGGATTGGTATAGAGTTCCAGGGAGGAGAACCCTTAGTAAATTTCCCAATTGTTAAGTATATTATAGAATATGCAAAAAAGAAGAATAAGAAAGAAAATAAAAGACTCAGCTTCATCGCGGTTACTAATCTGAGTTTAATGGATCATGATATCCTAAAATATTTAATAAAAAATAACGTGGGTCTATGTACTTCATTAGATGGTCCAAAAGAATTACATGACAAAAATAGAAAATTGATCGGAAAGGGCTCTTCATATGATACGACAGTTAAATGGATAGAGATTATAAAAAATGAGTATAACTATCAAATAAGTGCCTTACCAACTACCACCAAATTCTCTTTGGATTACAGTAAAGAAATAGTGGAAGAATATGTTAAGCAGGGTTTTGATGTTATCAGATTAAGAGAGTTAAATAATGCTGGATTTGCACAGAAGTTATGGGAAAAGATAGGGTATAAACCAGAAGAGTTTTTGAAACACTGGAAAAATGTTCTGGACTATGTGATTGAATTGAACAGGAAGGGGGTTGATATCAAGGAAAATATGGCTGTTCTCTTAACCAAGATATTTACGATGAGAAATCACCCAAATTATACCTGCTGGGGTTTCCCTTGCGGAGCTGCATTATCACAATGCGCGTATGATTATAAAGGAGGAATATATTCATGTGATGAAGCTAGGTCCTTTGAAATCTTCAAAATTGGTAATGTTAAGGAACATAGTTATAAGGAAGTTTTTCTGTCACCTGAAGTTGGAAATATAATCAGTGCATCCTCTGGCCTGATGACTAAATGCAGTAGTTGTGTATGGAGGCCATTCTGCGGTTCTTGTTTAGTTTGTAATTATGGTCAGCATGGAAATATAATAGGCGATATGTCCACTAACAATGAATGTAAAATCAGACAGGGGATGTTAGAATATATACTGAAAAAAATTATCTCACCAGAAGAGAGGGATATTCTAATAAAATGGTCTATGTTAAGTAAAGGAATCTAAATTTTAAATACTGAACAAATCAAATATAATTATAGGTGTAGCAATGGTTAAATTACCTAAGATAAAGAAAAAACTTTCTGGTTTTCTGCTCTCTGAAGAAGGAAAAATTTCCAAATCTGCTTTGGTTGGTCTAGGGGTAACTTTAGCAGGTGCTAGTGGCGCTTTGGCTGGTCATAGTTCCAGTACGAACTGCTGGTATGAAAATGGTAATTTGAGGGCAAGTCATAATAGCAGTCATAGCCTGAGTGCTTCAACTACGTCAACAACTTCTACTACTTCAACTACCTCGACAACTTCTACTACTTCAACCACATCAACAACTAGCACTACCTCGACAACTTCTACTACTTCAACCACATCAACAACTAGCACTACATCTACGACTAGTGGATGTCCATTCCTAGCAGTCTGGAATGGGAATGAATTCGTGCTAGAAAATAACCTGCTACCTCAAACAGAAGTTAGAAATAGACTTGAATTTCTATTCAATAAGTTCGGTGTTCTTCCCAATGATTACCTAGGTCTGTTTGAAGTAAATTGTCTGGGACTAGCCAATAACTTTGCAGAATCTTTTAATATTAAATATAATAATAAAGACTTTCGTTTTTGGAAGTTGAAAAACGGATCAAGTAAAAATTCAAAGAAATCAGCTAAAAAATTATTGGAGAAATTAAATCTAGATGAAAATCCAAGAAAAAAATTTCTGAAAATGCTGAAAAACGTGGAATATAAATCACAGAAATTTTCCGACTTCTCTGAATTAAAAGACAGGATCGTAACTGATACATACATAATTCAAAACAACATAATTGAAGATAACGGAAAACTCAAATTAAGGATATTGGAATTCGAAAATGAAATAACATACATAGAAGATATTGAATTGTTTTCTGTAATTCATGGGGAGGACGAACAAATCGCCGTTCTACCTGATCAAGAATTAGGAGTTATCTCTGAAAAAAATATAATACCACCAAATGAAATTGAATATTCTACTTTCCCAGGTGATAACATATCAGAAATTACGGATTTCAAATATGGTAACTCTCTACATGGTAACAAAAAAGATAAAATATCGGTTGGATTTCATAATAAAGACGAGTTAAAAAATAAGAAACTATTGTTCAAAATGGCAATAAGAGGATCAAACCACGAAAACCTAGAGAAGAATTCCTTTATCCGTAAATTATTATTAACATCTTCCATTATTGGTACAATGAGTCTGCCACAAAAACCAGTTCTAGCTGACGTACATCTCTGTAAAGGGAAAACATGTGTATCTCTCTCAATTGAAAATTCGGATGGGAAATTAGACGAAATAACTCATATAACCCCAAGAGAAAATCTATCCTTGACAGGTTTGATACCACTTGAAAAATATCTAGAAACTGAAGCAAAGGAATTCAAACTAGATATGGACTGGTTGGACAATCATAATTTAGCTTTTGTAGGTATTACTGACTCTAAAATGGTTAAACAAGAAAATCTAATTAGTCACTCTATCAAAAAAATAAGTCATTCCAATTATGGCCGGTTAGATAAAATATCTGAAGAATATCTTATGCCACATCAATTTATAGAAATAGAGACCAAATCCCCAGAAAAGTCAATAGGAAAAAATCAAAAACGTACTTATATCCTAAAGATAAAAGGTTCTTATGCCAGAGTTAAGGCCGCGTAGACAAATTAATATAACATTCAAATGTAATCTATCTTGTCCTTATTGCTATGTAAAAAACTTTAAACCTGAAAAAAAGGAGATATCATTATCTTCATTTTCAAAAATTCTCTCTTGGTTCAAAAAACAAAATATCCAAAATGGTGTTTCTATTCTCGGAGGTGAACCCACACAACATCCCAAATTTGATAAAATTTTAGAAAGTATGGAAAAAAATGAACTGAAATCTACTCTATATACCAATGGACTTACAAAAAACCCACTATATCTTCTATCAGATTCGATAAATTATATAATCATTAATTATAACCATCCCCCATTGATTTCTAAAGAGAAACAAAGAAAAATCGAGGATACCATATCTTTCTTAACAGGAAAAAAGAACTTCACATTGAGGTTAAATGTAAACAAATATACAGATATATCAGAAATTATGAAAATCTGTAAAAAATACAATATAAATTCAATTCAGCTTTCTTTGGTTTTCCCTTCTGAAAAAAGAGATAATTTATTTTTTAAAAGAGGAGTCTTAAAAAGTGAATCCCAAAAACTATATGAGTACATTAGAGAACTTTTAGATACAGGAATAAAGGCGAGTGTCGAGGAACCCTTACCTTTCTGTGCCTTTGATAAAAAAGAGAGAAAGTTCCTGAAAAAAGAGGCTAATCTTTTTGGTGAGTGTGGTTCTGGGAGACTTTATGCAATAAACCCAGATCTGAGTGTTGTTCCCTGCGTTATTTTCCAAGAATCTTTACCAAAAGTTTTTCTCACCGACTTTGAAAATGAAAAGGAACTCGTAGAGCATCTTGAGAAATTCACCTCAAGCCTCAAGTGGGAAAAATATCTTTTTGAAGAATGTAAAACCTGCGTATTCAATCATAGAAAATTATGTCAGGGCTCCTGTTTAACTTATAAAATATAATTATCCAAAATTTCCTTACAGGTATCAAATTTTTCCTTATCCATCAAAGTTTCAAAAACTAAACTAAACATTTCTTTATTTAAAGAACACTCGTATTTCTCTGAATATTTTTTTGAAAATAATTTAGAATGAGATATAACCCTGCTGGTACATATACCGCAAAATGCCTGAAAAGGGCAGTCATTACAATTATCAAACCAATAGTAAGCCTGATTCATTACTGGGGATTTTTTTCTAAAAACATCCCTGATGTGAACTGATTCTATATTTCCAAAATACATCTCATCAAGAAGATTTCCACCATCGCATCCAAAAATTCTCCCTTTGTTATCAAAAACAAAGATTGATCTCATAGCACCACATGGCCTACGCAAACACATATATTCTCTATCTAACGAACGTAAATTATTGAAATATGAAAATAGTGTCCTATCAAAAAAGAAATCCCCTTTCTTCCATATTTTTATACAATGATTTAGGACTCTTTCGAAAAACAATCGTGTTTCTTTTGGACTTAAAATAAACTTATCATATAGTTTGGGGTTCTCAAGAATCCTACCAAAAGGAAGTACAGGTAAAAAATAACTTTTCTTCAAACCTAATGATCTCAAATTTTCGATTATCCCCTTTTCTTTACCCAGTGACTCTCTTGTAATTAGAGTTATAGTACCATAATCAATTCTTTCCTCGTTTAATAATTCTATTTTTTTTCTAACTTTAGAATAACTTGAATTACCATTTTTGTAAGGTCTTGTTATTTCTGTGACTTCCTCATCCCCATCAAAAGAAATACTCAATCCTAAATTGACTTTTTCTTGGAACTCTTTTATCTCCCTTATTATATTTTCCGAGAGCAGGGACCCATTAGTTGAGAAGGAAAAATTAGGTGTTTCTCTTTCAAGGTCTCTGAAACGCTCTATGGTATACTCCAATGTCCTTTTAATTAAATCCCATTCCAAAAGAGGCTCACCTCCCTGGAACTCTATTCGTATCTTTCCCTGTTCATTTGTCTCATTAATTATGTAATCAATGATCTTAGCTGCCGTTTCAAAGTCCATTCTGGTATTATTAGCCCCAAATTTCTCAGTAACACTATGACAATATTGACAATTAAAATTACAATCCCTTGTTAATTTTAAAATGAAAAGTTTAGGCGAACTGAAAAAGAATTTTTTCTCAAACAATTTAGTTTTACATTTTTTTCTCTTAATTAATTCTTCAATCTCATCTTCTTCTCCTATTATCCAGGAACCGAATTCTGTGGTCAGAAGTGTCTTCCCGTTTGGAAGAATTGTAAAAAAAGTTTTCTCTCCTTTGGAAATTTCAAAAGAATCAAGTAATGTATTCATATGTTGATATTTGATAATTTTTTTATAAATAATACCAGGTGGAACCCCCTGATTTAAATCCAGTACCTGTCATTCTCCAAATCTATTACTCCATTAAAGCCAGGATAACTATTGGTTATATCCGGATATTGGGAATAACATTTATCTTCAAAAGCATTATTAATTGCATCCTGATTATCGCTTGGGAAGCTTTCACAAGCTAAATAAAATACGTAATAATCATTCAATTCTC
>WJKS01000029.1 GCA_014728985.1 Candidatus Aenigmatarchaeota archaeon
ATCGGATAAAGTCTTTGAAAGTAAATACTCTATTGCCTGAGATCTGCTGCGTATTTTTAAGTTATCTATGAGTCTATCAACCTGTTGGACTATCTCTTTTTTCAAAGTTACCGTAACTCTCTGTCTTTTCATATACCATCATACCATTGCATATACTGTATGATTTTTGTTAATTAAAGGATATAATAATTTTGATTTTATGAGATTAATTCAAAGAGATGAATCAGGTCAAGCTATTAGTTGTAAAAGTACTAGGATCGGTTGTGTAGGAGCAATGGTAAGAACAGGGAACCCTCATCCTACCTTATGTCCACATTCAGTTCGAGGATTAGAACCAGAATACATAGAACAAAATCTTCCAACAGACGTTTCATATGATCCTAAGGCAGATTGCAGTGTAATAGGCTGTGGATATTACCAAAAATAGTGTTGAAAATGAATAAAATATTAGTAACAGGTGGTGCAGGTTTTGTTGGTAGTCACGTGGTAGAGTATTATGCAAATAAAGGAAATGAAGTAATTTGTTTTGATAATCTTTCTCGTGGAGAACTACTTGGGAAAAATATAAACACTGATTATAATTGGAATTTTCTGAAAAAAATCAAAAATGTAAAACTAGTAAAAAAAGATATAAGAAATTACGAAGATTTAGAAAAAGAATCAAAAAATGTAGATACAATAATTCATACAGCGGGTCAAACCGCAGTTACAACTTCTGTAACCAAACCTAAAAATGATTTTGACGTAAACGCACTTGGTACGTTCAATGTTCTGGAAGCAGCCAGAAAAAATGATATTGAATCTGTAATATTCTGTTCCACGAACAAGGTATATGGTAACAATGTGAATAAGATAAAAGTAAATGAAGAGGAAAAAAGGTATAACTTTGAGGGTAAATTTAAAGATGGGATACCTGAAAAATTCCCAACAGACTTATGTGAACATACACCCTATGGTTGCTCGAAATTAGCAGCTGACATTTACACACAAGATTATGCTCATCTTCATGGAATTAAAACTGGAGTCTTCCGGATGTCCTGTATATACGGTACTAGGCAGTTTGGCGTTGAAGATCAGGGGTGGGTTGCGTGGTTCACTATTGCAACGATATTAGGAAAACCAATAACAATATATGGGGACGGGAAACAAGTCAGGGACGTCCTATTTGTCTCAGATCTTATTGATGCTTTTGATCGTTTCATAAATGGTAACTTAAAACATGGGGTCTTCAATATTGGTGGAGGACCTGAAAACACTATGTCATTACTGGAACTGTTAGATATATTAGAAGAAATCACTGGCAAAAAAAGTAAATTGTCATTTGATAACTGGAGACCATCTGATCAAAAAGTCTATATCTCAAATATCAAAGAAATAGAAAATAAATTGAGATGGAAACCAAAGGTTAAACCAAAAGAAGGGGTAAGAAAATTAGCAAACTGGGTCAGCAAAAACGACGGTGAATTCTAATTACATATATCCTAAATCCCTTAATCTTTTCATAATTCCTTCTTTGTCTTGTCTTCTACCTTCTCTTTCTGTGGTTTTTTCCAAATCCTGTTCCCAAGCTGGCTTATCGCTAACTTTATGAGTGGTTCCTTTAGCACCCAAAGATCTGTAACCCTTTTCATATAGTTTGTTGAACGGTATGTTGAATTTGAACGTAGTATCCCACACATCTCTCTCGGTGAAATGGAGTATTGGCTGTACTCTGATATGATCAGGTTCTTCTCTGGGACTGAAAAATGTCTCATTTGCTCTGGCAGATTGTTCATCCCATCTTATACCGGTTATCAATGCTTTGAAACCCATTTTCTCCAGGTAAACATTCATTGCTACGGTTTTCATCAAATGGTTACCCACATATGATTCTGGTTCAAATGGGAACTCATCCTTCTCAAAATTCAATTTTTCAATTTCTTTCTTATTTCTTTCATTAAGTTCAGATACCCTTACAGGGTCACCTACCTTATCAATTTGTTTTAGAACATCATCATTCTTGACCTCATCTACATCTAGATCCCATTTACCTTGATATTGATCAACAAATTCTTTAACTTCTTCAAATACGTGACCCTCGTTAATAAACATACATTTAGGTAACTGGTATCCCTTCTCCTTACATACCTCCCTTACTAGCCAAAGCAATACTGTACTATCTTTCCCACCAGTCCAAGCAACAGCTATCTTATCAGAACCATGTTTCTCAAATGCTTGTCTTATCACTTCTTTTGATTTTTCTACTTTCTGCTCTAATTCCCAGTTCATCATTTCTTTATCCAATCAATCCACCTCATATTTTTTAGCTAAAAATCTAAACACATCCTCCGGTTGCTTTATATCAAAATCTACATTTCTTGTAATCAAAATTGCTTCGGGATGGTGGTCACCCTTCAATATCTTACCTGTCTTTGTTTTCTTTGGTAAGGTCTGTATTGGTGCTTTGTCATAATCACAAAACCCGTGATCAGATATTATAATTAATTGATTGTCAAGTTCGATTAGCCTTGAAAGAGAATCATCTAATTTTTTGTAATAATCCAACATTATTGGTTCTCCCCAGTGATGGTGCGAGAGTTTATCCAATGCAGTATAACAAGTTATAACAAGCTCTGGGTTTTCTTCGGCTACTTCCAATGTCTTTTCTGTCACAGAATTTATCTCATCAACAAGTTCTTGTTCAGATATAGGAACTCCCTCACCCGGCGGGATAAAATTGACATTGTAATTATACGGAGGGACAATGAACGGAACATTAATCGCTTTCACAGATATTCCCTTTTGGTCAAGTTTGTCCCAGATAAAATCTAAATCCAGGTCCTTTCTTTCTACAAGTTCTCCATCTTTTACAAATTCATGATGTTGATGCTCATTTGGAGATAAACCTGAGAACATGGAACACCAGACAGATGCTGACCATGGCTTATCTTTCAAGTGAATAGTTTTATGACTGCAATTCTCCATCAATTTCCTGAAAGTCGGTAATTCGTCTAGATTTGGTTTGATAATATCCCAGGTAGCTCCATCTATACCTATCACTAACATCAATTTTCACCGCCTGATCTATAGATAACCAAGTGCTCTTAACCTTTCTTTTATCTTCTTTTCATCTTCTTCTGATACTTTCGCATCCTTTCTTTCTTCTTTTTTCATGTTTATTAACACCTCTCTTAGTACATATGATACCCATCCTGAAACTGAGGAAAAACCTGTATCTTCAATCATTTCTTCTATTTTCTTGTACATAGTTATAGGAATACTTACAGTGGTATGTTTTCTTTCTGGCATGTTCTAAAATATAAGATATTTCCCGTATTTAAGTTTTAATGTCACTACATTAAATAAGTTTTAGGTTCAGAGATTTATCGATTTAGGGACAATTATTATCCAATGTTAGCAAAAGATCTAAGAGGAATTATAGTAAATATTTTTCTGATATTGTCTTTATTTAGTATCTTCTTCTATATTTACAGGATATTTAACCCCTTCGACTTCCCCGGACTGTGGGAAAGGATATTTTACTTCAACATAGGATTCGGTATAGTGGCACTTGTTTCATACTATAATGAAATAATTGATTTCTTAAACAGGTTTGAAATTAAACTCCCGAAAAGAAAGAGAAAATTCAAACGGAAAATTGAATTTAAAAAATGGAAACTAAAAAAAGGGGGGGGATCTAAGACATTAACTAAAATAAAGTTGAAAAAGCCTAAGTTTCAATTAAAGAAACCTAAATTTCATATCAAAAAACCGGAAATTAGAATAAAGATATTTTTACCGAAAATTAATTGGGATAAAATTGAAAATAGGTTTATATCAATAAAATTCTTTTTTGTCAAATTGATCAGAAGAATAGGCCGACTACCAAAAAGAACTAAATTAAAGATATTGGGTTTTTTTGTTGGGTTAGTAATATATTCAACTTTTCTTATCTGGGTATACCCCAAGTTCAGTTTTGATGAATTCATGTTTTTTGCTCTATTGGGCTATGTTCCTATTTCAATTATTTTCAGCCTCGATCCCAGGTATCCAATAGGTATAGCTTTACTTTTATTGATTATTTGCGCCATAGTATTATTTCAAGGATTCGAAGATTATGCAAACAGAATCGCTATTTATGCTTATTATGGATTAGTGGTTGGTGTAATTCTGATGTTTGTTGATTATGTAAGAAACTCTAATAAAGATAATTTTAAGATCTAATCCAAAAATTGGATTTTATTCTCTATATCTCTCAATACTCTACTCATATTTGGGACTTCATTTATAAGTCTCGATAATTCGCGTTCCCAATAAGGTTTCAATATTTCTTCTAAATCATCTGGAAAGAATTGATCTGTGCCCTTGAAACCTAAGTCCTTTACTTTGACTTTTTTAAGAAAAATCTTCCTAACTTTTCTCTTATCTATATCCAACGACAAAATCCTCCAAATATCATAATAATCTCGAGTTTTATTTCTCTCTAAAATAGCTCTTAATTTTTCTGCGAATATTTCCTCAATGGACATTACCTTCATGGAAAAGGATGGATAGTCAGAATACGTTTTAGATATCTTCTTTGATAACGTTTCAAATACTTTTTCCGTTGTTACATCAATCTTAGCCCAATTCTTACCAAGTAGAGCATTGTATTGTATTTTTAACTGAAGATATTCCGGATTCCTATATTCATTCTTCAATCTGAACCATATACCACTCTTTTGCGCAACAGAATCTAATATTTCACTGACTTTTAACTGATCGAAATTTCCTTTTGGTAAAGAAAAATCTAGGTCTTCAGACAATCTCCAAATTCGGGGGAAATATATTTTTGACAAGGCAGTCCCACCTTTGAATATTAAATCTGTCCCAGAAAACCCGAACAATAACCAACCTAAAACATAATCTTTCTCAATCATAGCAAGATTTAATTGCTTTTTCCTAGATTTTTCTAACAATTCTCTTTTATCTATCAATACATCCAACTCTCTGGATTAATTTTTTTATTTATTATCAACAACCAATCCTTGTTATATTCTCCCTTCTTCGGTGATAATGTATCCAATAGATTGAATCCTTTTGATAATTCAGATTTATCTATTTCGTAATCTATTCCACAAATTTCTAGTATATAACCCAATCTTTTCAAAGCAGCAGAATTTCCCATCTTTATCAGATAGTCTTCAATTATGTTGAAATCTAATTCCTCATGATTGAAAAATATTGACTTTGCAATTTCATCTATTCCACCCGCGTGCTCTGGATGATCTAAACAATCTGCAATTGTTTTTTCCTTATCCGATACATTAACCTTTTTACCTTCAATTTCAAATTTCCTGTAACCGAAGAATTTTTTTTCTGTTAATTTAACAAAGTAAAACTTGGAGTTCAATATTTCCAGAGGTTTTTTTGCCTTTTTGGTTGCGACAAATACTGTATTTGGTATTTCATCAGTTAATCCATGATAATTTAGGGCTGACCAATAACCAATGTAATAAGACTTTGTCAGTTTAGATGCTATTCTAAAATTATGAACAATAAATGCATCAG
>WJKS01000030.1 GCA_014728985.1 Candidatus Aenigmatarchaeota archaeon
GTCTAAAATAGAATTTAGTTTTTTATTGGCTAAAAAAGTGGCAGTAAAGTCATTACAAACAAAAGAATTAGAAAAGAAAAGTGAAGAGATAACTTCTGAGATAAATAATAAAATAAACACTCTAAATCAAATGATAAATGAATCAAATCAAAAGAATAGAGTTTAGGATAGTTCAAAGATTAATGTGTTGAGACCGGCTCCATACCCACCAGGGCTTAAGTCCCTTCGGGTTCAGGGACTCGTATAGTTTCTATTTGGGTCCCCTTCGGTCCATTCTCGTTCCAAACGCTATAGCATCTGAGCCCGAGAAATCTCCTATCGTATTTTTCTACACTTGAGAACCATAGAAATTTTTATCTTTCCTGATCAAAATATCTACTCATATAATCTTCCTTCTCCACCCGCAAAACCCCCATTTCCACTGAATTGAAAATTTGTTTGGTTCGGAGATTGCTAGGTTGATGGAGACTGAGAGGTCACCCTAAACTCATTTATCATAAGTTTCTTCTGTTTCTTTTTTGAGTATCTTCTTATTTTCTCGTATCTAATCCACCTAATATCTTTTCCAATTCCAACAAATCATCAATAACATAATCTGGTTTAATCTCCTCCCCAGAATAATTTTTATTCTTCCATGTACCATAGTTGTACTTGACACTTATCATTCCCAGTTTCTTCGCTCCCAGAATATCTTCATCTATCCTGTCGCCAATCATCACGGCTTCTTTTGGTTTTAACCCCAATTTTTCCAAAGCAATCTTAATAGGAACACTGGTACATTTTTGCTTACCAACTTCTTCAGAAATAATTATCAGATTAAAATAACCTCTTAAGTCAAATATATCAATAACATGGTTTATTCCGTCTATGCTACCATTACTGATTATAGCGAGTTTGTACTTCTTTTTAAGAGAGGAAAGTATGGTTTTTACGTGAGGTCTTAGTTCGTAATTTTCCAAGCGAGTCTTTTTGAATTTTTCATCCAATTTATTAATCGTTTTTCTATCTACATCTAATCCCAGGAACTTACACATAACTGAAAGAAATTCTCCTTTCTCATGGACTTTTGGACTACCTCTATATTTAGTTGCTGTGTATTCTACTGCCTTTTTTTCGGCTTTCTTTAATTCTTCTAATGAAAAATCATAACCTATTGATTGAAGTAGTTTTTGATTTAATTTCAATGCTTCATTTTTCATGAATTTATCTGAAGATACTAAGGTATTTCCTACGTCGAAGAAAACTCCTTTTATCCTCATTTTTCTATCAACCTATTACATTTAATATCATAACAACATCTAATAAATATGGGAGTAAAACTCAAAGAATTATGTCAGTTCTTAGTTAAGGCAAAGATTCAGACTTACGCTGGAGATGGAAAAAGAGTTGAACCAGAGAGATCAGATTTCAAAGAACTTGAGTTTTCTGAGGGAGAGTGGTGTTATAGGGATAGTTATACAGGCTTCTACCGTGCTCCAGGTCAAGAAGTAGTCAGGTATAAAGGAAAACCAATTTGGATAATGTCTTATAGTGGTGGGATGAAACCAAAATATCACGAGAAATTAAAATTTTCCAAACAGACATATAATTTCCTGAAGGAAGCATTGAAAAGGGTTAAAGTTTCTAGTCCATTTAGAGGACCTGAAAGTTTCAAAAAAGGTGACTATGAGTATATTAATAAAGTAGAAGGTAATGTGAAAGCTTTCAAAGGAGAGGAGAAGATTTTTTACAAGGGTGAAGAAGTTTTTAGTCAGGATTATATTGGTGGGTTGATTGTGGATGAGGTTAAAAAATCTTAGTTATGATAAAAGGGGGGACTAATGAGTGAAAAAGTTTTCTTGGTTGGGAGTAGAAAATTTGCTGATAAACTTGATCATGTTTTTAATTTATGTAAAAACGCTGGAATTCGAGTAAAAAAAGGCAGGGATTCTGTCAAGAAATTAAGTTCAGAAGAGGAAAAAAATGCCCATAAAGAGATGTTAAATAGAATAGACAATTCGGATATAATCTACATTATTACTGAGGATGGGTATATAGGAAGAACAGTTGCTTTTGAGGTGGGTTATGCAGTTGGCAAAGGAAAAGAGATAATATCGACTGAAAATATAAAGGAAGCAGGGGTTAGTGATTTTGTTTCCAAGATATTAACACCAGAAGAATTTTTGAAGTATGTGAATGATTATGAAGGAATTGTTAGTTGAATTCAGAAAAGCAATCCCATTTTTGGAACAAATCTCAGACGAAATATTCTTCAAATTAGATCCATCTAGTTTTCATTTACCTGAAGGTGAGGTCAAGAAATTAAGAGAGGAATTACAGGAGAAGTTAGGACACTATGTAATGACATACAAATCTGAAGGTGAAAAATTCGATGGCGATTTCGATACACATCTGTGTGCTCACTTAAAAAGCGTCAAATTAACTAAAGGTCAGAAGAGACTGCTTGGAAAATATGAAGGAAAATTAAAGCCTCTAGATGTAAGTCTTTGTATTTATCAGAAGCCTCTGGAATTAATTTAGCCATTAATCAACTACTGTTACAAAAGAATCTACAAAGAAATCAACTTCACCCAATTCTAAATTTTCAAGAACGTGTTTTTTGATATCATTATGAACTTCAGAATCATAATTAAATGGTTTTTTTGGTCTAATAATATAGCAAGGTGTCTTTTCACCGATCTTCTTTTTCTCTGTTGCAAGCATGAAAAGATTACCACCTGAGTCCTCTAACAAAAGATTAACTGGAAGATTCTCCACAAAAATTACATTTCTTTTAGGCTTCTGATTAAGAATACCTCTAAATTCTTCACCTGACAACAACTCATCTCTCATAAAATAAGGACCAAAAAATTCGTATATTTTCTCACCTAGAAGTATTAGAATCTCCTTACCCTTCTTATTCAACCTCTCCCGAAATATAGATTTGTGCTCGCATTTAACTGAAGTGTCTATGCAGAGATTATAACCAAGATTCTTTGCTGATCTGAAATAATCTATATCCTCGCTCTGAGAAACCTCCTCATCGAATTTCAACTCCTCTATTAATTTACTTGGAAGTAAAACACATCCCATTCCAGCAGCATCACAAGTGATAATATCTCCTGATTCAAAATCTCTCCCCTCGAATATCAAACCTATTGAGCCACCCGATTTAAAATTCCCTATCATGGGATAATTATTAAAAAACCTTGAATTGTAATAACCTCCAAAAATAGACTTATTTGGTTTCTCAACTACCAATTTAGTAAGCCTCACTAACACATCCGAAGATGGGAATACATCTGCGTCTAGGAAAAAGAGAAAGTCGGAATTATTTTCCAAAGCTTCATCAATACATGTGTTTCTTGCACGGACAATATTAACAAAATTCCCAGAATTCCATACAGTATCATTTGTATCAGAATCCAAACTAGCAATTCTAGTTATTGATCTTAATTTTCTATATTTTTTCCTTTTTGAGATAGCATCTATTTCGTCATAAAATTCATTTCTTTGATTAGCTACAAACAAAATTTTACAACTATCGGGTTTTTCCAATTCCAGAAGTTTATTCAATAGGTCTTCAAAACAAAACAATTTAGTCTCTTCTATAGGAATACCAATAGTTATCTTATAATTATTCAGAGAATAGTTTTGGTACTTTTTCATAAATCCTACCCATCTTATCTCTAATATTAGAGGTATCTCTAGGAATAAAAGTATAAGATCTTAGTTGAGGGACGTTTCTTTCTGAAGGATTGGTGTAGAATACATAATACCCATCGGTAGCTGCAACTGTAAATGTTGGTAGTTGATGTCCTTCATAGACATGGTTTAAGGGGTCATTTAACATATCTTCTCTAGGAATGACTTCGTCTCTTATTATGTAATTTCCGATTGTGCTATAGACTAACCAGGCTAAAGAACTGAATAAGTCCCTTTCAGACTGGGGATTCTTTGGTCAAACAGGGAATGATGATCACATCTGATACCAGTATGAACTTTGACTGTCATACCTTTCTCTAATGCTTGATTAAGGAAGGCTATATCCTCCGCCTCATAAACTGTTGGTGGGAACATAAGTTCGGTTATAACCCTCCCTGACAATAAAGAACAACCAAGTCCAGTATAATCTACTTCAAGAACATCCCCTGGTTCATAATCAATACCTTCCCTAGGGATAGTTATACTATCAGCTCCCCGATTTCCAAAAAAGGGTCTCTCCTCAAAATACCTGGATTCATAATATCCACCAGCAATATCCACACCCAATCTAGAAAGTTCTTCATAGGTATTTTCTGGTGTCTCTATATCACTATCAATAAACATTAATTCCTCATAACCAAATCTACGCGCCACCCTTAAAGCGAAATTTCTATGTAAAGTTATGGGTCTAAATCCTTCTGAGTCCCATATAGTCTGGTCTCTTATTATACCTAATCTTCTCATCGTTATTCTTTGAAAATTCCCGGGACCATACTCGTCTAGTATCTTTTCTATTTCTCCTCCAATAGGATCGCTTCTTCCTGTGGCGATAAGCATGTGACTAGAATCCGGTAATCTCATGCTCATAACTGACCTTAAAACTCTCTCTATACAAAATATCTTAGTTTCTTCCGTTGGCATTGCAACTAAAAGGTCATAATTGATTTTTCTATCATTAGCCATAATTTCTTGAAGGTTATTAAGCTTTAAATATCTTGGCTTACCTGATCAGAATGTACTTTATTAACTAAAATTCCACTTTACACACAGAAAAATTATCTGTTTCAACTAAACTGATATAATTTGCTAAAATATTTCAGTCGTTCCAAACGCTACAGCATCTAGAAACCCTTCGGTCCATACCTAAAATTCATGACTATCAGAAACAGATCTACCACCATCAACAACTATACATTCCCCGTTGATATAAGACGATTCCTCACTTGCCAAAAATAATACAACATTAGCTATTTCGTCCACAGAGCATACTCTTTTCAGTGGGTAGGTTTTAGATATTCCATTAACCCACTCTTTTAACTCCTTTTCTGATCGATTATTTTCAGAATTAGCTATTCTCACAAATCCTGGACATATTGCATTACATCTGATCTCGGGAGCAAAGTCTATAGCTATAGTTCTTGTTAATGAGTTAATAGCGGCTTTTGTAACAGGATAGACACTGAAATTCTTCAGGACCTCGAAAGCGGCAGCAGAAGATATATTAACAACAGTTCCTCCACCGCTCTTGAGAATTAGTGGTATCCCATATTTAGCGAATCGGTAATAACCATTGAGATTGACGTCAATAATATGTTTCCAATCCTTTTCAGGTGTTTCGACTACGTTTTTGAATATATCACCTTCATATGAAGCAGCACAATTAACAAGACAATGCAATTCACCAAATTCTTTTTGCGTATTTTCTATGACCTTTTTTACATCTTCAGTTTTTGAAACATCACATTTAACAAATATAGATTTCCCACCATTCTTTATGATTTTTTCAGTGGTTTTCTGCCCCATTTTTTCATTAATATCTACAACAACTACTTTCGCTCCTTCAGAAACCATCTTAAATGCTATAGCACTTCCTATTGATGGGCCACCATTTTTATATCCTAATGCAGCTCCAGTTACTAGAGATACCTTACCTTTCATTTTCATATCTAATCTTTACGGATCTAGAAATAAAAAGGGTTTTATTTTTGAAAGTTCTATTATTTATTATGGAAATAAGTAACGAAGAATTAATAAAAAAGGCTGCAGAAGTAGCTAAGTTAAAGAAAGTATCTGAAGATGTTAGGATTGGTGATGTTGGCTGTGCTTTAGTTACTGATAATGGTAATATCCACTTGGGTGTAAGTATTCATGCATGTTGTGGTATTGGTTTTTGTGGTGAACATAGTGCAATTGCTAGTATGGTAACTAACAAAGAGTATAAGATAAAAAAAATCGTTGCTACAACGGGAGATGGAACTATTTTACCTCCATGTGGAAGATGTAGAGAAATGATATATGAGATTAATGAAGAAAATTTAGACACAGAAATAATTGTTGAAAAAGACAAAACTGTTAGATTGAAAGAATTATTACCAAGACGCTGGCAAGAAACATGGGACTTAGAATCGTGATTATGATGAACGAAAAGATTAATACAAAAGATGCACCAGGTGTTATTGGGTTTCCATTATCACAAGCTATTAAGGCTGGGAAAATGTTATTCACTTCAGGTCAAATTCATTTGACACCTGAAGGTAAGCTATTGGATGGTACTATTGAAGAAAAAACACATCAAGTAATGAAGAATTTGAAATCAGTTTTGAAAGAAGCTGGTTTTTCATTCAAAGA
>WJKS01000031.1 GCA_014728985.1 Candidatus Aenigmatarchaeota archaeon
CTATACATCCTACCAGATTTATATTTTCAGGAATAAATTATCAGAGGAAAAAATAACCCACTATTTTTCTAAAATTTTTCTAAGTTTCTTTAGAGGAAGCGTATTAATCATATTCTTTTTTCCAGCCCAGCCACGCCTCGCAGTTGCTATACCTAATTCCATGTATCTCAGATGATTAGTACTGTGAGCATCAGTGTTAATAGCCAATTTACATCCACTTTCTATAGCTCTTTTGGTATTAATGTCATTCAGGTCTAGTCTGATAGGATAAGAGTTAATTTCAAGGAAGGTATTAGTTTCTTTTGACTTCTTTAATATTTTATCAAAATCCAACTCATATGCTTTCCTTTCTTTAATTTTTCGTCCGGTTGGATGAGCGATTATATTCACGTTTTCATTTTCCATAGCTGAGATAATTCTACCCGTCATTTTTTCTTTAGTTTGTCTGAAACCAGTGTGTATGCTTGCGACTACTATATCCAATTCTTCCAACAATTTGTTACTAACATCCAATTTACCATCTGATTGGATATTTACCTCAACGCCTTTTAGAATTGTTATTCCATTTATTTTTTGATTAACCTTATCTATCTCTTTCATTTGTCTTTTAATTTCTTTTTCATTCAGTCCACCCGCTATTCTCAGACTACCAGTATGATCAGTTATTGCAATGTATTCATATCCCAAATCCTTTCCAGCTTTAGCCATCTGTTCAACTGTGTTGACACCATCACTCCATTTGGTGTGCATCTGTAAATCACCTTTGATGTCATTGTATCCAATTAATTTAGGTAATTTTCCTTCCAATGATACCTCTATTTCACCCCTATTTTCCCTTAATTCGGGTTCTATATACTTCATTCCGAGTTTTTGGAAGACCTCCTCTTCTGTTTCACCGGCTATTTGCATCTCCCCTTTGAAAAGACCATATTCGCTTAATTTAAGACCTTTTTTTATGGATATCTTTCTCATTTCTATATTTGTCTGCTTGGAACCAGTGAAGTACAGGAGTGCAGAACCAAATGATTTATTATCGATTACTCTAATGTCACAATCCAGTCCTTCTTTCAGCCTTACAGTAGATTTAGAATCTCCTTTTACAATTATCCCATCAACATCATCAAGAGTGGTGAAAAAGTCCATTACTTCGGTTGGTCTTTTCGTGACCACGAGTATATCTATGTCCCCAATAGTTTCTTTTCTCCTCCTGAAAGATCCTGCTATCTCAACCTTTTCCACATATTGAAAGTTTTCCAGTTTGTTTTTGAGATTTTTTACTATTGGTTCGATATAGCCCAGGATAAATCTACCCTTACTTTTCCTTGCGAAATCTATGTTCTCCAGAATTTTCTGTTCACTTTTTTTCCCAAATCCTCCCAAATCCCTTATTTTATTATTTTTTGCTGCTTCTTCAAGATCATCGATATTTTTTACTTTAAGTTTTTCGTGAAGGGTTTTGATTGTTTTTGGTCCCACTCCTTCTACAGATAGCAGTGAGTCAACATCAACCGGTATCTCTTGTTTCAGATCATCAAGATATTTTGAGGAACCAGATTCTAATATCTCCTCGATTTTTCCTTCTATTGCCTTTCCTACTCCTGGAATTTCCTTTAATTCTCCCCTTTCCTTTATTTTCTTGATATCTTCTGAGAGAGATCTGACTGATAACGCTGCTCTTCTGTAAGCTCTTGGCTTATATTTTTCCCCTTTGATGTCTAGCATGTCTGCTATTTCTTCCAATATTTCTGCGACTTTCAGATTATCCATTCCAATACCTGACAATATTTCTTCTAGAGTTAATTGTTTTAATCAATCATTCCAGAGTTGGGAAAACTAATGCCCTTAATAACTGACCTAATCCTGTAATCAGGAAGTTCAGTGCAACCAGAATTCTTATTGTTTCTATTGGTTGGTTCCATACAAAATATGCCAAAACCAAAGCTACTAGACCGGACAAAGCTAATGTAATTCTTACTATTGAGAATTTCTTTTTTGTTTCAAACATAGATGTTCACCTCTTTAAATTAGATTCTTTTAATAATATTGGATACAATTATTTTATGTTTTGGGGAAAACTTAAGAAGTAGTATAGTCTATTATTAAGGAGGGGTGTATATGGCAGAGATTATTACGTTATCTTTGATAGCGATTATAGCACTCCTAGGTTTCTTCGGAAACGCGATTTTTAAGAGGACTAACATACCAAGTACACTATGGTTATTATTATTCGGACTTTTATTGGGGCAGATCTTTCATTTTGTGGACAGAGCATCCTTGACTTCAATGACAGAGATAATGGGTGCAATAGCAATAATCACCATACTTTCGGAGGGTGGAATGAGCCTTGACATACGAAAGATGATAATAGATGCCCCTAAAGGATTTCTGCTCTTGATAGTGGGTTTGATTTTTTCGGTCGCAGCAGCAACTGGAATAATGATGGCCTTTGGATTTTCATGGCAAATATCTTTATTTACAGGTCTTGCTTTGGGTGGGACGAGTGCTTCTGTGGTAATGCCGATTGTAACCAAGATGAAAGGACTTAGTGATAAGGTCACAGCCATTCTATCTTTCGAATCAATAGCAGATACCTTTACGATTGTCATGGCACTTGTTCTTTTGGACATAATGGTCGGGGAAATACCTCAGTTTTCTGTTGGGTCTATGGTGAACCCAATACTTTCTGGAGTTACTATTGGAGCTTTCGTTGGATTAATTTGGGGCTTTTTACTTAGGAGGATGAGGAATGAAGAACATAATTATGTTGCTACTTTGGCTATTCTGTTTTTGATCTACGTTTTTGCCGAGTACATCGGTGCAAGTGGTGCTATAGCATGCTTTTCAGCGGGCCTGGCTTTGGGAAATTATGAGTTGTTTTCGAAATTAATTAGCCCCAGGGGAAAACCACAGAAATATTTTGAGACAGTTAGGTTCCATTCACTTATAACCTTTTTTGTAAGGACCTTTTATTTTGTGTTTGTCGGAGCGATAGTACTGATAACCAATTATCAGGGAATGCTAATTGGGGGTCTGATCTGTGTTGGATTTTTGGTTGTAAGGTATTTTTACGTTAAATTATTGACGAAGAACGACAAGTCGTTGAGTAATTTTGACAAGAACACTATGGTAGTTCTATTCCCGCGTGGTTTATCTGCTGCAGTTTTGGCAACGGTTCCTTTGACCAGGGGTATTGAAGGTGCTGACATAATTGTTGATATAGTATTCTCAGTGATTATTGGTACTATTCTTATTTCTACTGTTGGAATGTTTTTTGTTATGAGGAAACATAATAAGAAGTTCGGGAACGGTAAGTCTCAGAAAAAAGAGAAAAAAAACTGAATCAAATTCTAATGATGTTATAGATTGATGGTTTTGCTGTGATGGTAGTAATATTTAAATACTATTATGAATATATATTCATTATAATAATTGGAGGTGTAAAAGAATATGCCAAGATATGATGGAACAGGGCCACAAGGAGAAGGTCCGGGAACAGGTCGTGGGCAAGGATATTGTACTGGAGACCAAACACATGGATCTAATCTACCGTTAGGAGGATATGGTTCAAGAGGATTCAGAAGAGGAGGGTTTTAGTTTTTTTTAATAATCAGGTGATTTAGATACCAAGACCAAGAAGGAGGAGAAACGTCAGTTTTGAACCAGAAATAACTTACTTTAAGCCAGCAGGAGTGGAATTAAGAAATCTGGAAGAGATAAATCTGACTTTTGATGAATTAGAAGCCATTAGATTGAAAGATAAAGAAGATCTAACACAAGAAGAAGCAGCTGAAAAAATGAATATATCACAGCCAACTTTCCACAGATTACTATCATCTGCAAGGGAAAAGATAGCTAATTTCTTGGTTGATGGGAATTCTTTGAGAATAGAAGGAGGAGATTACAAAATGGTAGGACCTGGGAGGGGAAAAGGTTTAGGTAGAGGTGGTCAGGGACAAGGTAGAGGTAGGATGGGAGGACAGTTCTCAGCAGGGCCTGGTGGTTCTTGTGTTTGCCCTAGTTGTGGAAAAAAAGTTTCTCATGTAGCTGGTCAACCCTGTTACAAAATCAAATGTCCAAAATGTGGAACACAAATGGTAAGAGAGAGGTGATGATGAATGAAAATAGCAGTTACTGCAGAACAAGATAGTTTAAAATCCACTATAGATATGAGATTCGGCAGATGTCCTTATTACATAATATTCGAAACAGAAAACAAGAAAATCAAGGGCCATGAAATAGTTAAGAATACAGCAGGTAACCAGATGCGTGGAGCAGGGATAACAGCCGCACAGTTTGTTGCGAACAAGAATGTAGAAGTAATAATAACAGGTAATATCGGCCCAAAAGCATATGACATTCTTTCATCAACTGGTATAAAGATAGTTACTGGTGCCAGTGGAAATGTTAAAGTCGCAGTTGAGAAATATTTAAAGGGAGAATTGATTTCAAATGATCAGCCAAACCCCGGGCATGGTAGAGGTAGGGGTGGAAAATGGAATCGGTAAGAATTGATAGATTAAAAGAAGGGGAAAAGATTTCAAAAATAGTAATTCTGGTAAATATAGTTTTAGCTGCTCTAAAAGCATTAATTGGCCATTTCTCGGGAAGTATTGTTTTAATAACAGATGCTGTTCATACAGTTTCAGATAGTGTAACCAATTTTGCTTCTTGGTTTGGATTAAAAATAGCACAGAAAGAGCCAGATGAAAATTTTCCTTATGGTTATTACAGAGCCGAGACAATATCCACTTTATTCATCTCTCTTTTTTTATTGTTTGCTGGTTATAAACTAATCACAGAGAGCTATTCGAAACTATTTACTTTAAAAGAGTTGGAAATTCCTTATTTAGCTTTAGGGGTCTCTCTGGTTTCATCAATAGTAGCTTTTTTTATATCGCGTTATGAGGAAGAGGTCGGAAAAAGAATAAATTCAAGGTCGCTTATAGCACTTTCACAAGAATCAAGGATCGATATATTTACATCACTTCTGGTATTTGTGGGAGTTTTTTCAACATATCTTGGAATATACTATATAGAAGGTATAGTAGGAATCCTGATCTCTTTGATTGTATTTAGAATAGCTATTGAGAATGGAAAAAGCTCTGTACTTTCTCTTATGGACATCAGTCCGAGCAAAGATATCGAAAATAAAATCAAAAAGATAATAGAGAAAACCGATGGAGTTGAGATATTTGAGGACCTCAAATTAAGACATTTAGGACCCTTTATAACTGGCGAAGTTAAAATAAAAGCAAAAAAACATTTGACAGTAAAAAGATCGCATGAAATTTCAGATAAAATAGAGGAAAACATAAGAAATGAGATAACTGATGTTAATTCATTTTTAATTCATGTAGAGCCTTATGAGCCAAAAGAACAAAGAATAGTTATTCCGGTTAATAGTAAAGGGGGAATTAAATCGAAATTATCCGATCATTTTGGAAGAGCTAAATACTACATGTTTGTTAACCTAAGTGAAGGAGAAATATCTTCAACTTCTTTTAAGGAAAATAAATATAGAGACAAAAAAGTAAGGGCAGGGCTTTTCGTAGTTAATAAAATAATAACTAAAAAGGATATTGATGCAGTTTTAACCAAGAGCATTGGTGCTATTTCTTTACATACCTTGAGAGATAATCTAGTTGGTGTTTACTTGACAAAGAAAAATACAGTCAAGGACGTAATAAAATCTTATAATCGGGGAGAATTGAAACTTTTAGAAGAACCAACCAAAAAATTAGGTAAAGAAAGTGTTGAAAAGAGATTAGAATAATTAACGAGCTGGTAAAATTAGGTAAAGCTAATGAGTCTCTTTAGAAAGTATTAAGTAATAGAGAATACAAATTAATCCTATAGGTTTATTTATGTGATTAGATGACAGAGAATGATATGTTGGAACAGATAATACCAGAGTCTGTATCTGAAGGTTACACAACTATTAGAAAAAAAGATTCTCAAACAGAGAAAAAACAAAAATTAATGGAAAAGCAATTTAGTGAGATTTCTGAGGAGGTTTTTAATTTAAAGGAGGAAGTTAAATCTCTGAAGAGTCTATTAAAAAAATTAAATACTGAGGTTGAAGATGTTTCAGAGTTAAAGGGCGTAGATTTTGGTACTCTAGTGGAGAAGATTGAGGATATAGATTCGGCAAAATTTGAAAGGAGTCAGCTTAAGGATTCTATATTGAAAATAAGGGAAAGAGTAAGTCAGGAAATTGAGGCACTAAGAAAAGACCTCCAACCTACAAAATTAAACACTTCAGAAATAAACAATAAGTTGGAAATTTATGGCCGTAAGATTCAATCTTTAGAAAGGAAGATTTCTGAAAGAGGTTCTACCTTCGAAGAATTTGAGAAAAAATTCCAATTTAAAGACATTAATGATCTCGTTTCAAATATCAAGGATGATGCGGCTAAGGTCGAGGAGATTAAGGGATATATGGTATCTAAATCACAGAAAATAGATACCATTAGAGATCATATAGATCAATTGTCTTTACTAAGAGAAGATTTAGATTCTACTGATGAGTTAAGTAAGGAAAATTCAAGAAAAATAAGTGATATGTTCCTTGGATTTAAAAGAATGGAAGCTTTAATGCTACAAAATAAAATTCTTATGTTTCTGAACGGTCTTCCTTATATTAAAAATGAAGTATTGATGGGGAACATAGTAGATACTATCAGTGAAATAATTAATGAATTGGGTGAAAGAGGGGAATGGGATTATGATGATAAAGCTTTCATTGAGGAATTCCTGAAAAATTTGATTGAAGATGAGAGAATAGTTAAATCTGAAGAGGAGAAAAAACTTTATCAAAGAATGTTTGACAGATTAATAACAATTCATAAATAGATCCTTTGATTTCATTCAAACCTACCAATAAGTGTTCCAGTATCATTGTATTTTCTACCTGTAACTATATCTTCGTATTCTATTATTGTGGATATCTTGTATGATGAAACACCAGGTCTTCCTGTTTTTCCTGTAGGGATTTGTGACAGAGAAATTGCATTTCCTGTTCTCACAAATTCACCAGGACTATATACTTTAACTAAATCCTTGTTAATAAAGACTTTTTGTACCTCCACATTGTGGTCTATCTGATTGTTAATTACTACTATAAGTTCACCGTCACCTTTAACTTTCCAATCCTCTATCAGGAAACTTGAAAAACCGAAAACTTGAGGCTTTACATAGGAACCAGGATTAAAGACTTTAAAATGGAATAAACTCGCAATTACTATA
>WJKS01000032.1 GCA_014728985.1 Candidatus Aenigmatarchaeota archaeon
CCTTCTATCAATACCTCATCATGTTCATCTATTTTATCAATAGCATGGTCTCCAGGCACAAATGCCGTTACCCTAATATTATTTTTAATTAATTGTACTCTAACAGTTTTAATTAATCCAGAATGAGGCTGTTTTTGCTCACATGTTCTTTTATCAATAACTATGCCTCGACCTTGAGGGGCTCCCTCTAGAGGTTCTTTTCTCTTGAGATTAAGCTGCCTTCTCATATATTTCTGATTCTTCCATTTGAATCTTTTTCTATCTTCTTTGAGTTTTCTTGCAGCAAATTCTCCTCTAGCCATTATTTCACCCTTAAATCGGATATATTATGAATTCTTTTTAATATTTCCTTATATACTTTTATCTTTTCCCCTCCTCTGCCTATGACGAATCCCTTATCTGACCTATCAACCCTTATTTCTATTTCCACTGAGTTGGTATTATTTATCACACTTACTTCTTTTGCCTGAGGGATCAAATTCTTAACGAATTCTACGGGATTAGAAGAGTATTCAAAAACTTTGACATTTTTATCAATGGTCTTCTCTACTTTTTTAATCGAACTACCGCCTTTTCCTATGGCCAGACCGATTTTTCCCTCCTCAACTATGAAATACACATCTTCTCCATTAATGTAACAATCTTTTACATGAACATTTGTCATATTTTCAAACAGATTTAGAAGCCTTATGGCCTCCATGTTAAATACTCTAGTCATTTTTCACTCCCTTTTATTGCTAGTACACTTACTGAGAAAGGTTTCCCACATATTAAACCTAAGTTTACGTTATCACCCGGGAATTCCTTAACTTCAGTTTTTGTTAGCTCTGCGTTATGAATTAGATTGTTCAGATTTTCTCTAGGAATATTATTAGCATAAATTATAACCTTTATTTTTTTTGTTTTGAGTTCTCTAAGAACATTTTTATAACTCATAACAACTCTTCCTTCCTTGAGAGCGGTTTTTATAATCTTGTTTAAATCCATTTAATCACCAATTTTCGCCACTAAATCAAATATACCTGTTCCTGCTGGTACTTGCTGATTTACCATGACATTTTCAAATAAACCAGAGAAATCATCAACTTCGTTCCTAACAGAAGCCTTTATCAGATGTTTTACAGTCTCCTCGAAACCAGCTCTTGTAAGTACGGATGATTTCATTCCCGCGACCCCATATCTTCCTATTGCCTCCAACTCTCCCGTAAATACCATGATATCCGCAAGTATCATTATATGTCTGTCGTCAACATTCAAACCCTGTTGTGAGAGGGTGTTTTTAGTTTCTCTTATAAGAGCTTCTCTAGTTGCTTCAACACCTAAAACCTCCTGAATCTCATAGAAGTCGTTCGTGTAGGTTCTTTTTGAATCAACTTCCTCCATTTTAAGTATCTCAGAAAAGTTTGTTCCAAATGTTTTTATAACCCAATCCTTATCTTCTCTTATAACAACAGCATTGGAAATTCCCTTTAAACCAAAGACATTCATCCCTAATAATTTCTTTTTTAACCTTCGGAGATATTTGATCGTCAGTTCTCTTTTCCCAGACTCAACTTGTATATCATCTCCATCAATTTTTACTTCATACCTTCTGCATTTCTTTTTTATTTTTTTGAGTATTTCCTCTCTTTCCGATTTTTTAGTTTTTTTGAGTACCATATGCAATTTCTTATCCGTCAAATCCAAAGATATAGAATCCAAAAAATTCCTAAGCTTTCTTTCTTTAATCTTTCTAGCAAATTCCTCTGCTTTTTTCTTAGTATTAAAATCACCCTTTAGATAAATAGTCATAGTAGGGGTACTCGGTTCCTTTCTAGCATCAAAAATTTCTATCAAACGTGGTAAACCAAGTGTAACCTGTAGACCTGCCGAACCAGCAAAGTGATAAGTACGCATCGTCATCTGTGTGGCAGGCTCAGATAGAGACTGCGCAGAGATAATTCCTACAGCCTCCCCTGGCTCAAAAGAACTCTTTAGATGTTCTTTTTGAACTTCTTTCAATAATTTAGATTTTTGAGAGGAATTAAACTTCTTTTTCTTACAAACTCTATCTATTTCTTCCAAAATTACAATAGGTAATTCCTTCTCACTTTGCAAAGATTCTGTTTGCGACTTCTTCGACATTTATTCCACCTTTTTGTATTTTCGCAGGATCTAATCCGTCCTCACCGGGCACAAATTGAACTATTTTATTACTACTGTCTCTGACAGTTTCATCATATTCTACCTTCAAATCTTTTAACGCTGCAATCAATCTTCTCTCCAAATAACCACTATGCCTGGTTTTCAATGACTTGTCCATAAGACCTTCTCTACCGTTCATTGCATCAAAGAAAAATTCAAATGGGCTAAGCCCTTGTTTATAACCGTGACTAACAAAACCCTTAGATTCTATACTTTTATCTCCTTTCTTGAAGTGAGAGAAAGTTCTGCCATGGAATCCTATATTAATTCTCTGACCTTTAACAGTTTCCTGACCTATCAAAGCTGATGACTGAACTATATTGACAAGACTACCTCTGGCACCACTCTTTGCCATTATAATAAGATTATTTTCCTTCATATCTTCTTTTACAATTGTAGTAACCTCATTAAGCGCATCTGCCAATTCCTTCTGAATAAGGGTTTCAAGCGTCTCCTCTGCAGATTTTCCAACAATAAGATCCATCTTCCCTTCCCTAAATTCTTTAATTATTTTATCCGTCTTATCTTCAGCTTTTTTAACCAGTTTACTTACCTTATTCTCAGCCTTTTCACTTAATTTATGTTCAGATATAGAAAGTGTAAAACCATAAAAAGACAGAATTTCAATCGAAAGTCTTGATAGACTATAAAGTAATTTTTTAGCACGGAGATGCCCATAATTTTTATCCACATAATCTAGAATCCTTCCTTTGAATGCAGACAAAGCCCTGTCATCAATAGTTCCAGAAACTAATTTTCCATTTTTGATAACAACTGTATCGCTTTTCCCCTTATACTCAAAATTAAGGTCCTTTGGTAAGAACAATGAAAAGATTTCCTTGCCTGTAAAACTCTTTTTATCCGGAATTTCAACATCCGGGTCACATGCTCTCACAATATCAACTGTCTCTTCCTTTGTAAACTTTTCATCCCCATTTGTAAGAAGATAAAATCCTGTAACATAATCATTAATTACACCCATTATTGGTCCACTGAACCGGGGACTTCTTATCTGAGTTGGTACAGATGATAAAAGTTCAGTTTCTGCCTGAGCTTCTTTTGTCTGAGGAATGTGAAGATTCATTTCATCCCCATCAAAGTCGGCATTATAAGGTGGGCAAACTAAGGGATTTAATCTAAGCGTCTTATACGGCATGATCTTGGCCTTATGACCCATCATACTCATTCTATGCAGAGAAGGCTGTCTATTGAATATTACCCAATCACCATCACCAAGCTGTTTTTCAACTTTGTATCCCGGTTCTATCTCTTCAGCAACTTCCTTTTTATTCAATTCTGTAAGTTTTTTCTTCCTTCCATCCGGTCTTATCACATAATTTACAGTTGGCCATTCTGGAAAATTCTTTACTAATTGTTGAATGTGATCTACATTTCTTGGTTCAACCACAACAGGAATTGTCAATTCTTTTGCTATTTCTAACGGTATACCTACTTCATCGATATTTAACATAGGATCCGGGCTAATAACTGTTCTGGCGGAAAAGTCAACTCTCTTTCCAATTAAGTTATGCCTGAATCTACCATCCTTGGTTTTCAGTCTTTGTGTGAGAGTTTTTAGAACTCTACCTGATCTATGTCTTGCAGGAGGAACACCAGATATTTCGTTGTTAATATAAGTTGCGATATGGTATTGTAAAAGTTCCCATAAATCTTTAATTATGAAATCAGGTGCACCCAAGTCAATATTTTCTCTTAGTCTTTTATTTATCCTAACAATATCAACGAGCTTGTGAGTAAGATCGTCCTCAGACCTTTCGCCAGATTCTAAAGTGATAGAAGGTCTCATAGTTACTGGAGGGATAGGCAATAAACTAATTATAAAATGCTCTGGTCTCGTATTGCGGATACCCATATAAGCCAGATCCTCATCACTGATGCCCTCTAGTCTTTTTCTCACCTCAACTTGAGTCAATATCTTTCCTCCTTCTGTGTAAGTTGTTGGTTTAATGAATCTTATCTTTTTTTGTTTTTCGTCACAATAAGGACAGGTACTTTTTGAAAGTTTTCTTAATCTTCTCAAAGACTTTTTACTTTTCTTAAATTTTTCCAATCTTTCTTTACTAACTAGGATCCTACCACAACTTCTGCAGACCAACCTGAGTATATTATAAATTAATTTTGAGTAATTGACATTGACAACTGGTTTTGTCAATTCTAAATAACCGAAATGACCTGGACAATCCCCAACTGAGCCTCCACATCTTCTACATCTTAATCCAGGATCGATAGTTCCTAACCTAGGATCCATTAGGCCACCTTCAACCGGATAACCTTCTTGATCATACAAATCTGTCTTACTTATCTTGGCTGCTGCCATTTTCTTGACCATTTCCGGTTTCAACACCCCAAATACAACTTTATCTATCATAATCTATTC
>WJKS01000033.1 GCA_014728985.1 Candidatus Aenigmatarchaeota archaeon
ATGTTCGTTATGTTCTATATGTTCCAGAATATGACTTGCCCTGACAACATCAAAGTACTTATCCTTAAATGGAAGTTTTTCCTCAGTTAAATCATGGGTCACATCAACCTCTTCTCCTTCTGATAAATCCAAACCTATGACCTTGTATTCTTCCGATTGATATTTTAAATTCCCACAGCCCAAGTCAAGTAAAATCTTCTCCATTCTTCTCATCAAACATATTTTATATTAAAATAATAAAGTGGATGAATTTAACTAGTTATCGTTTTTTGAGTTAAAGGCATTCGTAGCAATCTAAGCGACATATCCCACTAAAACAAAAAAGAAAACTGAAAAAACAATCTGCATTAACATAAGCACCAAAGTCACTTGTTTTTCAGTCATAGGTTTTATATTCATTATTATATGTGTCCAAGAATATATCTTCTTTCCATATGGCGGATCCAATTTACCATCCTTTCTGAGTTTTCCCATACAATGAACTTTCAATTTCCCTTTCAATTTAAGAATAAATTCAATGAAAAAAGGGGTCATCAAAAACAGACCTGCTTTTTCCATATTACCCAGAATTACACCAGAAGCAACCACTGATCCTAGAAGGTATTGTATACTATCCCCAGACAGTATTTTAGCAGGGACCCAATTGTACTTTAAAAAACCAACTAAAGCACCAATACAAGAAAAAAATATAGCAGCAGAAACTATCTTACCATGAATCAATGAATAAATACCAAGGCTTGTACAATATATAACTCCCATCCCAGCCTCTGAGCCGTTAAATCCTCCCAAAAGATTAATAGCATTTGCCGCACCGACAACACCAATAGGGACCAAAATTAAAGCGTAAAGGATTCCAAAATTAACATTTCCAAAGAAAGGGATCCACATAGTAGTGTAACCTGCCTTAACGACCATTAAAGGAATGGCAGCAGGAATGGTCATTAAAGGTTTTTGCCACTGTTTCAACCCGGTTCTTATATCTTTCTTTTTTTCAAGTACCGCACGATTATTAAGATCGTCAAAAAACCCAACTAAAGTTATCAAAAAGATCGTCAGAATAGCAGCAAAAAGATACACTAACTGATTTGTCACATTAAAGATAAAGACCTGAATTGCAATAAAAAACATCAGGCCAAAAAACATGCCAAAGAAAACAGGTACTCCACCACTATTAGCGACCAAAGGTTTCCCTTTTTTCTGCAGATCGAGTGCAACTATTTTATTTCTTTTAAAAAAACTTATTAAAGACTTTGTAAGAACTAAAGAAGATACCAAAGAAATGACAAAAGATATTACTAAAACCCACATATACCTCAAAAATATTATTAACTTTACAAACTTTAAACTTTTAAATCTACAAAAACATTAACAATTGGACTATTGGTGAAATAATGAAACTCTCCAAGGAAATAAGACTAATTTCTTTAGGCGTTCTCTTACTATTATCATTAGTTTTTCTAATATACCCACTTACAGTAAAAAAAACTGGCGTAGTTGTAGTTAGTGTCTCAGAAGATAGTGCGTGTGAAGAAATCCTAACACCAGGATCAAGTATTACCAGTATCAATGGAAATGAAATAGAGGATTCTGAAGATTTTTACACAACTATTGATGGATTATCGGATAGAATTAACCTAATAGTCAATGGCGGACCAAGAGTATGTACTATCGAGGGTAATAAAATCAATGCTAAAGTGAGGGATTTTGAAGGAAAGGGTCTAAAATTCGGAATTGATGTAAAAGATGGGAAAAAAATAGTTCTTGAAGCAGACGAAACTAAAAATTCCATGGAAGTAATAAACTCAAGGGTAAAGAGCTATGATTTAACTAATCTAGATATCCAAAAGGTGTCAGATAAGCGAATAGGCATAATATTCGGCCCCGAGAACGAAGAGGAAATTGAAGAAATTCTTCAACCTGGGATAGTATCTGCCAAATTCCTTAAAATTATTGAAACCGAAAACAAAACCGGAGAACTCCTTGTAAATAATGTTCCTTATGAATTTAATGTAAATAACAACAGTATCGCTATTGAAAATCAGTATTATCGGATTAATGATGAGTTTATACTTGAAGGAATTAATATAGAATTACAGAACGTTAGTCAGAACTACACAAATTTCTATTTACATGTTTTTAACGATAGAGACGTTGAAAAAGATACTGTTGGTCAAAATAAGAGAGTTTTCCAAAACCAAGGGAGTTATGTTTTTGTGGCTGAGATTGGTTTATCTCAAACCGCCGGTGAGAAGTTTGCCAAAGTCACAGAAGGGCAACCTATAACAATCAACCCCGAAGGAGAGAACTACTTAAGGGATCCTTTGGTCCTGATGGTAGATGGGGAGATTATTACCAGTGTACCTGTCTCCAGTTCGGAAGCAGGTAAAGAAGTGGAAAGGATAAACCTATGGGGAGTTGAGAATACAAGGGAAGAAGCTAATAAAAAACTACAAATTATAACCACATTTCTGAAAAGCGGTAGATTGTCAGACATAACTATCTTAGAGAGAGGTACCTCAGAACCAGATAAGGCTGACCTAATAAATACAATTCCTTACATTTTACTAGGGACAATTTGTGTTTCTGGGGTTTACAGCTTCTTTAGAAAGAAAAATATCAAACTAGCCGGACTTACATTAACGGTCCTTGCAACCGAAATTTTATTATATTTGGGCGCAGCTTCTTCGCCTTTATTCGCTTTATTTGTTCTTGTGACCAGTGTGACTTTCTTATTTGTAAATAAGGATCTCAAGTCCTGGTTCAAATGGATAAGTATAATTCTTATAATTGTGATAGGTTTCGGGGCGGTTGTGAATAAACTTATAATTGATAGTTACGCTCTATTTGGGGTCACTTTTGGACTTCTAGTGAGTCTTGGACATTTTATATTCTTGAATGAGAAAATGGGAAAAACAAGAAAAAAACGCGAAAAGAGTTTTAAATTAATTTGGAAAATAACTCTACTCCTGCTCACGGGATTAACAGTAGTTTTCTTTTTACAGGACTATAAGAACTTCTCAATTGCATCTGTTATTATTTTAATGACTAGTCTCGCACTGACTCATACAGAGTATACCCGACTTTCAAAGAAATTAAAATCCCGTTAGGACTTAAGATTCATTATCGCTTCTACTACTTCTCCGTTCGCTTCTTTAAGTGCCTTTTCAACTTTTTCCTTGTCTTTGATTCCTGTCTGATCCATAACTAATTTTACATCTTCTTCGGTGAAGACTGACTCATCGGTGAGCCCAGAGACTTGGTAAACTACCTGTCCCTTCATTGTTGTCTTCACAACTTTTGGGTCATCAATTTTAATATCTCCTGTATCTGTTTTGATCAGTACCTGTGTTGCTGGGATATCTTCCATCTCCATTCCTAACTGTTTGAGCATAGCTTCCATTTTTTTTGGATTCATTCCTGGTATCATATATGTTAATTTATAGGGGAGTAAATTTAAAGATTAAATCTTTATTCTGAAAAATTATACTTGGTTGGGGGAAATGAAGGGTAAGAAAACTGACCCATTTGAAAAAATAGGATTTTACCTAGGATTTGGAGTTGCTTTGATAATTTTTGTTTCTATATTTTACTACTTATCATCAAAATTAATTGATCTCCCAGGTTACTTTGATTATGGATTCGTTCTGATGACATCTACCTCAGCATATGTTTTTACTTCAGTTTTTTACGGGGTGCTAAAAAAATGGAAAAAATAAAATCCTTTTTAAAGGGATTCGGTAAGGGTTTCAAAAAATTTGGGGAAGGTGTCTCTAATGTCGTAAATTTTGTTTTATTGACGTTTGTCTATTTCATTGGGATCGGAATAACTTCCCTATTTGCAAAAATATTCGGCAAGAAATTTTTAGATATGAAGGAAGGGGAAAAGTCTTACTGGAAAAATAAGGAAGGGGAAAAGGAGTTAAAAGATTATAAAAAAATGTTTTAGGTGATTTAATGAATATACTCGGTATATCTTGCTTTTACCATGATTCGGCTGCTTGTTTAATAAAAGATGGAAAGATTGTTGCTGGGTCCGAAGAGGAAAGATTTAGTAGAAAAAAACATGATACTGGGTTCCCCTTTAATGCAATAAAATACTGTCTAAAAGAGGGGGAAATTGATGTTGACGAAATAGATTATATTGCATTTTATGAGAAACCTCTTCTTAAGTTCGAAAGAATCCTGAGCTCACATTTAGAAACATTTCCTAAATCTTTCCGAGCTTTTGTGGGATCTATGCCTTCCTGGCTTAATGAAAAGTTAAGGGTCCCATCAATAATCAGAAAAAAATTGAAATACAAAGGCGAGATAATTTTCGTAGAGCACCATGAGGCTCATGCAGGAAGTACATTTCTGGTATCCCCTTTCAATGAAGCTGCTATACTGACAATAGACGGAGTCGGTGAATGGACGACAACTTCAACAGGATTCGGGAAAGGAAATGATATATCAATAAAAAAAGAGATACACTTTCCACATTCCCTAGGCCTTCTCTACAGCACAGTAACCGCATATCTTGGTTTTAGGGTTAATAATGACGAATATAAAGTAATGGGTTTGGCTTCTTACGGAGAACCCAAATATGTCAAAAATTTCAGGAAAATTATAGATGTGAAAAAAGACGGTAGCTTTAGACTAAATATGGACTATTTTGTGTACCATCATAAAATGAGAATGCCAAGTGAAAAATTTGTTAAAGAATTTGGACCGATGAGAAAAAAGGGGGGAGAAATAACACAAAGACATAAAGACATTGCAGCATCTCTACAAAGGATAGTTGAAGAAACTATTTTCCAGATTCTGAGAAATTTACACAAAGAAACTAAATGTGACAATTTATGTATGGCTGGCGGAGTTGCATTAAACAGTGTATCTAATGGTAAAATACTTGACAATACACCATTCAAAAATGTTTTTATTCAACCAGCTTCGAGTGATGCTGGAGGGAGCCTCGGGGCAGCTATGTACCTTTACAATAGTATTTTAGGAAATAAAAGAGAATACATTATGGAGGACATTTACCTAGGACCTGGATTTAATACTGATGAAATAAGAAGTTTCTTGAAAGGAAATAATATCAAATTCAAAGAATTCAAGGATGATAATAAATTGTTAAAAAAGGCCGCTGATTTAATTCACAAAAATAACATTGTTGGCTTCTATCAAGGAAGAATGGAATGGGGACCGAGGGCTCTTGGTAACAGAAGTATACTTGCAAACCCATGTAACCCAGAAATGAAAGATGTTGTCAATAAAAGGGTGAAGCACAGAGAACCATTCAGACCCTTCGCACCCGTAGTTACATATGAAGACTATATGGATTATTTCGAAGCTAAGACCCAAGTCCCTTTCATGTTATTTGTATACCCTGTTAGAAAAAATAAAAGAAAACTAATCCCTGCGGTGACTCATGTTGATGGTACAGGAAGACTTCAAACAATTAGAAAGGACTGGAATCCCAGATACTATCAGATAATCAAGGAATTTGAGAAATTAAGTGGGGTACCTGTATTACTTAACACCTCTTTCAACATTCGGGGAGAACCTATTGTATGTACTCCAGAAGACGCTTACAGATGTATGATGGGTACAGGAATAGATTATATGGTAATAGATCGGTTTTTGGTGGCCAGGGAAGACAACCCAAAAGACAAATGGACTAGTTGGGAAGGAAATTAAGTGAGCTCTAATGAACAATAAACGCAGACCTAAAATTGTGATAACACTAGATAAGAAAAGGATCAGAAATTTGGGAATAAACCTGCTACTACTTCTTTTAAGCTTAACCATCTGTTTCCTAGTTTTGGAAATGGGTTTCCGTATACTATTGAAAAATCGTGCAACTTCTGGTTACTGGCCTGAAGAAAACACTATTTTTGTTCCTGACCTTAAAAGGTCTATGTATCCAAACATAACAAATTTAGTCAAATTCTCTCCTGAGTTTTCTTATAATATATCAACTAATTCTCACGGTTTTAGAGATACTGAACATGAATTAGAAAAGTCGAATAACACCTGTAGGGTATTATTTTTAGGGGACTCATCTACATTTGGATACACTGTTGAGCGGAATGAAAGTTTTGTCAGGTTATTTGAAAAAAAATTGGAAGATAGTTCTGAAAAAAATGTTGAGGTTATGAATTTGGGTGTTGGTGGTTTCTCAACTACTGAAGAATATATTGTACTTGAAAAATACGGAATAAAATATAGTCCAGATGTGGTAATAATGGTCTCTACAATAGGAGATTTTTATGATTCTTTAGCTTATGAGAAAAGGTCGGAAAATCCACCCGAAACTCTAATTTTTAAGATATATAAGAAATCAAGGTTTCTGAATTGGTTATACTGGAGATTTAAATTCTCAATGTTGGGAGACAAGATTCTGAAGTTCTTTGGCGTAAGTAAATTCACAATAAATACAATGAATTTTCAAGCAGAGCTTGTAAAAGAGAATTATAATAGCCAGATGGTTAATAGATCAATAGAACTAGTGGAGGAGGCTATTAATGACTCCAATGATCTTTGCGAGAAAGAAGGTTGTAAATTTGTTGTTACTTATCTTCCAACAGCCCATCAGGTAGACGAAAAAGAACGGGAGATTTTTGAGGAGGAGTTTAATCTGAATGGAACCGATTACAATATGAATAGTCCTCAAGAAATTTTAGAAAAAATTACTAATGAAAAGAGTATAACGTATCTCGATTTCACAAAAGAAATTAAAGAATTACAGAGAGAATCGAATCTTTACTGGGAAACTGATGGACATTTTAACAAAAAAGGCTATAGGGCCTTTTCAAATCTATTATATGAATCGTTGGGGCCTTTGATTTGCAATTAAAAATATTAAAAATTCAAAAGATAAGTTATTGTATGGTAAAAGAATCATTTTTTAAAAGGAAATTTTACCTTTTGATTCAA
>WJKS01000034.1 GCA_014728985.1 Candidatus Aenigmatarchaeota archaeon
AACCACCAGTTCCTTAAATTCAAATGAAAAGAACAATCTATATTGAAGATAACAATTTGATTCTTAAAAATACGTTTATTACTGGAAATTATTAATAATCCTCCAAGAGCAAATACACAGAATAAGGACAATATCATGCCAAAATTCAATGAATTATCAAAGAAACAGCAAAGAATCATCCAATCAAGACACTCCGAAGCATTAATACTTGCTGGACCAGGAACCGGAAAAACAGAAATGCTAGCTCATCGAATCGTAGATATCCTTTCTAATGACCCAGTTGAACCTGATGAAATATTAGCATTAACCTTTAGCAGAAAAGCTACTTTTGAGATGCGTACACGTTTAGATGAATTCGAAAAAATTGACACATCAGATGTAAACATCTCCACAATTCATGCAGAGTCATTAAGAACATATTACCAACTTGGCGGCTCTCGTCGACATATCTTAGATGACGATGAAATCAAAATGGTTACAAAGGATGCTCTACTCGATAATGGAGTTTCATCTGGAAGAAATGATATAAAATGTTTAATCGACTATATATCTCAAGCAAAGTCTAATAATATTTTACCTCAAGAAGTTACATCTTATAACCCCGAGGATGAAGCCTTTATAGAATTATACGAAAACTATGAATCATTATTAGAGTATCATAATGCTATGGATTTTAATGATATAATATTAAAGCCCGTTAGAATGCTGGATTCTGGAAATTCTCTAGATAGGAATATCGGACATCTTTTAATTGATGAATTTCAGGATATAAACTCACTAGAATTTAATATGATGCAGAAACTAGGTAATAATGTAGAGGGTTTGTTTATAGTTGGAGATGATGATCAGAGTATTTATGGGTTCAGAAATGCAAACCCTAATTTAATAAAATCAATTAACTCTTATTATCCATCTTGTTATGAGGATTGTCTTGAAGAGACATACCGGTGTTCTGAACATATTATTCGTGGGGCTTTAGAAATTGTATCGAAGGATGAAAATTATGAGCCAAAACCGATTCACTCTGCAAGAGGTATGGGTAAGCCTATAAAGTTCTTAATTACGAGAAGTGAAGGTTCTGAGGCTAATTGGATAGGTCAGTTGATTGAAGAAAAAATTGAAGAAGGGTATGTTGAGGCTAAAAATATTGGTATATTGGCTAAATCCCTTGCGCTTGCCCCGGTAGTGATCTATGAATTAAGAAGAAGGGGAATAGATGTAACGAGGCATGTATCGGGGGGTATCTTCAGGCATCGAGCTGTTAGAGATATTATAAGCGTAGGTAGGTTAATGATTGATCCAAGTGATAACCTAGCTTTTAGGAAATGTTTGACCACTAACCTCGCTTCAGGTATAGGAGATAGAGGAGTAGAATATCTTCGTGATATTGCTGAAAATCGTAATCTAGGTTATTGGGATGTTGTTGAATCTATTGATTCACATCGGAGGTCAAGAAGATGGAGAACCCCATATCGATCTTTCAAATATAATATTGAAAATCTGTTTTCGGAATCCATGGAAATGTCCAACATGGATATTATGGTCATGATAGCTGAAAGAATTGGTGTTACAGGAGAAGAAGGTGTAGATGAATTACTGGAGCAGGTGGAACAATTTGGTCCTTCTGTTCCTTTCAACACTGTATTAGCCACGCTTCAGACGAATAGAGGAATAGATAAAGCTAATGGAGGTGCTGAACCAGAATTAGGTGATGATTCTGTTTCGGTTATGTCGATGCATGCTTCTAAAGGTCTAACTTTTGATGTTGTTTTTCTTGTTGGGATGGATCAGAAGATTCTCCCTGATACAGAGCAGGAGATCAATGAGCAAAGGAGATTGTGTTATGTAGCCATGACTAGAGCTCGGAGTGATCTGATTTTATGTCATACTAGAAAAAGAACTGGTACAATAGCTAGAGGAGTGTCATTTTACAATTACTCAAAGTTCATAGAAGAGATACCAAAAGGCCACATTGAAATTATTGATGAGACTTGATTTTTATCTATTCTATTTTTCAATTTAGATACTTATTGAGCTCGAAATAGGATCTAAGAGGTTGCTGTGAAATTGAAAAAATCTCTCATTACAAAAACCCTAGATGAAGGCTTCTTAACTTTATATTATTTCCTTTGTTTAACTAGCTTTCTCCGATTTTTTAGCCTGTTTTCTAATTCTAGTAATTCACCATGTAGCAATCCAATAGGAGTCTGTTGAATCGATGAAATTTCCATTAATTGCTCCGTCGTTACATCAAGTTTTAACCTTTTCTGGTTTTCAACCAACTCATGAATCACATCAGAATAAAGAAACTCAATCCTTTTTTTCTTAAACAGTATCCTAGGTCTTTTCTTGTAAATATATGGTATTATTTTCGACCTGAACTTTTCCATTGTTTTCTCTATTTCCTCTTTCATCTTTTCTGATTCTGCTTCATTTACTTTCGGAAAATCTGCTTCATAGGCCTTTACAAACCTGAAAAACTGGCTACCAATTACTACTTTATTCTCATCAACAACGGTTTTACTAACCTGGTCCACATAATCATACAGCATTCCTTTATACTTCTTTAAAAGCTCCATGAGGTACTTGATTTCTGAGAATTCCTTCACAGCTACTGAGTACCGGATATAAGAACTAATTATCTGAGAGTAGATCCTTATCGCTTCAGCTGATAGTTTTTGAAATTCATCCAGTTGGTCGAGGCTGGGAATGTCCTCAATAGAATTTAGA
>WJKS01000002.1 GCA_014728985.1 Candidatus Aenigmatarchaeota archaeon
CTGATTTTGATCAGAATATAATTTACACTAACAACAATGTTACCATACTTTCACAAAATTTGAACAATACATTTAATTCATCTGCAAACATAACCATGTACTATTTGAACTATACAGAAACACCTGTAATATATAGAGATGCGGAATTGTGTTTATCTGATTGTTCAGTAATAAATTATGATTCCCAGAATTTAACATTCAATGTTACTCACTTTAGTTCTTATACTACAGGAGAAAATTCTAAACTTACAATATGGGACGAAAATGATACAGAAGGTGGAGAAAAATTAATTTACATAGACCAAAACGCAACATTCTTTGCTAACTATACTAACACAACTGATGGTACATCCATTAATGGAACAGGAGTTTATTGTAACATCTCTTTCAATGTTACAGGAACTTGGACCGACTGGGAAAACATGACTTTTAATGAGACCTCTTTACTTTATGAGTATAACAGAAGTTTTGACACTTCAGAAACACTTGAATGGAACGTTTCATGTTATGGTTTTTCACTTGATTATGAAACTTTAAATACTACTGATAATATTACAATTTTACCCGGATATCTGGAGATTGAGTTAATTTACCCACCACCATCTCTGTTGATGGCGAGACATTCAAATATTACTATCAATGGAACTGTTTATTGTAGAGGTGGTTCTTGTGGTAATGTTCAGGGAACAGTTAGATATAATTCAACTTCTGCTAATCCTGATACATCTATAAGCACTGTGGTAGGTACAGAACCTTTCTATATACAAGAAACCAGTCCATTATCTGTCAAATCATGTTCAAATAACCCTTTAACAAAGGACGAGTACTGTAACATTACTTGGATCATTAATGCTAGCGGAAATTCTGACACAGGTTGGGAAGTTGGAATTCTCTTTAACTCATCCAATAATCAAGTTCTGGATAATCACACTTCTAACTCAACCATAACTATCTTAGAATGCTTCAATGATATTGCTGTTAATTGGGATTACATTGATTTTGGAAATATGATACCTAACACAAATGAGAATTCAGCATTGGGAAACTCTGGTAAAGATTATAATATCTCATCTTATGAATGGTCATGTAATTTGGACATATGGATAAATGGTACTGACTTTGAAAATACAACTTATAATTCTGTGATAGGGGTTGGAAACATGACTTGGAACAAGACTGGTGATATATCCTCAACGGTTTTAACTCATGATTACGATTTAATTCAGTCAGATCTGGCTAGAAATACTAACCTGACTACATATTATTGGTTCAATTTACCTCCAGCCTATAAGGGAAAATATGATGGAAAAGTTAATATAAAAACAAATGATACGGAATGAGGTTGATAAAATGATAAAGACAAGAGCATTGATCTTAGCTATTTTAACCCTTTTAATTTTGTTACCAATTACTGTTAATTCTATGAGTATGGGAAGTTTGATTAAAAAGAATACTGCAACTGTAGAAGCTGGGGATGAGATAAGATTTGATATACTATTCTGGAATTTAGCTGATTCTTACAGTTTAGAAATAAGTGAAAAATATATCCCCTCTGATTGGAAGGTTTCAATTGAACCAAATAATTTCATTTTAGACAATTCAATAAAGCAGGGACCACCTTATGATGATGGGGAATACATAAATTTACCTGGGATAGGAACGATAAAACCTAAGGAGGTAGAAGTAGAAATTAAGATACCCAAATTCTCAGAAAGTGGAGATTATACAGTATCTCTAGTTGCGATAACTTCCGGTTCAGATGGAGAGATATCAGTAGCGCAGGAAAGAGATCTGAATTTCAAGGTCAAGGTTCTGGGGAAGAATGAAGAAGTCAAAGAAAATGAGGAATTAGAAGAAGAGAATTTTGAATTTACTAAAGAGGAAATTTCAGAGGATACTGAAAATAATGTTTATGAATTATCTGAAAATGGAAAAACCAGAGAGAGTGAAGATGAACCAAAGGAAAAGCAATTAGAAGAGGATAAGAGCCCATTAACAGGTAAAATAGTTGAAGGAATCTCCAATTCTTTAAGCACTCAGGGCTTGATAATATTATTGGGGGTAATGATTACAGTTTTTGGATCCGTGGTGATATATAAATATGCTTGATAGATTGAGTCACAAGGAGTTGAACTACGTCTTCTTATTAGTCATCTCAGTCCTTTTTCTGGCCTTTCTGTTAAATGAAGCCAAGAAAGAAGTCACTGGTTTTATCCCTGCATCCATTAGTGTTGAGTCAAATACGAAGATAAGAGTGACAGCATTCGATTATCCAATCTACCCGGATTTCGGAGAATTCGTTAATGTAACTATAGAAGTCCAGAATTCCGGAAGTAACGGTTATGATGAGCAGATTGAAGTATTTATCAAAAATTCTACAATGGATCAGTTATCCTATTATTATGATGCTGTAACCCGCTTAGAGCCTGGTGAAAGGAAATCCTTTAAACTTGTTTATCTCCCTCCTGATTATGGTGTTTATTATATTCAATTGAGGGTTTCTTATGCAGAGACTAGAAGATTAGAAACTTGGGGTGCTTTTGTTGTTTATGAAGAACCAGTTTCTAATGGTACTACGCCTGCCACAACGATTGAGGGAGAACAGGAAGAAATTGAAAGCGCCTATGGGGATTATTATATTGCTCAAAAAGACTATATATCGGGTAGACCTGCTCCTTCTAAAAAGCCTCATCTGAAACATAGATTAAGAATAGATTTACCAACAATGATAGATATAACTAAAGGAGAGACTTCAGTGACTTATGTTAACGTAAAGAACGTTGGTAACTCAACTATCCATGGCCTGAAAATTACTAAATACACCCAGGGAAACATAGAAGCAGACATTTTCCCAACTTTTTTACCTACCTTAGCTCCAAATACCTCTTCAATATTCATGCTTTCTGTGAAGGCACCTTTTGAGATAGAGCCTGATGTTTATCCATTAGATTTAGTCTTTTCCTCTGACGAGGTTGATATAGGCAAGAAACTTCTGTTGAATGTAACTGATCTGAATTTGAAAGATTTGGTATATCAAACAATCTTAAATTACAAGTTCATATTGGCTGAGTTTGAAAACCAGATGGAAGATGCTTCTGAGGATGGGATTGATATTTCTGAGTTGGAACTGGTCTTGGAGCCAATTAAATATGATCTAAATATTACTGAAGAACATTATAATAGCGGGGAATATCACCTAGCTTATCAAAAACTCCAGATTATACATGAAGATATCCAGGACATGTTACTTAGATTTGCTATCATCAGAATACCTATAAAAGTGTTTTTGAAGAAGTCATATATCATAATATTCCTGGGACTACTGGTTCTGATATTGATTATAGTCTTATTGTATCTTTATAGGAAATCCAAGAAAGAGTTGAAAAGACCTAAATTGTTAAAGGAACTTTCAGAAGAGTCACCTAAATAATTTATTCTTGAAAGAGAACAGTATTTGTATGAGTTTGTTTGGACCATTTATTCACAAGAATAAGGACGGAGAGAAATTCTTTTTACATATGAGTCAGAAGGGTGAAAGAAAATTATATTATTTTTCCAAAGATCCCCGTGGTGCTTTAAACAGTTTACCTTCAGGATTTGAAGTTTTTGAGAATGAAGATTCTGGTCTTCCTATGTTGAGGAAAAAAGAGGGTGGGTTTCTTGGTGGGATTTTGGGTAAATCCAGTAAAAAAGAAGAATCGAAAGCATAATTCAGCAAATTCAAGTGTCGAATTTCATCGTCGAAGACTATAGAATTTTTTCCTTCCATCCCTTTTCGACACCAAAATACCGTCCTTTTCCATTTCCACCAGGTATTCATTACATCTTGTTCTGGAAAGTTTAATCAATTTACTTAACTGTGATGAGGTGATTTTACCATATCTCTCAACTATGAGTTTTATCGCGCTTCGATTCTTAAGAGTTAATGGAATAGAACTGGTTTGCTCCTCAACGTCATCAGATATCCTCTTTTCAAGGTCTTCTAATTTCTTGTTCATGGCGTCAAATTTTGTACCAAGGTTTTTTATTGCTTCAAGTTCTAATGCAACCTGCATTGTATACATGTTTAACTGTTTCAAAACCTCATCGAGATCCCTGTCGTTCTTCTTGATTTTGAACATTCGACATCAATTATATATTGTTTTTCTGTCGATATTAAGTTTTCGTATAATCGATAGGTCCGAAAAATCGTAAGTTTATTAAGTATTAGATAACCCTTTTCTTTCGAAATTTAGGTCCCTCTATTCAGTCTTTTTATACCAATCGACAGTTATATTTAGAGTAATTGTTTGGTTTTTTTATTGCTCGCGAGTTTGTTTGAGAGGGGGGACTTAAAGAGAATGTCTACTATTAGAAATAAAAGAAACATTATTCTAAAGAAATTACTTGGTCCCCTAACCCTATTTTTAACTCTTTTGAGGAAAATTGTATCTAAAAGTAAGATACTTATTCCTAGGAAGCCCCCTCTTTTTCTTTTAGTTTTGTTTATTTTCGGACAGATAGTGATTTTTGGTGGAGTACTTTCGGACTCAGCTATCCTAATTGAAAATTTCACCGCCCAGGAACTAGATGAAGTTCCAACTACCACTATAACTACAACCACTGTCCCCATTGAAGCAACTACTAAAATAACCACAACAGATAACACATCAACTATTGTCACGTCTACCCTGAGTCCGAGTACGACTGAAGGTACAACAACTGTAGTTACAACCACCACCTCCCCTCAAACCACAACCATAACAACAACCTCAGAACCAACTTCAACAGTCGTTACGACTACTCTTGGTCCAAGTACTACACAACAGGCAACAACGACCGTAACAACAACTACCCCACCTGAAACAACTACTCAGACAACTACATCTGAGAACACATCTACCGTAGTTACCTCAACTTTGGAAACTACTACAATTGAACCTACTTTTACAACCACGATCATGAATACAACCAGTACTCCTACGAGTACAACTACAGTTCTAAAAATTCAAGAAAACCAGACTTTTATCATAGTTTCGACAGATAAAAATGAATATTACATCAATGAAACGTTCCTTGTCTTTGGAGAAGTAATGGTGAACGGAAGTTATGTTGATTCCATTGCAGGATTAGAAGTCTATTATCAAAATAAATCTATCAAAAATGTAGATGTTGAAGTTAAGGAAGGTTTATTTGAACAAAGTCTCCTGGCTAATTTTTCAGAAATTGGGGAGTATTTTGTAAATGCTTCTGCTAAAGGTCTTAAAAATACCACATCTTTTACTTTCTTTTTAAATGATACGGGTGAGGGAAATGTAAGTGAAACTGTAAAGAATGTGACAGAAAATATCACTGATACAGAGTTTCCATTGATAAAAAACGAGTCAATTGATAGTGTAATCATCAACCAAAATGGTACAGTAAGATTGATTGCTATAGTTACTGATGATTTTGACGTGGAAAATGTTACATTCACAATCAGATATCCCGATAATAATTCAATCAGTTACTTAACTACAAATATAAGTGAACTATATTCCTATGATTTCTCCTATACACAGCAATTTGGGACTCATGAGTGGATCAGAACTAAGGCTTGTGATATATCTGGGAAATGTAATTACAGTTACCCTAGTTTAAATTTTACTGTTGTTGAAACTGTCCCAGAACCTGAGATAAAGATAGGGGAAGTGAATTACCCGAATCCTGTTAATTTCTCAGAGTACTTTGAGATAAATGCTTCAATAGAATCGCTTTATGGTACTTCGGAAAACGTGATTGTTACTTTAAGTTACCCTGATATTTTTGAAGTAAATGGTTCGATTAAAACATTATCTGAAGTAGATTCTGATGGAGAAGCAGTAACTTGGAATGTTAAACCAAATTCTATCGGTAATTATTCATTTAATATAACCGCTGAAAGTCAGTTGGGGAATAGGGATTTCAGAATAATGGAAATAGAAGTTAAAAATATAACAGAAGTCTTGTTAAATCAGCCCCCTGAGCTCCTTTTTGAGATACCGAATGTAATTATGTACGAAAATTCTAATTATACCCGAAATTTTACGACTTATTTCTCGGATCCTGATGGTAACGAATTGAAATTATCTTTCGAAGTATTGGAAAATGAAACAATGAGAAATATAGATATTTCAATTTTTGAGGATACGTTTACTGTTAATACATCTTCAAATTCTGCCGGTAATTGGACAATAATCTTTACAGCATCTGATGGCAATCTTTCTGCAAAATCAAATAATGTAACGCTTTTGGTAAAGAAGAGGATTCAGTTGGAAGCAGATTTTGATAGTTTGGTCAAAGAACTAAAAATACCAAAGACGATGCAAGTTGGAAAATCAAAGGAGATAGTTCTAAAGATCGTTGATACAGAAGACTTTATACCTACTGTGCAGACAAGAACCTTGATGAAATTAAATGGTCCAGATGTTGAAAAAACTAATAATTATACAGTATTTACATACAACGCCACTGCTGATTTTTGTGGAAGGAACACAATAATTTTCATGCCTGGTATCTATAGCAAATTGGATAGAGAATGGATAATTGTAAATAAGACCTATGAGATAAACGTACCTTGTAATGATTCTAGTAATGAGGAAGTTCAGGGATTCGTGATTCTTGAGAGAGAAAAAGAATTTCTGGAAGATAAAATAGAGGCAGGGGGGACCGTCAAGATTAAAGAGAAGGTCAATGTAAAAAGTAAGGCATTAGATAACACGAGAAAAACGGTCGAGATAGAATTACCAAGAATGGCAGATAAAGTTGTTCTGCCAGATGAGGTTAAAAGAGAACAGAAATATAGGCTACTTGATAATGAGCCCCTTGGAAATAAAGTTAAAGTGGAAATGGAAAACGACCAGGAAAAAGAGTTAGAGTTTGAGTACGAAATAAAAGGACCTTTAAAAAGAGAAACAGTAGAGAGATCTGATAAATGGAGAAAGAAAATAGAGATTGAAGAAAATAAACTTTACGATGGGAAGGAAATTATTGTTAAAACAGAAATACCAGAGAGTAAATCAGGAAAGCTTGAGATAGTTTCTGGGGGAAATTCCTTTGACACGAAGGAAGAACCTGAATTAAAAGTTAGGCTTTCTGGTAAGAGGTTCAGATTAATCCCATCACATAAAGGTTTTGACTTACTTTCGAATGATGAGGAAGAAATTTCATTCAAAAAGATTGATGAAGATTCAGATGGTTCAGTTGATTCTATTGAATGGATTTCAAAAACTGGAGAGGAATTCATTTTAGAGGAGGCTGATTTGACTGAGCCTGAAATTCACGTTTTTAATAGTTTGGGTGAACCTGTAAATGCTAAAGTTGAAAAGAAACCGGACGGTAGCTTTGATCTGAAAATTAGTAAAGGTAGGGACTTTAGGCCAGGTAGATATATAGTTGTCGCAGAAACAGATGAAGAAAGTTATTCTACATGGTTTGACTGGGGTCTGATAAGCATAAACACAAAGAAAAGTATTTACAGGCCTGGTGAAGAAGCCGAGATAATAATGGTTGTTCTTGATAAATATGGTTATCTGGTTTCTGATGCTGATGTAGATTTAGAGGTAACTGATCCAAGAGGAAATAAGAGAATATTTTCAACTGACTTTGATACAGTAGAGGAAGTCCAAAGAGGAATTTATAAAGCATTTTATGATGTTGAAGTTGAAGGAAGACATGAATTATTCGCAAAGTCTGAGGGAGAGGATGTTGAAAACACAATTGAATCTTATTTTGAATCCATGGAGGAATTTGATTTTGATATAATCAGAGGCACCCCGGTAACTCTTGATCCCAGGAAAGAGAAGTTCAATTCTTCAATACAAGTAATTTCATATAATGGGGTTGATAAATTCAATTTCACAGAGTACTTACCAGCTAGTTTTGACATCATTGATTCTGGTGGGGCTAAGATAAAGACAATAGGAGATATAAAAGTTTTGAGATGGGAAAATATTGAGGATGCCTCAATAGTTTCCTATTCCGCAGAGGTACCTTTAGTTTGGCCGTACCTGTACCAGATAGGACCCAGTGAGGTAAAATACGGAGATGAAACGTTTCGTGAAGCAAGACCATGGATGTTTGCAGTTGACCCTGGACTTTGGATAAATTTTGTTAATCCAACACCTTATAATAACGAATACATAAATGAAAATTTTGCACTGATAAATGTCTCATTAAATCAATCTAAGTTAACTTCTGCTTTCATAGATTGGAATAGGAGTTTAGTCGGTTATTGGAACTTCAGTGAAGCTAGTGGTACAACAGTAAATGATTCCTCTAGTTATGGTAATAACGGTACAGTGACAGGTGGTTTGAAATCAATTACGGGAAGGTATGGAGATGCGCTTGAATTCAATACGACTAACAATGTTAGTATTCCTTTTTCACAAAGTCTGAACTTGACAGATAATTTCACAATAGAAATGTGGGTGAACTCTTCAAGTAATAATTATTTGGAGGCTTGGATGAACCCAAATAGAACTTATGTGCACCATCCATGGCACAATTCCAGTTTTAATTACAGATTACCGATAACCATAGACTCCAATGTTTCCCAGGATGAATATCAGATTATGGTTGACCTTATGACTTCTGGGGAAAATCAATTCGATTATGATAAGGTTTACAGTAATGGTAGTGATATAAGATTCTATGATAGTGATGGAGATAAACTTGATTATCATTTCCATTGGTGGGAATATGACGGAGATAGTCTAATTTGGGTAAAGACGAACATTACCAATGGGACAAATTATGTTTATATGTATTACAACAGTAGTACAGTTACTAATAATGAAAGTAGTGTTGAAGATGTATTTACATATTCAAGGGATTATCCGATATACTATACTGTCCATGGCGATGCTCAAGGAGACCAGATGGATATAGTAAGTTATTTTGAAGGGATTCATGTTGATTTTGAAAGCACGGATGAGGTATTAGCCCAATATGGAACTACATCTGAGTCGGTGAATGACGTTTCTGTCCCGTTAATGGTTAATGGTTCTATAGCAGGGGCAATGGATCAGGAGGATACAGATGCACCTGTACCTATTTCGTGGGCCGGGAAAAAACTTGGTTTTGCATTGAATAGAGGTTCTGAGGATTGGAGTATTTGTGCGATGTGGGGAGACGCTAGTTTTGATGTAATATGTGAATCTAGTTCTAATCATGAGGACAATACTATTTCAAATGGTACATGTCAGCAGTTTGGTAGTTTAACATGTGATGGAAGTTATAGTGGTGGGGCAATAATAGAGTCTAATGTAAGTATAATGGTTGTCCAAGATACCAGTGGCCAGGACAGTGCAATTTTAAGAGCGGCTGATACATATGCTTCAAAAGCATATCCTTATGATCTTTGGGGAGCTGGAATTCATTATATGCATGTAGTTTCTCATGCTGATGATGTAAATGTTGATATATATGTATGGAATCAGACCGGATATTATCAGTCCGCGAGTACAACACTCGATAAAGGAGTGAGTTACGATGCTGATAGTGTGGGGGATATTAGCACTGCGCGACATGGCCAAGGATGTGGGGTTCACATAGTTGCCGATGGTCCAGTGAGTGCCCATCAAATGGCCGATGGCGATGGTTCACAGGCTTATAGTTTCAATAAATTCGAAGATCTTGATACAGAAATTGTAATACCCACAGACGTGCAATTTGTCACTATAGTAGCTCCTTTCAACGCAACCAATGTTAGTGTTTATACCCTTGGTGAAAGTTATATTGATGGTGATTTTCTCTACCATTCTCTTGATCTAAATTATGCCTTGTCAACATGTTTTGGATATTGTGATGATTCACCTGAGAGTGCTTGGCAAACTGGAGTTATAGTGAGGGCAGATAAGCCAATACATGTAGAATGGGAATATTCAGATTCTGATTCAGATGAGTCAGAGGCCTTTGGCCGTGTGTCAGGAAGAAGATGGCATCCTGAAGTTGCGCTTCCTGAATTCGGGTCTGAAGAGACAGACATAGATTTGACATATCCTGAATATATTCTAGAAAAGGAAAATTCCTATAGGTTGAATGTATTAAGGACTGAACAGAGTTCCAGTTCCAATATGTTGAAATCCGAAATAGGTACAGGTTTACAACATGTTGCCATGATCGTAGATAACTCCGATTTTTCATTTTATATTAATGGTTCCCTTATTGGTACTAAGACACTTGATGAAAAAGTAAATGACAATGACAATAACATTACTATCGGACGTGATTTAAATGGTAGTATAGATGAATTCCGTTTTTGGAATCGGGTTCTTACTCAGGAGGAAATTTTAGCGAGTTATAATGCCAGTGCTTACCCATTATATCATAATTTCACAAATTTGGATGGTGTTTATAATTATTATGCTTATGCTATTGAAAAGGATGGTGATTATAACCAAACAGAAACTAGAACATTATATGTTGATCTTTATGATCCTACAATAGGTTATTTAGATCCTACCTATCAGAATGACACTTACATTTTTACAAACCACACTTATGTTAACGTTTCCTTGTTTGATATGTCTCAGACTACTAGTTTTGTGAACTGGAATAATACTTTGATTGGTCATTGGAAGTTTGATTGGCTCGATACTAATACGGTAATAGATTCAAGTGGTTATGGAAATAATGGTACTAGAACAGGTCCTATAGGCCAGAACAAACCCCAGATAACAGACGGCAAATTTAATATGTCATTGGATTTCGATGGGGAGGATGATTATGTATATGTTTCATCCAGTTCGACTTTAAATATAACAGACGAGATAACTTTGGAGGCTTGGGTAAATACCACAGAATCTGTTCTACAACCTATTGTTGGAAAATATGATGGATCCAGTGACAGAAGTTATTCTATTTATCTTAATTCTAGTGGTATACTTTCTTTCGCTTTGAGTACTGATGGGTCTTCTGTGACTCAAATAAATGCATCTACATCAGTTAACGATGGTGAATGGCATCATTTAGCTGGTACTTGGAATGGTACTGATATGAAAGTTTATGTGGACGGGGCTCTTGAAAATTCCGGTCCATTTTCAGGTTCATTATATTTATCTAATCAGGATCTCAGGATAGGTAGAAGGAGTACAGATTATTTCAATGGTAGTATAGATGAAGTGAGGGTCTGGTCAAGAGATATTGTTTCGGAAGAAGTTAATGCTAGTTATAATTCTAAAATCAATAGCCTTGAAGTAAATTTCACTGACCTCCTAGAAGGTACTTACAGTTATTATGCATATACACATGATTTATTCAGTAATTCCAATCAAACAGAAACTAGATGGATAACATTGAATTTCACTCCAGATAATACCTATCCCCAATGGTCGAATAATGAGACCAGTGCTGTCAATGGAACAACATACAACAATCAGGAAGTCAATTTCAATATAACTCTTTCAGATAATTATGTGGGCAGGGAATACATTTTCAGTTACGATAATGGGACAGGAACTTTTGTAAATGAAACATCTGTTAGTTGGAGGACAGATATAGATGTTTCTATAACAAAGACTATAGTCGGAACAAAAGATGATTTGGTCAGATGGAAATGGTATTTTAATGACTCTTATGGTAATATGAATTCAACTCCTATTTGGAACTTTACAGTTGGTAATGCTCCACCAGAAGTACCACAATTAAATAGTCCTGTGGCCTATGGAAGTAGGTATACAAATGTACCATTTAATCTTACATATAATTCTTCGGACGTTGATGGTGATAGTATCAATTATTATTTCTTTTTTGATGGTGAAGAGAACCTTACAACAGCAGATGAAAATGTTACAATGAATCTGACTAGGGGAAAATATAATTGGACAATTGTAGCAGGAGACGGTATTTCAAATTCTACAGCTCGTGGAGAAACAGAAGTCAGATGGGTTTATATTCAGCCTTGGCTTGATTGGCTAGATCTTGAATGGGGTTATAGGAAACTTATAAACATAACGAACACAGCTGGTAACCAGACAGAATTTCAAATATTTTTAAATGACATAGATACCGAGACACTTATTTCAGAAGGAAAGATGCAATCAGATTGTGGTGACATAAGATTCGGAAATACTACAGGAGATCCAATACCTTATTATGTGGAACCTAGGTGGTGTAATAGTAATACTAGTTGGATATGGGTACAGGTTCCCTTTTTGGAAAATAATGTTGATACTACCATATACATGTATTATGGTTCTCTTAATGAAGTTAATACAACTGGAGATGAGGAAGAAGTTTTTAATTATTCAGTTAATACAAGTGTTTTGATCCCTCTTGGTTCTAATAACGCCTATGACAATGATGCCTATGGTAATGAACCTGCACATGAACCAAATCAAGTTAATAGTACAGTTACACCTTTCAGAAATGATACAAATATTGCTGGTGGTACTTATTATGGTTATTTGGATCAGGGTGTAACAGATATAATCCATACATCACAACAATCTAATAATACACTTTTCAACACTACCAGACCCATTGCAATAGAAAACACACCGACTAACGGTAGTTTTCCTGGAGATAGTTATGTTCCATTAGCTTGGGCGACTAAACAATACATGTATCCATTCTATAGATATTGTAATAGGTTCTATTTTTATTCTCCATATGGAACAGCTACAGTTCAGATGTATTACAGTAGTAATAATGGAACTGGATTTTCATCGAGTTCCACAGAAACTATAACAGTCCCACAAAATGAAGTGAGATACTCAAGTTACGATACGGATTGTGGGGGTTCAGATAATTCTGTGTTTAAATTTGAATCAGATTTACCTGTCATAGCTTTTGTTGAAAGTAGGTCAAGTAGTATGGGGTTCCCAATGGATAGGGATAACTTCCCTGCACATGAAAATGATACTGAACTCTATGGAATACCTTCCCAGTATCTTGATGTTGGTGCTATTTACGATGATACAATTATAAAGGTCTATTTCTCTGATCAGATAGCTAGCCAGACATTATATGTAGATGAGGGAGAGATTCTTGAACTAACAACTACTTTCATTCCAGGAGATATAGGGGGCAGTAATGCTGATGGTCAATGTCATGCAGCTCATATTGTAGCTAATAAACCAGTAATGGGTGTACAAACAGCAGATAGTGACGGTACTGATGTTACAACATTCTTACCTGAATATGAACTTGGGAGGGAATATATGATACCTGGACCTGCAGAGTATATAAGTGTTGTAACAATAACCCCGAATACAAAATGTGATTTGTACGATGAGAATAATGACCTATATGATACTGAAACATCGATAAGTAACACGATGCCTTTCCCTGGACATATTTACTTTGGTGCAGAGGATGGACCAGCGTTTATAGACTCAGGTAGGCTTGTATGTAATGCGAGTGTTTACGCTTATTATGAATATGATACAACATCTGATGAACACAATCTTTTATCCATGAAAGCAATGAGAAAACACGCTTATCCTGAGCCAAATTACACAGTAACTACCGAAGAAACTGTAATTCCAGTATTAAACCAAACAAGTATGACCCCTACTCCTTCCGGTTGGGGTGAAGAACATGATTTTACTGTTTATGGTTTTATAACTGATAATGAAACAGTTAAAGTGGATTTATGGTACTCTGATTCTTCAGCTGGACCCTATACATACAAAACCTTTAGTGTAGGTGAATACCTTGGTGAGTATAAGGAAATACCGTTTGATGATATAAGATTTTCTTGTACCGATTTAGGAACTAATTATTACAAATTCAATGCGACTGCTCCAAGTGGCCAATCAGCGGAGACAGATGTGAAAACATTCGTTTTGGAAAAAGATGATGTTATAGTGGAATATGCTTCTGGGGACGACGTGGAGATAAATAGGAGTGATTTAGGATCAGGATATCAATACAAAGTAACAACAAGGATCAATGATACAGATAATGATACCTATGCTATGACTTCTGGGATAAACGGTACATTCTGGGTTACAAGGAACGGTGTTGATTATAATACTTACAGTGCGTCTACAAATGAAACAGGTCATATGTACATAACAACTAACAATGGCTACTTTAACCCTACATGTGATTATCAGGTGGGTACTCAATCATGGTTCATGGAGGTTACTGATGATGAGCCTTGCTACAAACAAAAGACTTCAAACATATTTAACATCAACATAACAGGTGATATGGAAAACTCTGTAACTAATCCAACTGGTAGTCCGACTTACACTATGGGCACAGATATAGATTTCAGAGGGACTATAACGAGTGATTGTAGTAACAGTATAAACGATGCTAATGTAAGCTTTGTTGTAGAAAGAAATGAAGCAATTATAACTGTTTGTGATGCTGAATGGTATGGGTCTTATTATAACTGTACTTGGGACACATTAGGTCAGACAGAAGGTACTTATAATGTTACAATGAATTCAACAAGAGAACATTACAATCCAAATTCAACAATGACAGATTTTTCAATGGTAAGTTACCCTATTCTCCAAGACCTACAGGTTAACCAAAGTTCAATTACTTGGAATAACGCCTTAAACTTCTCAATAAATGTTACTGATGCTGATGATACGGTTAATGTTACCTTCTGGTTGAATATGGGTGGAGCTGGCTGGGAACTCGAGAATTTCACATCTTGTGTTAATTGTAATAATGAAATGGTTTCATTTGCTAAACATTTCACGAAATACAATATTTCTAGTTGGAGTTATAAATTCAATGCCACAGACACTAATCAAAACACAAATGAAAAACCTGATCCAGAAGGTAGTTTCACCGTAAATAAAAAAGAAATTAACTGGACGCATGTTTTGGGGAATAATTCTATTGCCAATAGACAAGGAAGTCAATATGCTACATTAAAGTTGATGATAAATGATACTGAGACTGATGCTCCTTTCAGTGATGAAAACTTGACTTTTTATGTGACAAGGGACGGTGTTTCTGACTACAGTTATGTTGGAAGTAATATAACCGGTCCTGATGGAAACGCAACAATCAATTTCAATCCAACTTGTTCACCTTTATTTGATGTTGGGGATCAAAAATGGAAAGCTACCGTGATTGACGGTAGTACTTATTACACTAATCCAGATTCATCAACCAATATTAGTTTGAATACCACGGTTATGGGAGACGTCCATATAGTATTTTTACAACCAGATGGAGATGAGAATCCAACTCAAGAGGATAGTATTAACTTTTTGGCATCTACTACAGATGATTGTGGTTCTCCATTAAATCCGACCATTAAATTCTTTGCAAACAATACAACCAATTTCTATAGTACAGGGGATGTCACATTAATTGGTGCTAATGCTTACTCAAGTGACTGGGTTACAAACATTACTACACCTCGGGGATATTATAATGCTACTGTAGAAGTTAACATGAGTGGTCACTATGATAATGAAACCCATAATACTAATGCTCCAGGTTTATTTTATCTCGATCCAATCTACAAATTAGATAATATCTCAGAATCTTATGCCTCACCTACTTCAGAAGGATGGGGTTATAGAAATTGGAATTTCACAATTAACTCATCTTCGGGAGACCCTGATACAGTCTATAATGTAACCTTCCACATAAACAAGGGTTCTCCACCAGGACCTGTTGAGTGTGATGAAGATACCTGTCTGAACCAAACCCCCAAAGAATGTTCATATCCAGGATGTGTAGGATCTGTTAAATATTGGTACAGGAACTTCACTTACGAAGATCAGGGAACCTGGTTTTATAAATTCATGTTACATACAGCTTACACATCAGGAAATGATATTATAACAATAGAAAAAGACGACATCAACATCTCTTATGTTGGTGGAAATGATATCATTGTTAATAGAAGTAGTACACAGTCTCAAATCTTAACCGTTCATGTTAATGATACTGACAGAAATGAAGATGCTGCTGATCCAGACGCAACAGTTTATTTCAACATTACCAATCAAAGTCAGAATTATCTAACATATAATTCGAATACAACCCAGACTAATGGGGAAGTACTGATAGACTTTAACCCTACTTGTGATTATGAGATTGGTCCTCAGAATTGGACAACTTATACTAATGGAGACTCCAATTATAAAAACGAGAATTCAAGTACCTTTAATTTAACAATATACGGAGACTTAGAACCACAGAATGTGAAAATATATAACAGCACATATGATGAAGCCCCGACTTTATATCAGGGCGACACAGTGAATGTAACTGGTACTCTGAAGGACGACTGTGGAAATATAATAGAGGAATCTACAGGCGTAGTTGTAGAGTTTAAGGTTTATAAGAACGACACACATCCTATTGGGGAACTTACCAATTGTACAGATGTGAGTTATCTTGGTTCTGGTGTATACTCGTGTCAATGGCCAACAAACACAACAGATTACGAGAATGGGACTTATCAAGTTTTAATGAACGCTTCCAATGTTGTTTATTATAATAAAGGAACTTATACTAGACATGGGGCTTTTGGTTTAGGTGTACCACCAAACTCTCCTCCGGAATTGAGCGCAGGTAGTGTATCACCAAATCCTGGTGGATGGGGTTCATTCTTTAATTTCTCAGTTAATGTAACAGACAACGATTATTTCCAGAATGTAACCGTGTACCTCTGGGAATCAGAGACTGGTAGTGAACCTTGGTCTTTGGTAGAGGAGAAGGCTTGTGAAGTAGAATGTACACAGCATAATGAAATGACCATGCTTTTCAATAAAACCACATATAATTGCGGTGACATAGGAACCAAATATTACAAGTTCAATGCTACGGATAATTCAAGTACTTCATCTGCAGAATCTGAGAATTTAGGTCCATATTCTTTCCAGTTAATAAGAGATAACATTGAGTTCATCAATCCAATGGGGAACAATGGATTTGTAAATAGATCGGGTAACCAAAATATCCTTCTTGGTGTTAGAGTAAACGACACTACAAAAAATGTCTTAGTTGGGGATGCTATTGAAGCTGGTAGAATCTGGGTAACAACTGATACAACTAATTATGATGACGGGACAGCAAACCTAACGAGTAATTCAAGTAGTTACATAAACTTTACTTTTAATCCAAACTGTTCAACCCCTAGGTACACGATAAGTAATTCCCATAAGTGGAGAGCAGGGGTTCTTGATGATACCTGTTATAACGATACAAACAGTTCTGAGTATTCACTAACAATAAAGGGAGATTTAATCAACTTTATACTCGAACCTGATGCTGATGTTTTCAGTGACCTTGAAAATATTACAATATTGGCAAATATTACCAGTGACTGTAGAGACGATCTTTTAAACGGCGCTAATGTTAATTTCACAGTTTCTCATGAGGGAAATGTCTATACAACCTTTGAAGACCCAGCGCCTAACAATGGGACATTTTATAATACAACCTGGAATGCTACAGGATATCCAGAGGGGGATTATTCGATTACAATGAATTCGACCTTGGATAATTACAATCAAAATATTTCAACCCACACAAGTAGGTTCCATCATCAGATAAATCCGAAGTTATCAGATGCAAACGCTTATGCTAGTCCAGTGGTCGGAGTATGGGGTGCTACATTTACATTCAATTACAAAATAACGGACGACGACGACGACGTTACAGTTCAGATGTGGAGAAGATGTACAGGAGGAAATACGACACCTGATAGTGAAATACCATGTCATGAGAACACAGAATTCCAATTATATAGTTCAGACCCATGTTCTGATTGTGTTGATGAATCAAAGAGTTTCTCTTTTAATGCAAATAACTACAGGGATATAGGAGATTATGAATGGTTTATCAATGTTTCTGATTCAAACGGTGGATACAACGTAACTTCCACTAAAACATACAACGTAACAAAGAGAAACATATTCTTCCAGCTTGCTGGAGGGAATGCTACTGAAGTGAACAGGATAGGAAATAATAAGACAAGTCTTTCAGTTTATGTTTACACTTATACAGGTACAGGTTATTCAAATTTGAGCGCAGGTAAGACTATCAAATTCTATGTTACAACTGAAGATGATCAATGGTCAAATACAGATCAAAGCGGAAATATGCAAAACACGTCCAATCAACCAAATGATCCAACAGGATTTGTGCAATTCAATTTCAATCCATCTTGTAGTCCGTTATATCAGACTGGTCACCAATGGTGGAACGTGACATTTGAGGGAGGGACTGGAGATGGTGATAACAGTTACTATCCAAATTCATCCTTTAATTTTAGTTTTTTTGTTAACGCAAGTCTAGTCAATTACATAATTAAACCAAATGAAACTGTTTACAATTTGGGAGACACTATCAACATAGAAGCGAATGTAAGTGATGAATGTGGGCAACAGGTGTCTGGAGCTACTGTTAATTTCAGGATAAAGGATGATGAACAGGATGCAGATAATGTCCAGAACCCAAATGATGGAAATTACACCGGGACTTGGGATTCGAGTGGTCAGGGGACTGGTTGGAGACATCTTGAGATGAACTCCAGTAAGGTTTATTATGATGATGGTACTTACAATAAGACAAATGCTTTCCAGGTCTGGACCGCACCTTCTATTTCTAGTGAAAGTATAGATCCTGATGAGAGTGGTTGGGGTAATACTTATGGTTCGTCGGTTTATGTTGTAGATCCTGATGGTGGTGAGGTAAACGTTAGTTTGTGGAAGAGTGTTGGTGGTAGTGAATGGGAATACATGTTAACTGAAAGTTGTACTGCTTCTGACTGTATAAGTGGGGATACATTGAATTATAACCCAGTTTTCCATTGTGATGATTATGTAAATGGTCCTGGGATTAATCTCAAGTTTAACGCAACTGATAATTATGGGCTTACTGATGAAACCAGTAACTTTACCTTGACATTACATAAAGATTCCGTAGAGTTTGTTAAAGGTTCAGGAGATGGAGAAACCATAAACAGAGAATCGGGTAGCCAGTTATTCACAGTTACTATTAAAGACACAAATAAATCATCCACTCCGGTTAATGTGACTGGTGAAGAGGGTCAACCAATAAACGGTAGTTTCTATTTTGGGACTGAGGAAGGAACCTTTGATTGGGGTCATATAGTTACAATAAATGATGATACTGGTGTAATGAGTTACACACTTGATCCTAACTGTAGTTATCAGGTGGGAAGCAGGAATTGGTATGCAGAGATATCTGGAAATGGCTGTTATCATGACACGTCTATGGGAGATACCGATGGGAGTTATTATGTAAAGGGACAATTATATTCTGATCTATATGATCCACTAGAAGATTCTGAATGGAATGTGACTGATCCAATCGATCTAGGTTGGAATGTTTATTCGGATTGTTATGATCAAGGTCCATACGATAATGGGAACATAACTGGTGTTACAAATACAATTGATTTGAATTATCTTGGAAATACGTCTTCTTGTGATGATGTGAATGATCCTTCCAGTGATGGTAACTACAATTGTACTTGGGATTCGACGAGTATGGCTGAAGGAAATTGGACTGTCAATATAACAGCAGAGCTAACCAATTACAACCAGAACTTTACAACTCATCCTCATTGGTTTTATCTGAACAACCTTGAGGCAAACCTAACTAATCAGTTGGTTGACCCTTCAAGTGGTGGTTGGGGAACTAATTACACATACAATATTTCAATTACTGATAATGAAAATGATTCGACCAGTTGCCAATTATATGTAAAAACTACTGGTAGTTGGGAGTATAAAGGAATGTCTACAATAACACCCCCAGGGAATTGTTCGGTGTTTGTGGACGACTACACATGCGCTGATCAAACTACCGCTGAATTCTATTCTATAGTTAATGATACCTATAACACCATCAATACTTCAGAAACAATTGGGATAACTAATGAACCTGTTATAGGGAAAAATGACCTAGGGGTAACACTTTCGGCTGGAAACGCCTCTTATATTAATAGATCTGATGCCAATGGAGTAGGAATTACATACGATTTAGCCCTTATTGTAAATGATACTACTAAAAATAGCTTACCATTAACAGAAACCAACGGAACCATTTGGATAACTACTGATGGAAGTAGTTATGATATAGGAAC
>WJKS01000035.1 GCA_014728985.1 Candidatus Aenigmatarchaeota archaeon
CCCTTTCTTCACCAGGATAAGGGTCATCTTGCTGGCAATTGAAAAAATAAGTAACATGTGCATACTTCTCTGTCTCTGCTAACCTTAATTGTTTCAATCCATTCTCGGAAAGAACTTCACCTAAGTCACCATCAATTTCTACTTCCTCAAAAACATTAATATTTCCAAAATCTTCCTTATATTCAGTCATGGTAACAAAATAAACATCAGGGTGAACGTCTCTTTCAAATTCATCAAAATCATCAGTAATAAAGGCTTTAGTCAACTGTTTTGGTCTGTCAGTCCTGAAGTTAAAAAATATGAACCCATCATTATTTTCAACCTTCACATTTTCTATAGCAGTTGGTTTGATGTAATAATCAATCTTATCCCCCCGTTCATATGCTTTTTCAATGGCTCCTGTTGCTGTTTTCGCTCCAAATTCTCCCCCCTTTGTTAAAAGATTATAAGCCTTTTCAGTTCTTTCCCAGTTATTATCTCTGTCCATGGAATAAAATCTACCACAGACAGTTGCAATCTTACCCACACCCAATTTTGAGCATTTACTCTCAATCATCTCCACATACTTTTTAGCAGATTTCTCAGGAACATCTCTACCATCAGAAATAAAATGAATAAACACTCTATCCAAGCCATGATCTTTAGCCATTTCAAGCAATGCAAACAGATGGTTAATATGTGCATGTACACCTGCATCAGAACAAAGTCCGGTTAGATGAAGTTTGGAATTATTTTTTTTCACGTATTCCATAACTTCAATTAATTTTTCGTTTTCAAAGAATGATCCATCTTTAATCGCTCGGTTGATTAGTTCATAAGGTTGCCATACAATTCTACCCGCACCCATATGAAGGTGCCCAACTTCTGAATTTCCTTGAGATCCTTCTGGTAATCCGACCGCATTTCCAGCGGCTTGATTTAAACAATGAGGATATTTCTCTAGTAATTTATCAAAAACTGGAGTCTTGGATTTCGTGACATAATTTCCAGGACCATCTGGAGCAACTCCCCAGCCATCAGCAATCAGTAATATAACCTTGTTTTTGACTTCCATAATGACCATCTTAGATTGTTTTCATATATTCTTTTCCTGTTGGTCTTGATTCCCCACCCAATTCTTCTTCTATTTCCATTAATCGGTTATACTTACAGGTTCTTTCTCCTCTTGAAGGACCAACTTTAATAAACCCTGAACCAACAGCAACAGCCAGATCTACCATTGATGTATCATTAGTCTCTCCACCGCCTCTGTGAGACACCACTGTCATCATCCCATGTTTTCTCGCAAGCATACAGCAGTCCACACATTCAGTCAAGGAACCAATCTGGTTAAGTTTAATAAGGATTGAGTTAATAGCCTTGAGATCGATTGCTTTTTGTAGTCTTTTCGGATTAGTGACTGTCAGATCATCTCCCATTACTGCAACCTTATTTCCAATTCTTTGAGTAATCTTTACCCAACTATCCCAGTCATCTTCGTCCAAAGGATCTTCCAGAACTATTATATCCGGATATTTTTCAACCCAGTTAACAAAATAATCAATCATTTCCTGCGATGTCAGATTTTTACCCTCTTTCTCAAGCGTGTAATGACCATCCTCATATATTTCTGATACAGCAGGATCAAGAGATATTCCAACATCTTCTCCCAGTTTATACCCAGCCTTTTCCACGGCTTCAATTATCAACGGGAATGGTGATTCATTTGTTTCCAGTCCGCTTGGAGCAAATGCACCCTCATTACCAACAGTAGTATTATACCCCTTTTCTTTAAGTATTTTTTTCAGAGCTAGATAAGTTTCTATTCCTATTCTAACGTTTTTTCTAGCAGATTCTCCGCCAATAGGAGAAATCATGTACTCCTGAAGGTCTGTTGAATTATTAGCATGTTTTCCACCTTCAATTATGACCATCATAGGGTTAGGTAATCTCCATCCTTGAATATGTAGTCCAAAGACATCTCTGATATACTCATAAAAGGGCATCATCTTTTCATTGGAAGCAGCCCTGGCTACAGCCAAAGAAACACCAAGGATTGCATTCCCACCAAGATTAGATTTGTTCTCTGTACCGTCAAGTTCAATTATTAACTGATCAATTCCCCTCTGATCATATGGTTCTCTACCGATCAGTTCAGGTGCGATTTTCTCATTAACATTAGCAACTGCCTTTAACATACCTTTACCCATAAATCTACTTGGGTCTTTATCAAGTAACATAAATGCTTCATGGCTACCAGCTGAAGAACCAAAAGGAACAGATGCTATACCTTCCCTGGTACTACTTAGGGTAACTTTAACCTCTAATGTGGGGACAGAACCAGAACTTAGTATTTCTCTTGCTTTGATTTCTTTAATTTTTGTCACTTAAACACCTATTATAATAAGTATTTGATAGGATTTATGAGTTTTGTTTTTTGGAATAAACTTTTAATTCACAGTAATCATATGTATTACTAGTGCTAGCATGACAAGAACGATTGGATTAATGTCAGGTAAGGGCGGAGTAGGAAAAACAACAATAACGTCCAATCTAAGTACTATACTTGCCAAAAAAGAAAAAAAAGTAACTGTTCTTGACTGTAATTTCACTACTTCTCATCTTCTTATGCACTTTGGAAAGGTTTATCATCCCAAGACATTGAATGATGTTCTTAAGGGTGAGTCTAGTATGGATGAAGCAACTTATCTCAACTACACCGGTGTCAGAGTTGTACCTGCCTCTCTGGATCTGTCTGATATGATGGGTGTGGATGTTAAGATGCTTGGTTCGAAGATCGAGAATATTTTTCAGGATCAGGATTTTGTTTTTCTTGATAATGCTGCTGGCTTTGGAAGGGAATCAATCTCGGGTATGATGGCATCTAATGAAGCAATACTTGTAGCAACACCCTATCTTCCAGATATCACCGATATTATTCGGGGTAAGACTATACTTGAGGATTTGGGTGTTGATATTCTCGGAGTAGTTCTTAACAAAGTCACAGGAAAGAAGTTTGAACTTCCTGATGAAGAAATTTTGGAATTGATTGAATTGCCTATTTTAGCTAAGATACCATTTGATTATAAAGTTATGGAGAGTTTAGGTTTGAAGACTCCTTTGACCTTTTACGATAAGAAATCCCGAGTTTCCAAAGAATTACATAGATTAGCATCTACTTTAGCTGGGGATAATTACATTCCTGCTGGAGGAGGTATTCTTAACACTTTGAGTGCTTTGGTTAAGAGATGGAGTTAAAATTATATGGGGGGGTTAAATTAATGTTTTCTACCCGATTCTTGCTCGAGTCCAGTTATAACCATCTTTCCCATACCTTCCGCACATAATATAGGGGGTTTCCCCAGTAGGGTCAAAAACAGTGTCCCCACCATCAACTCCCGGAATCAAGTAAACTATATCCCCAGTTCTCATGGGAGCTGGGCATCCCGGTACACAACATTTAATCTCTTCTCCTGTGACTGTAGGTGGATTGGTATCATAATTTATTATTATCATAGATATCAGTAAAATAATTATCGATTAATTTTTTATAGATATGCTTTCTGATTCAATTTAACTGTTTTCTGTTGAGTAGTAGTAATTATTCATTTTTTTGTATATCTCTTCCCTTATATCATGAGCTTTGTCCATCAATCCTTCAACCTTCTTATCTCCGGATATTCTTTGTAATTGAGTAAATGCTTTTGATTGCATTTCTAGTCCTGCCAAGAACCTTGAAGCAACCCTATGCCACTCATCTCTAGTGAACCACCAGTACATACAACTGTACTGACTTTTATCGACAACATTTCTGACATTTCCGAATTTGTTTTTAAGTCCCCTTTTACCTTTTAATCTGCTTTCTACTGTATCGGAAGCATCAATAAGTAATTCTAAATGATCCCAAGCTAATTTATGGACACTTTTGAATGGTTCCTGATGTTTTTCTAACCAAAGTGGAAAATAATTACCTGCTTTAATATCTTCGTAAGTGGTTGACCAACTTGATGGAAAAGCATCTACTTTCCCTAAACAATCGAATTTTTCAAATATTTCACTGCAAGTCAGTGTTCCCACGTTAGGATTTTCCCTTATTTTTTCAAGAGTTTCTCTCATTCCCTTGACCATAAAAGGTACATGATGACCTATAGTTTCACCATCTAAAGCTGTAAAGCAATAAGTTCCTTTATTTCTGGTTAATTCATCAACAAAATTATTCTCTGTTCGTCCAAAACCTATATCCAAACTAACCCTATCATCCCTGAATATGACTTTAATATCGTTTTTACCATCCTTGACAGTATGATATCCCTTGTTTGTCCATCTACCATTAGATGCTACCCCTGCTAGAGGAATCCATTTATACCCTGCTTTTTTAATTGCATAAATAACTTTTGGCGAATATGCCATCTCTGGTAACCAAACTCCTGTGGGTTTATAAGCGTTTCCAAAAGCTTTTCTATTGATTTTATCATTAATTTCGATCTGTCTTATAATCTCTTTTTCAGGTAGAAGTGGGCAAATTGTATGATAACAAGGCGTGGATACGAATTCTAATTGACCATTTTCAGCCAAATTCTTGAATCCATCTATTACATCCCACATGTCATGGTCCATCAGTAACTGAGTCAGAGAAGCGTTAATATTTAGCGTGAATTTAGCTTCTGGGAAATCCGAATACAGTTTAATTATTTGCCTGTAGGATTCATTAGTGACCTTTTCCAGCCATTCTTTTGTTTGGACCGGAGGCTGGTAAATATGCCATAATGGTACCCAAAATACTCTATTATCGGACATAGTTGTCACTAACTAATAGTTATATATAGTATATAAATATTACTATAGAGTAGTAAATAGGTTAGAAAAGGAGTTAAAAACTAATTTTTTAATATCTTAATATTAATCAATGATAATTATTGACAAGATAAGGGGGTGCTTTTTGAGTAGTTCTGCTTATTCTGAAGATGATTCTCTTGTTGTTGATCCTCAAGGCCCATTTGTTGCTGTTAGATACTGTAAACCAAGTCTTTCTGGGTACGACTCAACGGTTTTATCTAATGAACCAATTTTTGATGAAAAGGGTAATCCTTTGTACACAGGATTTTCTCTAATGATAGGTCCTCATAGACAAAGGCGTGAAGTTGCGTTAATAGCTGGTCAAATAAGTGTACACCCAGATCATAGAAGACAGGGTCTTGGTGGAGAATTTCTTAGTATAACAGAAGGGGTAGTAAAAGCGTTAGGATATAGTGGACTTTCTGTTGAAGACGCAGATAAGAAATTCTTCGGAGATTCTGGTTATACTATTTTGGAAGATGGTAGTGCAATTAAAAAGTTCTAAATTCCCTCCAATAATTTCCCTATACTCCATGCTTGAGAGATACAGCCTCTACCTTCATGAGGTTCATCGCCATCAATTATTTCGCAAATAGTACCCAAACCAAAATCATTTGTTTCCCTTTTGACGAATTTTTTTAACCATTTTTTATTATTTTCAACTAGAGTACTTATCCAAGGCCAGATTGTACCTTGATGATATGCTCTATCTCTCTGACCAACATCTCCAGAATAAGTACCACTATAATTTCCGTTATCTTTAGGTAACGTTCTTAATCCATAGTCTGTTCCTAGAGTATCTTTAACCCTTTTAATAATCTTTTTATCATCATCAATAATTTTGAAAGGAAGATCCAATGCAATTAACTGATTAGGTCTTAGGGTATTATCATCCAGAGTATCTTTCAGGTAACCGTTACTCCAGAATTTCTCGTTAAAATTCTTCTTAGCCATATTATCATGGAATTGATATTTCCTGTAATCCTTACCTAATTCCTTGGCAAAGAATTCAGCTACACATAGACAATTGTACCACAAAGCCTGTATCTCAACAGCTTTACCTGATCTGGGTGTCACATATTCACCATTGAGTTTGACATCCATCCATGTCATTCCAGGACCATGTTTTAACAGAAAATCATCATCCAACTTTACTCCATTAGTACCTTCAACATGTTTCTCGATAATGCTTATGATTATCGGCCATATCTTCTTGATGAATTTTTTATCCTTAGTTTCTTGGTAATAAAGGTAGATACAGTTAACAAACCACAATGTAGCATCGACAGAGTTATAATTGGGTTTATCATTTTCACTCACAGGAAAAGTGTTAGGTAATAACCCATTCTTAACATGCTTAGAATAACCCTCTAATATTTTTTTTGCCTCATCCAGTCTTCCGGTTTTCAAGCAAATTCCAGGAAGAGATATCATAGTATCTCTTGACCATTCTCCAAACCAATGATAACCTGCGATAATGGAGTATTTACCATCGTACCTTTTGATTAAATGATTATCTGAAGCTAATATTAGCCATTTAACCCAGTCCTCTTCTTTGGTTTTATTTCTTTTGAAAAAGTCACTTAGTATTTTTTCTTTTCTTTTGATATCCTTCTTCCTCATTTTATCATAATCATAGTCCTTGTCATCACAGTAACTAGCAATAATTTTGAATTCAAACTTACCCTTTCCTTCTACCTCAAATACTCCAGGATTATAACAGTTATCTATCCCATCTTCCCCTCTCTGAATTTCCATTTCATAGTAAAAATTTTTATACCATTTTTGTTCTTCTTTTAGAGTACTGGGGCAGTATTTTCCTTTAGTTGTAAATATTCTCAGGAAATCGTCTTTCCCAAAGTTTATTTTAACTCCCTTTTCCTTATTTTCAGTTTCAAATAAGTCCTTATTCTTTCTGACGTGGTAGATGGACCTATGGTTTATCAATGGTTTTAATCTTAATTTAATTTTTTTGTTCCCGCTGTCAACTTCATAGGATACAACAGCCACGTTCTTTTCCCTTAACATGAAAATTTCTTTTCTGATTTTAATACCAAAAGCCTTGTAGAAAAACTCAGGGTTCCCATTTAATTCGAATTTCTCAAGATATTCGTAACCTTTTGGGTAAATAGTATCCACATACTGGTTGGTCGATAATTGGACCCTTTTATCTTCAAGGATTAATTCCTCTTCCAATTTTGATAAAATAACTTTCCTGTCAAGAGGTGGTTTTTTAGACGCTATTAATAACCCATGATATTTCCTTGTGTTCATTCCAGTTATAGTTGAAGAAGAATAACATCCTGTTCCATTTGTCACTATCCACTCCAATTTTTTGGATTTCTCAATCTTCCTAATTCCATCTCTATCTATTTTCAATTTAGGTAACTTCAAAATACCCCCTCATTTAAGTTTTTTTCCTCAGAATCTTCGCAGCCTCTTCAGGAGAAATCGTTGTAATGTTCATTCCCGCTCCTAATTCAAATCCAGCATCTTTTTCTAATCTAGGGTTGATCTCTATGTGAAAATGATATTTCTGTGGAACATGGTCTTTCATTCTCAAGTAAGCAGTGTGCATGTATAGATTGAATGGTGGATCATCCAATACCTTATAATAAGTCTTAAGAACCTTGCTAAGTGCCTTTAAAATCCCATCTTCTGATGATTTTGACATCTGTATTGATGGTGTATGTTCTTTTGGGAATATCCACACTTCAAATGGCCACAGTGGTGCATAAGGACAGAATGCTATCACGTCCTTGTTTTCAAATACAACTCTTTTCTTAAATTTACTTTCCATTTTAATAATTTCACAGAAAATACATTTTCCGTTAAAGGTGTAATAATCATCAGCTCCGCTCATTTCTTCATTTATTAAATGTGGAACTGCAGGTAGAGATATTATTTGAGTATGTGGATGTGGTTGAGAAGCACCAGCCTCAGGTCCGCGATTCTTAAAAGCTAAGATGTATTGTATATTCTCATCTGCTGCTTCTTCGTTGAAGACGTCCTTAATTGTTTCAAACCATAATCTCCATTCTTTTTTCTTATAATTAGCAGGGTATGAATTATGTTTAGGCGTATCGATTATTAGATAATGTGAACCATATCCAGTCTTTTTCGTGGTTAATCTACCAAATTTCTCTCTGAATTTTTCTTCCTTACTCACGGCAGGGTATTTATTACCAATGACCCTTATTTTCCAGTTTTTATTTGGTTTCTCTATAATTGGTTCAGGACACATTTTTTCATTTCCAGGACAGAAGGGACAATTCTTGGATTTCTTTGGTAATTTTTTCTTTTTGGGTTCGTCCTTGGGTTTTGGTCTAAATTTCCTTTTTTCAGAAATTATTACCCATCTATTAAGGAGGTAGTCTTTTCTAATTTCAACCATTCTTATCAGTCCTACTTAACATCTTTTCAATTGCCATTTTATGTGCATTGAAATAATTTACGACCTGTACTTTCCAGTCAAGGATATCAACGACTTCCCTTGTCTTAATTTTCATTCTAGTTTTACTTTCCTTTTCCATGTAAACAAAGAATTCCAGTATATCTGCTAATTCTGCGCTGGTTTGTTCATTAGTTCTATCCATAATATGCAATACTTTAATTGGGTTTTCTTTTGGGACATTTTTAAGGATGAATTTTCCAAATCCTGCAACATCTGTGGTGACTGAAAGTGTTCTTAGTACTGCCGTTTCAAATGGTGTATAACCCCATGGTTCATATCTCGATGGAAAAACTCCGACAGATGCACCAATTACAAATTCTTTATAACTTAGTCCTAATAGACCATCTGAAGGAGAAAGGTAAGTCGGGTAAAATATTATTTTAACTCTGTCTTCTTCTTTGTTTGTCAAGCCAGCTTCCTGAAGTGCTTTAATTATTAAATCCTCTTTTTCATCATAATCCAGTTGATATGTACATAATGGTGGGTTTTTTCCTTGATATTTACTGAAGAAGTTTGATAGAATTTTCATATCTCTATAGAAATCCTCACCCAGTATCTTCTCAATATCTATTTTTTTGTGAAATAACATTTCAGAGACTACATCATCTGTTATTTCATTTGTCTTTTCCTTGACCAGATCGAGCATTTTCTGATAATGTACTAAATTTCCAAGTACACTAGTTTTTGGTCCTTTAATTCCTGCAGGTATTAGAATGAATGCAAAGACAAGTTTTTCACATTTTCTTTCTTTGAGTCTTTTATTTAATTTCTTTAATGCGTTGATATAGAGGTCAACCCCTTTATTAAGGAACTCATATCTCCCAGATATAAAGGTTATCATATTATCTTTCATTTTGACAGGGTAGTAAGGTGAGAAATAGGCATCCAGGAATTTATCAATTTTCTCCCTATAATTTTCATGTAATATCGTGAGTCTTCTTGTTCTGAATGATCCTGACAAATCTAAGGCATTTGGAGCAACAACTTCTGGTGTTCTTTTTAGGATATATGTAGCTTCTTTTTTAACGATATCACTTACAGTAGTGAATATATCAGAATGTTTTGCTGTACTCATTTCCATCATATGTTGGGCCTGCAGTTCGTATTTGTAGGCATCTTTATCATCAAAATATTCACCTTTTTTCAGTCCTTCATTAACCTCTTTCATTAGATTTTCTCCGCAACCGGATTTAGCCCTACCTATTCTTGTAGCATGGGTTGTGAATACTAGTCCCACTGGAGCATTTTTCTTTTTCAAGTAAAGTAATCCTGAGCCAGATAACCATTCATGGAATTGAGCTACCGATTTTTTCCCTTTAAATCCTTTCATTTCAAGCATTTTTTCTATTAGTAATCCTGCTGCATATGACCAAGCAAATGGTTCATCGAAGTCGAACCCTACTTTGATCGAATCTATCCCATAATCCTCCCAAAATTCCTTTTTAAGGCTATTTACGTTTTTCTTTTGGAACTCAGAAGAATCTATTAATATCAAATTTACATCATTGGCCTGGAACCATTTCCCATAGTAGCATTTAACCCCCTTTTTTTCCAGTTCAGAGAATATATTCTCGAGCTCTTTGGGTGTTTTTTTCTCCTCAAAATTATTCAAATATTCTTTTGGGTTATAAAACCCGATAGCCCAGTAATTATCTCCATATTTTTTCTTCATTTCTCCGCTTTTGGATTTCAAAATAGTATAAATCCCGCCTACCTTATTCCCACATTCAAATGAGACTTCAAAACAAATTTCAGCTTCTTTTCCTACCATATAGTATATTATTACATATTTTCCTTCAAATAAAATTAACGCATGTATTTTATTCCTACTGAAGAAAAATGGAATTAATACATAATGATGAAAATTTTTGAATAGATTTTTATTTTTATTTTTTATTATATTTTATATGCGCCCGTTAACTGGAGTTCAAGGAAAACCTATTGTATTATATTATAGTCAGGATGGTACAGGTTTATCTCTTTATGGACTTGAAGAAGGAGAAACCCATCATGACCTTGATAATGGGGAACTACTTGTTGTTTCAGGTACTTCATCTAGGACACTTCCACTACATAAGGTTTCTCCACTAACTCGAATTGGGAAAGCTGGAGTTGAAGTTTCTGGTTCAATTAGGTGTTATAGGGATACTGAGGGCGTTGGTGTTGTAGTTGAAAGGGGCCTTGAGGATCAATGGGTAGTTTCAGAACCAGTTAGAATTCGAGAACTTTGTGAAAGGAGAAAAATACCCTATATATTTC
>WJKS01000036.1 GCA_014728985.1 Candidatus Aenigmatarchaeota archaeon
TGTGTTATCCCAATTAGTTGCAGTCACCCTAAAGAATAATAGGGTGATAGTATGAAAAGAGCCGATAAAATAGTTTTCATTAGAGTCCAGCTTTTGAACGGATGGACTGACAAGGAAATAAGAGAACATCTTGGGATACCAGAAAGGACTTACTTCTATTGGAAGAAGATAATAAAAACAAAAGGGCACGCAGAACTGATAAAAAAGAAAAAACCAGGACCTAAGCCATCATTTGATATGGATCCGATTAACTCAAGAAGAATACAGATCTGGAGAAAGAAATATGGTTGGTCTCCTGTAAAGATAGAAGGTCATCTGGAGCAACATTATGGAATACACATACCACATAACAGGATATATCAGTTATTGAAAATAAAGGGACTAAATAAACCAATAGGAAAGCCAAGAAAGACATGGGGAAAGAAGAGATGGGAAAGGGAACATAGTATGAGTTTATGGCAAGGAGATTGGAAAGATATCAATTCTGACGATCAAATTCCTATGATCACTTTCTATGATGATCACTCTAGATTTGTTGTGGTGTCAAGGAGGGTTGAGGAGGCAACAATGGATAACACTATCAAAGCCGTAGATTATGCGTTCAAGAGATATGGTAAACCAAGCCAAATTCTGACCGACAATGGAACACAATTTACCTGTACTAGAAGCGATAAACCAACAGAGTTTGAACAATTTTGCATGGATAGTGGTGTAGAAACTATAACATCATCAAAAAACAGGCCTACAACTCTCGGAAAAATCGAGAATTTTCATGGATGTTATGAATCAGAAATATGGGTTACCAAAGGGGATCATAAGAAATTCGTGAGGTATTGGAATTACAAAAGACCAAATGGGGCTATCAAGTATAAGTATCCAGTTGAAGTATTTTATTCAGATAGGAAGACTGCAATTAATTCGGGATAGCACAATGGTACTTTAGATGTTTTAAGAAGAATAAGAGGTGATTAAAATGAAAAATATAGGAATAATAGGTGGCATGGGCCCTGAGGCAACATCGGATCAATACATGAAAATAGTGAGATATTATCAGAAGAATTTTGGAGCCAAGTACGATAAAGATTTCCCAGCAATGATAATATATAGTGTTCCAATTCCTGATGTAGTTGAGAATATGGAAAACGAGAAGAAAACTTTGAGAATGCTATCTGATGCAGCAAAACTTTTGGAAAAAGGAGGGTCAGATTTTATAGTAATAGCTTGTAACACGGTACAGTTCTTATTAAAAAGGCTTAGGAAAAATGTTGAGATACCAATAATAGGTATAGCGGAAGTTAGTTCTAAGTATGTGAAAACAAATGGTTACGAAAAGGTGGGAATATTAGGTACAAATGCAACTGTATTTGATAAGGAAGTTTATGACAACGATTTTCAGAAAGTTGGTGTCAAGTTGATCAAACCTAGAAAAGAAAATCAAAACAAAGTGACCAGAATAATAATGAACCAGCTCGCAGATAGAACAACGGAGAAAGAAAGAAGAGATTTGAGAGAAGTAATCCAAAGTTTAAATTCGCGTGGCTCAGAGGCGATTTTGATTGCATGTACAGATCTTCCACCGATAATAAGCCAGGAAAATTTTGAAATTCCGATAATTGATTGCACACAAATATATGCTGATGAAGCTGCTAGATTATCTACTTTTAAATCTAAATCCAATAATAATGTAGGAGGTAACAGGTGAGTTCATGGTATCAATGAAAGCAAGGTTGGAAAGTGCACAACACATCTTATGGAGAATTCTGAAGGATGATTATAAAGCTAAGCAGACGGGAATGCAATTCTATGAGAATAAAATAAGGATTGATGTAAAATGCCAGCAGGATTTGACAAAAATTCCGAAAGAAGAATTTGAAGAAAGAGTAAATTCAGTTATTAGAAGGAACCTTCCTATAATTAAGAAATTATATGAAAGAAAAGATGTTCCTGAGGATGTTGATATAAGTACTGTTCCATATACTGCTGAAGAGGTCATAATAGTTTCAATAGGAGATTTTGATATCCAACCCTGTGGAAATCCTCATGTAAATAATACATCTGAAATAGGTGAATACAAGCTTTTAGATATTAAGAGAAAAGGAAAAGACATTTACAGGTTCGTGGGAGCAGTCTTAAAAGAGAGTGAATCTCTTAAATCAGATTCATACGTCACAGAATTATCTGATAAAGAGAAATTACAGCCACCAAGAGGAACAAGAGACTTCTTTCCAAAAGAAATGATATTAAGGGAGAAGGTATTTGATACTGTTAAAAAAGTTTTCAAGAGATACGGATTTGATCCTTATAAAACACCTGCTTTTGAAAATTATGAGTTATTTGCAGTGAAGGAATCGATAGGAAAGGAAAGCCAGGATAATTTGTACATTTTTGAGGATAAATCAAATAGAAAGTTGGCTCTTAGATTTGACCAAACAGTTCCATTTTCAAGGCAAGTAGCTTCAAATCCTCAGTTAACTAAACCGATTAAAAGATATGAGATTTCAAGGGTTTGGAGATATGAAGAAGTCAAAAAAGGAAGATATAGAGAGTTTTGGCAATGTGATGTTGATATCGTAGGTACAGAAAAAATAGAGGCAGATGCTGAGATAATAGATTGTACTTTATCTGTGTTGGAGGAATTGGGTTTCAATAATTCTTATATGAGAATTAATAACAGGAAATTATTATCTGCAATAATGCAGTTTTCCGGTGTAAAAGAGGAGAGAGTTTTGGATGCTTTTAGAGCTATTGATAAATTGGATAAGATTGGTTTGAATGGAGTGAGTAAGGAACTTAAAGATAGGGGAATAAGTGATCAGGCACGGGAAAAAATATTGGAAATTTTGAATATTCAGGGAAATCCAAGAGAAATTATTGAGGGCGCTAAAAGTTTAATCGGTGATTTAGAACTCGGTAAAGAAGGTGTTAAACTTCTGTCAGAGCTGGTGAAAAATCTTGAAAATATGGGTAGAGAAAACATAATACTTGATTTGAGTCTTGTAAGAGGATTCGATTATTACAATTCTACAATTTTTGAGGCCATGAGTAAAGATAAGTCTATAGGAAGTTTGGCTGGTGGTGGTAGGTACGATAATATGATTGGTAGCTTTGCTAATTCTAATAAAGAAATACCTGCTGTGGGTGTTGGAATAGGTATAGAAAGAATAATCGACCTCCTGAAAGAACGGGAGGATATTGATAAGAAAACTTACACTGAAGTTTTTGTAATTAATGTTAACGATCAATTAAAAGAAGAAACGCTAAAAATTACCCAAAAACTACGTGATTCAGGGTTAAACACCCAGTCAGACCTTATGGGAAGACCATTGAGTAAACAGCTAGATTATGCTAATTCGTTAGGAATACCTTATACCGTAATAATTGGTCCAAGAGAGGTAGAGTCAGGTAAATTCAAACTCAAAAACATGAAGACAGGTGAAGAAAAAGATTTAACTCTGGAAAAAATCATTGATGAACTATCCTAGAATACCATTCCACCTAAGAACATGACGGTCGATTCGATTACCAATCCACAATTTTGACAGATCAGGCCTTCTGAATTGTATTTAAGGTTTTTTGAACCACATTCGGGACATCTCTTTTCCATATTCACTACCTATATGTGGTTATAAATAGTAAGATATAAAAAGATCTGTTTTTGAATTGGAAATATATCTAATTACATATAGGTACTCATTGACTTTAGAATAGTGGATTAGTCATTTTCCATTGTATAACCATGTCTTCTTAAATATGGACCAACATTTTCCGCTGGAATAGTAACTGGATGAGGACCAAGATTTAAGTTTACACGAGGACGCCCTGGGTCGACTTTTTTACCAGATTTTGATATTTCAATCACCTCTAAAGTACAATATCCTTATTAATTATTTTGAAATATTTAAAACCTACAGTTGAATTTGCTCACGACCAATAACAATTATTAACACAAAACATCTAATCTATTGCCATGTCAGATATCTGTGTGTATTGTGGAAAGTTTGCGACCCACTATAATAAGGAAAAACAACCAGTATGTTTAAAATGTATAGATAAAAAACCAAAGAGATACATCTGCAGTAAATGTAAGGATATGATGGTTATCAAGAAAGGTAAATACGGCTCATTTTGGGGATGTTCTAGTTATCCTGTTTGTGATCGTACCGTTTCACTCAAAAAGGCGTTAAAAAAAGAGATGAGTAAAAGAAATAAGAACTAATCTTAAATAATTAATAGACAAATTACTTGCATTAAGGGCCGGTAGCTTAGTCTGGTTGGAGCACTCGGCTGATAACCGAGCGGTCGTGAGTTCGAATCTCACTCGGCCCACTAGAATTAAATAAAATAGCAAAAAGAAAGAGTAATTCTACAATAGCATATCTAGCCAAATCTTACCGAATTGTATATGGCATCCACCACCACAGTTAGCCTTGATTTTATAAGGACTTGTCCAGTCAAAACTTTCTGGTGGCTCCCATGCAGTGACTAATATTGGACTTATTATCAAAATTAATAGGAATCCAATAGTTAGAATTGTTTTTATATTCATTTTTACACCTCTTTTATTTTTAATAACTAATCAGGCACTTTAATTATATAAATCTACTCAATATTACCACTTTAAATATATGATAGAAATTACTTTTCTTCGAAACATAAACCTTTATAACCCAGCCGACAAAAATATTATTCTATGAAAAAATTAATTAAGAAAGTCAAGAAAAAAGTGCTACCTAAGAAGAAAAAGAAAACTAAAAGGAAGACTAAGACCAGGAAGACAACAAAACCGAGAAAAACTAAGGTCAAGAAAAAAACAACCAGAAAAACAACTAAAAGAAAAACCAAAAAGAAGAAAAAATAATTTTCTTAGGAAAAAATTAGCTTTAAATACTCTTCTACCTTTATTTAATTAAAACTAGACTAGGAGGTTAGAATAGAATGGTAGAATATGTTACAATAAAAGGAGAAGAGGTTAAATTTGGGAAGAACGACTTTATTGAAGTTGCAAGGAAGAAAGCGATTAGTGATAGCGGCGAGAATGAATTCATTTCAATATCAAGAGGATTTATGATGTTGGATGGGTCAAAGAGATACAGAAAGTCTTTCACGGTACCAACGGACAGTAAGGTTGTTGAATTTATCTCAGAAAAGCTAAAAGAAATGCTTTAGGGGTCAAATTTCCATCCAGTTATCGATTTCCTCATCGGATTCGATTTCAACGTCTTCAGGGATTTCAGATTCTTCTTCAACTGTTTTTTCTATTATTTTTTCCATTACTCTTTCTTTGATTGATTCACCTTTTTCTGGTTTTTTAGGATGTTTTTTAAGTATAGGCTCTCTCTCTTTTTTTTCTAATTCTTCAGGTTCTTTTTTTGACAGAGGCTCTTCTTTTGGTTTTTTTATCTCTTCTTCTCTATCTTCTATTTTTAGTGTCTTGGATTCCTGTACTACATGACCTAGTCTCTTTTCCAGGCTAACCACTTTATCCATAAGGTAAGCCACTCTTTCATCCGGATTACCTGGATTGTCCTCAATCGCCTTAATAATACCCATCTGAAGAAATGTACCTATTACTCCGATATTGGTCTTTTCACCGGTCTCTAAGTCTTCACAGACATAAGTTTTTTTCTTGTTATCAAAGTAGATTTTATAATCTTCAAGGTTTAGATAGAATTTAGTTGGTATTTTCATAATTATGGTTATTGATTTTGAGAAATTAATGGTTTTTGGTATGTTTATTTAAGATTAGAGCTCAAAAATAATTTTACGAACCCTAGATTTCTTGACATCAGACTTGAATTTCCTGATTTTTATATATTTCACCCCTGTTTTCCAACAGTTTTAATCTCACCTACTGGTGGGCCTGGTAGAGTTTTTAAAGTTTATGAGATAAGAAGTGACGGTTCAATACTAGGATTACCTGATACACCCATCTTTAACTGAATCAGATGTTCTTGGGAGGTATTGGTAGATGCATGGTGATATGGAAGAAATGGTTCAAAAGTGTCCCCCTGGACGTGGTTTTTACGTTCTAAGGGATCAGGGATGCCCTAGATCTTCTTAATTTAATTGGTTTAATTTACCCCCAGTATTTCTTATTCTTAATATAAGTTCTCTCTGCTTTCAACAAAGCTTTCAAAAATTCTTTATCATCATGGTACATTCTCCTAAGTATTCTTTTAGCTGTAGTAGCACCGACACCTCTTGTTGCCATAGCTCTTATAGCCTGTTTTCCATGAACTATTATCAGATCTGACGTTTTTTTAATCTTTTCATATTTGGTTTGTTCTTCTGATTTCAGAGCCTTCCCTTCAAGTTTCTTTTTTATATGATCTTTTACTTCTATCCTTGTCCTTCCTGTCATTCCTATCAGTTTCGCCTGACACTTTGGGCATCTTATATCTTCAGGTAAGTCCCCGACAGAATAGACTTGAGTCCAATCTCCACAGTTCAGACAAGCCAATCTAATTCTTTTATTATCCAACCTTTTACCAAATATGTCCAGTATTTGTAAGTCAGGTTTACCAGACCCAATTAATTCGGATTTTTCTTTTATCCCAGCTTGCCCAAGAGGTGACAAACCCCTCCTAAAGATCAAGCTCATTCTCTTCTCTTTTATTTTTTTCAAGAAATCTTTAACTACATCTACGTCCAATTTATCTGTCTTAATTTCTCTTAGTGTTTCTTCCCACACAGGCGTTCCTGAATAAAGATCAATGATTTTACTTAATCTGACTTTCCCATATTCTGCATCTCTTTTGATGACACCAAATCTTTTAGCGACATGAATGAATCTCCACTGGAATAACCTGGATTCAGATAAATTCTTCTCCAGATAAAATTCTAAGTCTTCAGGATTGGTGTTGAGTAATATATCTTCCAACATATTCTGGTTAACTATCTGAAGCTGAAGAATAACCCGATAAGGATCAGTCTTGAGTCTTACAGAACCAATCTTCTCAGCCAAAATAGCGGATAAGAATCTTCCTAAAGTTTCATTTCCTTTAGTTCCAAGGCAGGTATGAATGACTATATTGTCACCTTGAATCTCTACAAGTGCTGTGTGATTAGTTGGAATAAAACCGTCTTTTTTCTGTTTTTTAATTATCTGAACCATTTTGTTCGCGGAGTTCTCATCAATAGGATACTTTCCTAGTACCTTTCTGACCGGATTATTACCAAGATTTTCAGCTATTAATTTTCTTAATCTACCGACCCCCTGAGCAACTCCATAAGGAACCGGCATTAGATCTCCTTCCCAGCCAGGAATAGCAGCATCTGTTTCCCCTGAAGGTTCAACATAAATCTTAGATTCTTCAACAGTAATTATTCTCCAAGCATCACCCTTCATCACAAATGTGACTCCTGATGACCCATTCAGAGCAACAAATTCTTCATCCAAAGTTCCTACTCTCTGATCTGAAACCATATTAATGACCGTATAACTTTTGGTATCAGGTATAGTACTCAGATTTTTGAAATAGTAGAATAATCCCTTTCTTGAACCTTTGACTTTTTCTGGGTCTAAGAATATATACCTGTTCACATTCAATTGCTTACATACCTCAATGAATTCTTGTTTGGTTAGATTCCTATAAGGATAAGCGCGTTTGACTACTCTGTAAATTTCATCCTGAGTAACATCCCATTTATCTCTGGTTAAACCAACAATTTGTCCTGCAAGAACATCAAATGCCTTTTCATGAGCAATGATCGGTTCCAATTTACCTGATAACCCTTGTTTTACAATTACCGATGATTCAAATATATCATCAATATCTGTTGCAATGATTGTACCTTTTGATTTTTGTTTTAATGTATGTCCAGATCTTCCCACACGTTGGATCAATTTTGATACCTGTCGAGGAGATTGGTATTGAAGGACGGAGTTGATGCTACCTATGTCTATTCCTAGTTCTAGTGAGGAAGTACAGACTATACCTTTAAGTTCCTGGTTTTTAAATTTCTCTTCCACATCTATTCTGACTGATTTACTAAGACTACTGTGATGGTTTTCTATTGGAGTGTCTGGATAAATCTGTTTTAGTCTTGAAGCTAATATTTCTGCGAAGTCCCGGGTATTTGTGAAAGCCAGAGTAGATGTATTTTCCTTTATAAGATCATGAACCACCCTTAATCTTGCTGCGGTTTTGGGTGAGGAGTAAATTTTTTCTGCAAGTTGGTTATCAGATTTTTCTGGTTCAGGATCTATCACTTTTATATCGAACTGTTTTTCCGTCACAGCTTTAATTATCTTTGTTGGTCTCCCACCTGAGATAAAATCGGCAACATACTTTGGTGAACCTACAGTTGCTGATAAGGAAATTAATTGGAAATCCCCACATAATTCCCTGAGTCTTTCCAAACCTAGTGTTAATTGTACACCTCTTTTGGATGAAACTAGTTCATGGACTTCATCAATAATTACCCATTTAACGTTTCTTAAGTGTTCTTTGAGTCTTTTCCCGGGAAGTATCGCCTGCAAAGTTTCTGGAGTTACGATTAGCATGTCGTCGGGGAATTCAACCTGCTTTCTCCTTTCGTATTGGCTCGTGTCTCCATGTCTGACAGATATATCCATCCCTAATTGTTTACCCCACCAGAGGAATCTTTCGAGAAGATCACGGTTTAGACTTTTCAGAGGTGTGATATAGAGAATACTGTAAGGCTTTGGCTTTTTCTCAGAAGTTAACCACATATCAAATACAGGTAAGGCGACAGATTCGGTTTTTCCCGATCCTGTTTCAGCAATGACAAGTACATTTCTACCTGCAAGAATTTCTGGAATACCTAATTCTTGGGGTAGAGTAGCCTCTTCAAATCCTCGTTCTTTGAGTACTCTTTGTAGTTTTGGACTTAATTTTTTAAACGCCATATAGAATTACCTCTAAACAAAGCAGAATAGTATTATATTCTTCCTTTAGTAACATATCAAGTATGAACAAAAGAACAATGAACATTATTATCAGTAAACTTAATAAGGTTTATGATATTTCCTGGAAAGACAATCGGGGAGACCCTTTTGAGGTTTTGATTGGAACTATACTTTCACAGAGGACCAAAGATGAAGTTACCTGGCCGACTAATGAAGAACTGTTTAAAAAGATAAAGTCACCTGATGATTTTCTTGAATATTCAGAGGAGGAAATTGCTGATATGATTTATCCTGTTGGTTTCTATAATCAGAAGGCAAAGTACATTAAAGAACTTTCGAAGATACTTGTTGAGGATTATGGTGGCATAGTTCCGGGAAATAGGGAGGAATTGATGAGATTACCGGGTGTTGGGGGGAAGACTGCTGATTGCACTTTATGTTATGCATTTGACAAGCAGGTAATTCCTGTTGATATTCATGTAGAAGTAATTTCTAAGAGATTAGGTATTGCTAACTGGAAGGATAAACCCGAAATTGTCAGGGAAAAACTACATAAAACAGTTTCTGAAGATAAACGAAATCTTGTTAATGCACTCTTTGTTGAACATGGTAAGAAGATTTGTACTACTCGTAAGGCTTATTGTGATAAATGCCCTATAGAGAAATATTGTCCTAAGATTTTTAAGGAGTCATGAAAGTCCATTGTTAGTTAGTGAATTATATTCTTTTTTTACCTTTTACATAACCCATTTTCCTCCAGAATCCTTCAGATCCTCCTGTAACTCTAGTGAGAACCATTGTTTTAACACCGACTCTTCTACAAAATTCCACTCCTGCTTCTTCAAGACGTCTACCATATCCTTGACCTTTTTCTCCAACTGAGATTGAACCATCATATGTTTCTGAAGTACCAAGATTAGTTGTAAAGTGATAATAAAGGCCTGGATTTTGTGTGGAATATTGGCACCTAACACATCCTGGTGGTTCAAGTTGTTGTACAGAGAAGCATCCTCTTCTTATTGGGAGACCATGACTTGAAAATGAATCTACCATTGTTTCTTTTAATTCGTTAAGTGTGAATCCTGTATCCTCAATATTCCATTTAACCATAAATGATATTAACCAATTATTCTTAAGAATCCATTTTTGAGATTTATATTCAATATAAGACAAATCCTTTTATTTCCAAAAATATAACACTGTTATATTAATGAAGGTGTGAATGTATGGAGAAATCACTATGTATAGTCTGTAAAGAACCTGCGAATAATTTGGTTCTTTATTGTGAGAAAACTGGTATTAAGGTCGTTTTCTGTCGTAAACATATTGAAGATTGTTTAACCTGTGGAAGATGTGAAATCCAGGAAATTAATTAGTCACTAATAGTTTTTTTTGGGAATTGGGTGGTATTATACTACAATTGAATTTCCATAAGGGTCTTCATCATAATTAACAACTCTTAAGTCAGGAATCCGTCTCCTTAATTTAAGACCAATTGTACTTGGGATAGGAAGATGGGGGATTTGAATTGTAAGTCCGCCAGGACCAGGTGTTACGGTTACTTTGTCGTATAAACGATGCTGAAACCGATCCCCTTCTCCTTTGAAACCAGATTCTGTTAGAATCCTTCTTAGTTCAGGATACTCGGTTAAAGTATACCCATATAA
>WJKS01000037.1 GCA_014728985.1 Candidatus Aenigmatarchaeota archaeon
ACATTATTACATAATTTGCGATCCATATTGGAATTTTTTCTTTGGTTATCGGGTTAATTAGATATCTCCCTGTAAAAACACCTTTTTTCTCTTTTTCTTCAGAGATTCTCTCCAGTTCAGTCATTTTTCTTGTTTCTTCTTTGAATTTCTTTACTTTTTCTTCATATTCTGTTCCTTTGACTAGTTTATCTACCAAGGGATGTTCAGGTGCAAAAACCATGAAAGTTATCCCAAAGTAAGTATCAGGTCTGGTAGTAAAACAAGTAACTTTTTCCCCTGAATCTTTTACTTTGAAAAATAAGTTTAATCCACGACTCTTCCCTATCCAGTTTCTTTGCATTTCTTTTAGTTGTTTGGGCCATTCTATTTTTTCTAATCCTTCTAGTAGTCTGTCAGCATAATCAGTGATTTTGAAAAACCATTGATCTATATCCTTTTGTGTAACATCTGTATCACATCTCCAACATTTCCCATCCTTTACATCCTCATTTGCTAGAGTAGTGTTACACTGTGGACACCAGTTTCCAGGTGCTTTCTTTTTGTAGGCTAACTCCCTTTCATATAATTTCAAGAACAACCATTGATTCCATTTGTAATATTCAGGGTTGCATGTAGTGATTTCTTTAGTCCAATCATAACTTAGAGATAAAGCATTGAATTGTTTTTTCATTGTCTCAATATTCTCGGCAACACTTTTCATAGGATGAACTCCCTTCTTTTTAGCCGCGTTTTCTGAAGGAAGACCAAAAGCATCCCAACCCATAGGATACAGGACATTAGAGCCGTTCATTCTCATGAATCTAGCAAAAGTATCCCCAATCACATAATTCCTTGCATGTCCAACATGTGCAGCAACACCTGATGGGTAAGGAAACATCTCGAGAACATAATACTTGTCCAATGATTCGTCTTTTTTTGCCTGAAATATTTTAGAATCTAACCATTCCTTTTTCCATTTCTGTTCAATCTTTTTATGGTCTTTGATAACCGGAGCAATAGACAACACTTCCGTAAACTTAATATATAACTTGTAGGAGTATATTTAAAACTTTAACCATTTAAAAGGGGTTTTGAGTTAATTTTAAATATAAGGGGGACATAAACATTAATTGCAGCGTGAGGTTAAATGAAAATACGTCTAGTAATGGACAATAAATTATACCTCTTTTTAGTGAGAGTTTTATCAAGTATAACTGATTATCTTTCGGGTATGTTTACAGAACCAAAGTATATAGTCTTGAGGACTGTTTTCACTATGATTGTTCCTGATATTAGTGTTGTTTTCTTTATGTTGTTTTCTCATTTCTGATGAACGGTAAAAAAGTAAATACTATAAAAGTCTAAACTAATTATTGTTAAGAATATTGAAGGCCTCGTAGCTCAGTTTGGATAGTCCATTTAATGGGTCTATAGCAGCAGGCTTCTAACCTGAAGGTCGGGGGTTCGAATCCCCTCGGGGCCATTAGAAATCAAAATCTGGTTGTTCTGTAGGTTCTGTTTCAGGGAATAATTCATAACGGGGTATTTCAATTTCTGCCCCTACTTTTTTTCTATTCTGTATTATTTGACGACTAGATACACCTAATGCTTCTGCTATACTCTTTGATAGACCTTCAAAGTCTGGTAAATATGGAGTTTCATCAGGAGGTAATCCAACACAGTATCTGGAGACATTTGGTGTTAGTACTCCTTTAAGTACTCGTCCTCGTATACCATAACTTCCCAGGGTTGAATCAATTACGTCTGCATGGGCATTCAAGGCACCTTTAATAATATCACCACTTCTAAAAAAAACTTTAGTACTTATATACTTAATGGTAATGACAATATTCAGAGTCTTGGTTCAGTTTAAATAGAGTTGCATGCTTCTAACCTGAAGATCGGTGGTTCAAATCCCCTTGTTCATTAAACTAATTCATAATGAGTGAACCATCCACATCCTACACCAGTTCTTGGGAATCTCTTGTCTTTTAGATATAATATTACATGCTTCCCTGAATTATGTATTCCTCTCAAATAATACCATCCAGCTTCTATTCCATGAGAATTCGTTAAATATCTACCAAAGGGAATATCGGGAGTATAATAAACTCTATCACCTGCTTCGAGCAAAGCAGCTATTTCTGGTGTTATTTCACCTTCTGCTTCTATTTCTTCTCTGGAAAACATTCCTAAGTAAATTCTTCACAAAAATACTTAAGCTACCATAAACACCTCAACCAAAAGACTTAAATACCTATGTTTGTATCCTATTAGGAGTAAAGTGCAAAGTGGTGACAAGTAGCATTGGTTAATAATATACTAATTCTATTGCTTTCGTGACTTTAAGAAAAATAAAAATGAGTTGATTAAATTATGAAATTTGAGAATATGAATATTCAAGAGAATGTATTAGGTTCATTGAATAATATAGGTTTTAAAGAACCAACAAAAATCCAGTCAGAAACCATTCCTATAATAAAACAGGGATATGATGTGATTGGGCAATCTAAAACAGGTTCAGGGAAAACCGCCGCTTTTGGTATACCTTTGGTAGAAAAAGTAACTAAAGGGACAAGAGCACAGGCATTAGTACTTGCGCCTACAAGAGAGCTTGCAAAGCAGATAGCAAGTGAAATAAGGAAGTTTTCTGATTTAAAAGGTCTTAGTGTACAGACAGTTTATGGAGGGGTTTCTATGAGGCCTCAGATTATGGGGCTTAAAAATTCGGAAATAATTGTAGGTACACCAGGAAGAATTCTGGATCACATGAGAAGAGGAAATTTTGATACTAAGAATGTTAAGATGTTTGTTTTGGATGAAGCAGACAGAATGATTGATATGGGCTTTATCGATGATATAGCAAAAATTGAGAATAATCTACCTGATGATAGGCAGACATTACTTTTCAGTGCAACCATGCCCAGAAAATTAAATAAGATAACATCAAGATTTACAGAGAATGCTAAAAGAATAAAGACCGAAACAAAAGTAGATGAAGGTCTTTTAGAGCAACATTATTGTGATGTTAAGCCGTATGAGAAATTCTCTTTATTGGTTCATCTGATGAAGGAAGAAGATCCTGAATTGGCAATAATTTTCTGTAAGACAAGGAGAGAAACAAGTGCTGTTGCAAGTAACCTTAAAAAACAAGGTATAAATGCTGAAGCAATACATGGAGGTTTATCTCAACATCAGAGAGAAAAGGCACTGAAAAAATTCCACGATGGTAGAATAAGATTTTTGGTTGCTACAGACGTGGCTTCAAGAGGAATAGACGTTGATAATATCAGTCATATATTCAATTACAGATTACCAAGTAATGCAGAGGATTATGTGAACAGGATTGGAAGAACAGCCAGGGCAGGTAAATCTGGAAAGGTAATATCATTGTTAAGTAAAGATGACCATGCTTCTTTTAGGAGAATTATGGAAAAGTATTCCTATAAAGTTGGAAAATTAGAGATTTCAGACTTCAAAGAAATACCATTCAGGAAGAGATCTTCCAAAAGGAGAAGATCCTACAAGAATTATAGGAGAAGGAGGTGAAGTATATTATGAAAGGAAAAGTAAAATGGTTCAATAGAATGAAAGGATATGGTTTTATAGAACCAGAAGAAGGTGAAGACGTCTTCGTTCATCACACATCTATAGAAAAGGGAGAAGGCGAGACTTTTGTTCAATTGAATGAAGGGGATGAAGTAGAATTCGATGTTGAAGAATCACCTAAAGGCCCACAGGCAAAGAATGTTAAAAAGTTGTAAATAGGGTTTCACTTCCCTAAGAATGCTTAGAACAGTTAGAAGAATTTTTAGATTTATTTTTACTTATTTTATTTTAGATTAACCTTTTTATTCCTTCTTACTAATGATTTCTTATGTCCATGAGAGATTTTTGGAGAATAGTCAGAGAAGTTATAGAAGAGTCAGACGTGGTTATAGAGGTTTTGGATGCAAGAATGCCTCATGAGACCCGAAATAGGAAAGCCGAAAGAATGGTTAAAATGTATAAGAAACCACTGATTATGGTAGTAAATAAGAGAGATTTGATAGGTGCAGAGGTTGCTAATAATCATCGGAAGTCATTAAGTAAGGTAACAAAGTGTATTTTCATTTCAACAAAAAAGAATAGAGGCATATCTTCCCTCAAAAAAGAAATACTGAAATTGAAAGATAGGAAACCTCATTATAGGAGGATTCGCGTTGGGATCATTGGATATCCAAATACTGGGAAATCGTCATTGATTAATGCAATAGCCGGTAAGAGGAAGGCAAGAGTTGCTGCAAAACCTGGATTTACAAGAGGTGTTCAGTGGATTAATGCTGGAGATGATATAAGACTTTTGGACACACCTGGAGTTATACCATTGGGTGAAACGAATGAAGTCAGACAAGCCCTTATGGGAGTTTTAGATTCTTCGAAAATTAGAGATCCAATGATGGTTGCAAAGAGAATAATTAGTTTGTTTCTTGAACAGAATAAAGAAGCCTTGGAAAAGAAATACGGGATTGAGGTCGGAGAGAAGTCCTTTAATGGAATTGTGAGAGAAATAGGAGAAGTTAGACACATGCTTAAGAAAGGTGGGAAGATTGATTTAAGGCGTGTTTATTTGGTTATCATTAATGATTGGCAAAAGGGAGAATTGTTGTTGAAAGACTAATTTCTCGTGTAAGAATAATTTCTATTAAAAATTCCAATAAGTTTTAAATAGCCGGAATCCCCAAATTATTGGTTATGGAACTGGGTAATCTAATATCAAAGCACTGTAGTGCAAAGTTTGATTATCTAGTCATAAATATCATCCACTTACTCAGATGGTTCTGAGTGGGGTTGGGATGATTCTTGTTCTGTTGGATTGGGGGACCAACCTATGCGTGGGTAAAAATTGAGAAAATGGAGGTTGGTTAAATTGGTTAAATGTAAAAGAGTAAGTCTTGAACCATTGGGTTTAGGGTCTCCGGGGGAGACAGCCGAAGTAGTTGAAGTTACTGATAATATGGTTTACCTTGAGACTTCAGGGTTTAGAAGTTCTTATGTGGTTCCTCATGACAGATTAGAAGATTTAGGAGTAAGACCTATTTCCAGGGGCGCCAATGTACAGATAGGGTCGGGACAAGCGAGGGATTTAGGTTTACCGAATTCCGGAACTTATCATATAGAATCTTTAAGTAGTCCGCCTTACACTCCTTCCGGTGGAGATGTAACTTTAACTCGAAGATCTAGAATACCTGTTCCTAGGCCTCAATATGAAAAAGTTTATGGTAAAAAAAGTCGTTCTTCAGGTGAACCAAGGGGAAGTAGATCTTGTCACTTACATAGAAGACGTACTCATGAATATTGAGTTAAAATTTAATAATACATTTCCACTATATTAATCTTAGGTATACCTATGACGCGTCTGATAGTAATTACTTCTGGAAAAGGTGGGGTAGGCAAAACTACTCTAACCAGCAACTTAGCGGCTGCATTAACTGATTTTGGACAGGAAGTAATAGCTTTGGATGGAAATCTTACCACTCCTAATTTGGGGATTCATGTTGGTTTACATCTCCCGAAGAATACTATTCATGATGTTTTGAAGAGTGAGACTAGGTTAAGGGATGCAATCTATCCACATTCCTATGGATTTGGAGTAATACCTGCTTCTCTCGGACTAAATGATCTTAAGGACGTTGATATAACTAGACTCCCGGAAGTTACCTTCTCATTACTTGGTAGAGCAGATTATGTTATTGTCGATAGTTCGGCCGGAATTGGGAAGGAAGCCTTATCTGCATTATCCGCAGGTGATGAGACAATTATTGTCACTAATCCTAATCTCCCTGCTGTTGCTGATGCTCTGAAAATGGTCAAACTCGCAGAAAAGACTGAGATAAATGTTTTAGGTGTAGTTGTCAACCGGGTTACAGGAGAGGAACATGAACTAACAAAACATCAGATCAGTGACTTACTCGGAGTTCCTGTCTTAGCAGAAGTACCTGAAGATAATTCGATTCCCCATAGCATAAGTCAGAAACAACCTTTGGTCGCATATAACCCTGAAGCCCCGGCATCCATTGAGATTAAAAAACTTGCTGCTAATCTGACGGGAAGAAAATATGAACCACCTCCAAAAGAAAAACCAGGTTTCTTTTCGAGGGTTTTAAATTTGTTCAGGGGTTCGTAGGTAAGAGTAAATAATCCTTGAGATTTCAATTCTTAGTAATAATATCCGTCCATTAAGTCGTATTCAATGTCAAGTCCATGGTCATCAGTTTTTTCTAACCCCAAAGTTTTGAATTTAGTCATTTTTTGGACCTCTTCTATCAGTTCTATCTTCTCCTGCCTAGTCAATGTTCTCAAGAATCTTTTAATTTTATCTTCTCCTGTACTGGTTATCAAACCGTCCATTTAACTCTACCCAATTTAAAAATTAACAGGAAGCTTTTAGTACTTATCGGTTAAAAAATGAGACGTTTGTTTCACTTTCACTCCCTAATCTCCTTTATTTCTGTACCCCCGAGCCTAAAGATACTTTAACTTCCCATCTATCTTCCCTTTTGAGTCATCAAATACTTGCGTTGTGCTTCTAATCTCCTTAGGGTAGTTAATGTTCTATTGTATTTTGCTTCAAGTACGGCACCTCTCCAGCCATATGAAGCACCCATTTGTTCATAAATCCTCTCAGATTCTTTTCCAAGAGTTCTTATTCTAGTACTAATTTCATTCAAACTTCTCATTCTTTTCCACCTCCACTATTCTGATAAATACCAACTTTTCCCAGATCTTGTGGCAATACCATAATCTCTCATTTTAGCTAGTTCTTCACCAATTTCCTGCGATTCAATCCCTAAATTCCTTGCCAAGTATCTGGACCTATATGCTCTGTTTGGATCTTTCCTCATTTCTTCTAGTAACATTTCATAGGCCGTTCTATTTCCATCGCGTTTAACTATATAGAACATGGTCTCACATCTCCAGAATTTTACAGACAATTTTTCCATTTTTATTGAGCTTGATAATATCCCTATTCTTACAGTGGATCAATCCTAATTTTCTCAGAACATTAACATTCCAGCGGAGAGTAGATTCAGCTATCCCATATTTCTTTGATATACTAGTTAGGCAATCAGTGACAGTAAGATAGTATCCATTACTTGCAAGGTCGCTGAGAATAAGCATTTGATTATTATTTAGCCCCCTTTCAATAATTTTCCGAAGAACGTCTAATTGCCCTTCGGTCAGATAAATTGGTGTTCAGTCACCATAAACACCTCTTATAGAAATAACGCTGACAAAATCATTAGAATTTAGTTTAATCGTCCAAATTGGTACGGCATCACGTTCACTCCTTTTCTATTAGATAGACATATATTTAAAAGAAATCCGCAAGTAAAGCTGCGTTAAGTTAGATAAACCTCAACTCTTTCCTTACCAGCGCCAATATTCTTCCTTTTTAGCTTCACTTCACCGATTTCAGAGGTATTTTTAACATGGGTACCTCCACAAGGCATTCCCTTACTATTGCATCTCCACCATCTTTTCTCAACATCTTTCTTATCTGGTTCTGTTTTAATTTCAAGTCCTTCAGCTATTGTTTTGTTAACTTTCTCCTCGATTTTTGGTATTTTCTCTTTTATTGAATCTTCGTATAGGAAATCTATTCTAGCTTTCTCTGGGCTTATATTTGAACCGATTATTTTCGGTCTTCCTAATTCTTCCACGAATGGATAATAAACCAAATGCGCGGCTGAGTGAAGTTTCATTAACCTGTATCTTCTGTTCCAGTCAAGTTCCAATTTGACTATGTCCCCAGTTTTAAATTCTGGTTCTTTTTCAAGCGTATGAACTATTTTATGATTCTTCTTTTCAACATTAACTACCGGAATACCATTAATTGAGCCTTTGTCAGACGCTTGTCCTCCAGAAAACGCGAAGAACAATGTTTTATCAAGTATGACTTCTTTACCATTAATCTCTTCTACCTCGGCTTCAGCTTCTTTTATGTAAGGATCCTGATAAAATAATCTTTCAGTATCTATTTTTTCAAACTCTCCCATATCATCACCTTTCTTAGTCTTTTGCTGTTTAGGCTTATTAGTTTTTTTCTTTTGGGCTTTGATTTCACATTTGGTAACCTTAGTCACAGTCTCTTTCCCAGTAATCAGGTTAAACATCATGTCAACACAAATCTCACCACCAACAACAGGCATTTCCAATCCCCAATTTTCGAGAACTCTCGGACTAATTTCACCAAATCTGGCCAAGGCCGCTCCATTTACCACAAATTTTGCAGCACGACCAGGGACGTAGCAAGGACAATTGGATTCCTGAATATCGTAACCATCAACGCCAACATTAGTAAGGATACTTTCAACTAATGACTTCATCTCAGAAAAGTTCGCTTTCGAATGACAAAGTGTAATAGCCATTCTTTTCATTGTTTTATTTCCAATATCATTATCAGTTAATTCAACGACATCTCCAACCTCAAACAAATTTTGAGGGTACTCGTTATGTTTATTCCTCGCAAGGACTTCGATTAAGCTTGGTAATAACCAATTCCTGACCACGTTGTATTCGCTTGTTTTCGCATTACTGGTTTCAGTTATAGTCCGGATTTCCATATTCATTTTCCTGAACAAGTCATCTTTATTACTCAGTATAAAAGTAACCACTTCCTGTAAACCATAACCAACCAGAAGTGATCTCAGATTAGTACAAACTATTTCTTTTGGGTCTTCCTCCCCGATAGTTGTTATATTAGGTATCTCAGGTTCAAATTTATCATAACCATAAGCAATAGCCACATCTTCCACAATATCCATAGGATGCATAATATCTGTTCGGTAACAAGGAGAAAATATTCTTAATTTATTGCTTCCTATTTCTTCTGCATCATGTCCCATTTTTTTCAGTAATCCAATTATTTTTTTATTAGTTAGACCTAATCCTATGAGCTTGTTAATATAATTGGAATCAAGAGTCATTGTTTGAGGAGATAGGTCTGGTGTATAAATCATTTTCCCTGGATATTTTATTTTTATTTTGTGAATCTTCGCGCCCCTGTCCGCAAAAGTAGTTGCGATTATATTCAGGACCTCATTAGCTGTTTTTTCATCGGTAGCGGTTATGTCAACAAAAATATTTTTGGTTTTTTCCTCGACCTTTGTATCTTCGGAATTAATTATAGGTGGCATGGATAGCACTTTATCCCGGGCATCATGAAGTAATGGATATTCTTCCATATCTTCAAGTATCCAGGCATATTCCTTACCTTTAGGATGTTTTTCTAGAATCTCTTCCAAAGTCATTTCCTTGTTTTCTTCAAGTGGAATAAATTTGAAGTCTTTCGGTTTAGTGGTGTAAATAACCGGGAAAACAATTTTATCATAATCATGAAGCCCAATGGCCACTTTTTTCCTTTTCCTACAGTGTGTGATATGCAATTTCTCCTGAAGTTGCATGATTGATTTGATGAAATCGTCGGTAAATTCAATATCCTTTATTATACATGATACAAAATAAGGTCTCACTTTGGCTACTTTATCCTTAATTACCACCATTTCCTGAGAACCCTCGAGTTGATATTTTTTCAGACCAGGTTTAATTCCCATGTATCCCGAGAACGCTCTTGATAGACCCTCTACTGATAACATGTCAGGGCGGTTTGGGAATACTTCTACGTCAAAGGATTCACCCTTAAACCCTTCCCATGCCGTTCCCATCATAGGCATATTTTCTTCTACGTCTTTATTTGTGAAGTCTTTTCCTGCTAATTGACAAAAGTCTTTTTTATCGATAGTTATTACCGGCATTTATCTTCCCCATCCTTTTAATTCATCCAAGAGTTTTTTATGAAGTGTTTTATTAGAAACAACTAAGGTTTTACTTTCCTCATCCCATCTTTTACCTTCAAAATCTGTAATTTTACCACCTGCTTCTTCAATTATTAGACTACCAGCCGCAATATCCCATGGGTGATGAGCTGATGTATGAACTAATCCATCCAAGCGCCCGCATGCAATAAATGCGACCGCAAGCGCGGCACTCCATAACATCCTTACGTCAAGTACCTTTTCAAGTTTTTTCAAAATGTCATCTCTTTGTTTCTTTTGACCAGACCCCCAACCAACTTCAATTGTAGAATCCCCTAACTTTTCTTTATTTGTTAGAAGAATTTTCTTTCCGTTCAAAAATGCTCCTTTACCTTTTTCCGCGAAGAATAATTCGTCTCTGATCGGATAGTAAATAGCACCCATTTCCATCTCATTACCTTTTTTAATTCCGATCGATGTACAGAACATGGGTATTCCTGTTGAATAATTAATAGTTCCGTCCAAAGGGTCAACATATATCTTGTAATCATCATCTGTAAGTTCAGTTATCCCTCCTTCCTCAGCTATAACAGTACCTTTAAACCCATTTTCTCGGAGATTTTCGACTATTTTATCCTCTACAAGTTTATCCATCTGAGTTGAGTAATCATATCTGCTCTTCTGTTCAAGGACTTCAGAAGCTTTTTCGCCCCCAAAATTCTCTAGTAGAACCTTCCCAGCCTCTTTCACGATTTTTATTAACTCGGTTTTCATAAAATCACTCACTTAGATTAAAGTTTTTCTCATAATTAATTTCGTTTTCTTTAACTTCCTTGACCTCAAAAGGCATTCCAAACATATTGAAATATCTTATAGGTTTCCCCAACCTTTTACCTAATTTAATTTCACAACAAACTCCCTCACTTACATCACCAAAAACCCATATCTCGTCACATTTTTTGATAATATTGTTAGTAGCCTTTATTATTTCGTTGTAATCTGCGTTGTCAAAGAGAAAATATTCAAAATTCATAAAAGGATTAACAGGGGCGCAACCTTTATTTAGAACGAATTTACTGATATACATTCTCCAGAAAAAATTCTTTCTGGAAAAGGCAGTAAACACGACTTTCATATTCCTATTAATCTCTACTTCATCCAGATCTACTTTCACTTTTCTCATAGTCCTAACCACATTTTAGCCTCTCTAACCTGTTTTAAATCAGATAAATATAATTTCCTTATATCATCAATCTTATAGTTCATCATAACCATTCTCCCGAAACCAGGGCCCCATGCCAAAACCGGAATGTCTTTCCCAAGTAAAGGTTTAACAACTTCTGGTCTGAACATACCTGCCCCGCCTAGTTCGACCCATTCTTTATGCTTTGGATGCCAAACTTCAATTTCTGTTGACATTTCAGTGTATGGAAAATAAGCCGGTCTGAATCTTGCTTTTGGGAAACCTAATTTTGAGAAGAATCTCTTAAGATAGCCAAGAAGATTACGGAAAGTTACCTCTTCCCCAACCACTATTCCATCGGTCTGATAGAATTCTGCAAGATGTTTCCAGTCTAAAGTCTCATTTCTAAAACATCTTCCCACCGAGAAAAATTTAGCTGGTAAATCCTCTTCTTTTAATTTAGCGAGTGTCCTTGCGGAAAGTGATGTAGTATGGGTCCTGAGTATACATTTCCTCGCAAATTCCGGATCCCAGTCATATTGCCAACCCATTGAACCAGTCTCCCAACCATTTTCATGCGTTTTTTTTACTCTTTCAACAAATTTTTCTTTGGGTAAATTACCTTTTTCAGGCGTTTTCATGTAAAATGTATCTGCCAAGTCCCTAGCAGGATGATCTTGAGGTTGATAGAGAGCATCAAAGTTCCAGAAGGATATATCCAGAATCGGACCAGTCATTTCCTTGAATCCCATCTCAGTCCAAATTTTACGTATATATTCAATAATTTGCGTCATATAATGTTTTTTCGCTGGATGAATTTTTGTCGTGGGTAGGGTTACGTCATAAGGCCGAATTCCCTCTTCTTTCCAGGCCTTTTCCTTCAGTATTTTTGGTGTTAACTGCACTATTTCCTGCTTTATCTCAAGTTTAGGGGCAATTTCCTTTCCTTTTTTAGTCAGTGAGACTTCTCTTTTCTTTTTAACAGATTTTTCTAAGAGCCCTCTTCTTTCCAGTTTTTCAATTATTATTGGGTCAAAGCCTTTTGTAGTCTGTTTACCTTTTGTTAACTTGGAAAGGACCTTTTCTTCAGGGAGAGTTTTTTCAAGAGCTTTACTTCCTTTATTCGTTAGCTTTAATTCCCCCTTCTCAATATTGACCCAGTTATTTTTGTTTAACCAGACCAGTCCTATATCAAATCTATCGACTTTTTTCTGGAGTTCAGGTATCTTTACTTCCCCTCTTTTGATTTCATTAAGTAATTTCCTTTCTGGTAGTTTGTCTTTTGCGTATTCTAGTCCTTCTTTTGTTAGTTCTAAGAATTCAGTGATTTCTTCATCTATTTTCAGTACACCTTTAACTTTCGCCCAAAGGGACGCCTTTTCAAGAGAATCTTTGTTCAGATTAGTTTCCTTTTCTAATTCCTTCATAGTCAGTGATTTCTTTCCTTCTAGTACCTTTAAGATTCTTTTTTCGTTATTATGAAGTCTACGGATTAGCTCTTTGTCATTCATTAACATCATCTCTTAATGCTTTAGTTTTAGAACTAGAAAAATCTTCGGTTGCAGTTAGCTCATAAATTGGTACGGCATCACGTTCACTTGGGATAATATTAGAGGGTTAGGTTTAAATTTGTTAGTTTTCAGTATAGGAATAAATGTCAAATAAACCATATGGACCAG
>WJKS01000038.1 GCA_014728985.1 Candidatus Aenigmatarchaeota archaeon
GGTTTGATAATTGTTATTGTTATATGGCAGATATCTGTGATTGTGCTGTGGATACATGTGATTCAGTAACAGGTTGTAGTTCTTCAGCTACTACCACTACTACATCGAGTGTAACAACCACCACCTCAACAGGTGTTACAACTACTACAACTTCAACTACCACAACTAGTTCAACTTCAACCACAGCAACAACCACTACGACTACTACAACCCTTCCAGATTGTGGTAATCATTGTTCTACTACAGGACATACTGCAACATGTGGAACCCCACCTGCTTCAGGTACTTGCGTTGGCGGAATATGTAGATATGACGTCTCTCTTGCAACCATTCCCGGTCCTTGGTCAGACTGTGGCATTGATGATTGTTATTGTTATATGGCAGATATCTGTGATTGTGCTGTGGATACATGTGATTCAGTAACAGGTTGTAGTTCTTCAGGTACTACCACTACTACATCGAGTGTAACAACCACCACCTCAACAGGTGTTACAACTACTACAACTTCAACTACCACAACTAGTTCAACTTTTGGTCCATGTAATCCACCCAATCGACCTGCAGACCCACCCGTAACATCATGTGAAACTGGGGCCACTTATTCAGCAACTTGGACATGGGATGCAGTATGGGACTCTGATGCTGGGGGCCATGTGACTGAATATCAGCTAGAGGTTGATGATAACTTTGGTTTCTCTTCACCATTCGAAGATACCGGGTGGAGGCAAGCGTCAGAATTTGGTTGTGAACTTGGAGGAATATGTACTTGGGATTCAAGTGGTTTATTGAGTCCTGTTCAATATCATAGCCGAGTAAGAGCTAGAGGATTATGTACAGAATCTGCATGGTCGGATGTCGTGTCAGTAGCTGAGGACTGCACAGGTTTCTGTTCTATTGACACTGATTGTGCGTGTTATGAAGCTTGTGAGGCGAACGTTTGTGTTGATTTAAGACCTAGGTCGGGAGGGTGTCGTTATTATGACGGCTGTAATCCTAGCTTGGGAAGTTGTAATAATCCAGACTTATGTTATCCTAATGATGATCCAGCCGTTTTAGAGGCATGTGAACAAGACCCTGCTATATATTGCCATGTTTTAAGAGATGATTGTGGTTAAGAGGTATAGGAAATGAGGAAGACAGTTTCGATAACTATAATGTTTTTTCTACTGTTACCTCTGACCTATAGTCAGGAAGCTGAAATAGAGTTAAAGCACTACGGTTTTGGTGAAACTCCTAAGGAAGTTAATTTTAGAATCCGTTCTTTGGGAGAAATGGCAATTACAAACGTCGATATTTATGTTGATGGAAAAGAATACAAAGAATTAAATTTAAGACTTGAGCCAGGAAGAGGGATTTATACAACTTTAATTTTAGAGCCAGGTGAACATTTAGTAGAGGTCAGAACTCCAGAAGGTGCTCATGATTCTGAGGCCGTTTCTGTATCTTCAATTGAAAACGTAGTTCATATACCTCCTGAAGAACAGGTTTATTCTTTTACAAAGACAAGTGGTTTTAAAATACTTCTGGGTCTTCTTTTAGTTTCATTGGTAATTGTATGGATTTTAGTGGAAAAACCAAAATTGGATTTATCTTAATAGTATTTATTTTATCAACTATCTTGGTAGTCAGTTATAGAGAGAAAACCGAAAAAGTGAGTGTTATATATTTCAGAAGAACAGGGTGTTCTGTGGTAGAGAAAACCGATAATATAGTTCAGGAAATTGATGGCGATTTAGGGATTGAGTTAGAAATAATAACAGTGGATTTGACCAGAGAAGAAAAATTATCTGAACAAGAAATAATATTGAAAAATGAGTATAATGTTATCGGAGTACCTGTGATTATAATCAATGGAAAAGAATATACGGGGGTATTCACAAAAGAAAGTATAGAAGGTGAAATATGTAAAAAGTTTTTATTTAGACCAGAGGAATGTAAATGAAAAAAATCACATTTATCGCAATTATCATTACCTTTTTAATTATTTTTAATCTTACCAACGCAGCATACTGTTGTATGGATAGAGAGACCGGGCAGAACAAATGTTATTTGGATGATGATGGAGAATGTTGTGGTGGATATTGGTATCCCTCTTGTTATGGTTTTAATGTCACTGTTTCAGGTTCGAATGTACTAAGAATAGGTCAGAAGACTCCTATCACTATATACATTCAAAACACTGGGGCCTATACTGATACATATGATATAAGTGTTACAGGTGTTAGTCCTTCGATAAGTCCCTCGCAGATTGAAATTGATATGTCAGGGTCTAATCAGGTTACAGTCAATCCTAATGAAGTTAGTAAAGTTTTCCCTCAAATAACGATACTGGCTCCTGTTACGGGAGAAATAACTTTTACAATAGGATCATCACAAGCTAGTTTTAAGACTATTATTCATTCCATTTTTGAATCTGATTATTATTTGAGCTTACCAGAATTTACCCAGTTCAGTATGTTAGGCCTAACGTTATTTATAACAATCATTTATTTTATCAGAAGACAAAGATATCTTAGTTAGGATGAAAAGAAATATCTTAGTAGCTGTAATTTTAGTTTTTAGTTTGATTAGTGTAAATGCTGATTTTAAGGTTTGGGTGGAGAGAGGTGGTGTATTTACTATCGGTGAGCCCGCGACTTTTTTGATTTACGTTGAAAATTCGGACTCCACTTTGGATAGTTATGAGATATTGGAACCCGATGTTTATTATACATATCCTCCAGGGCCAGGTGGGACGGATTTATCAAATCTAATTGATGTAAGTTTGCAGTCCAATAGAATAGAGGACGTGGGACCTGACGGGGTTAAAGATACGCAGGGGACAATAATGCTTTTAGCTCAGATTTATTCTGAAGGTACGGTTACTTTTACAGTAGAATCCGATAATACAGGAAATCAAGAACAGGCTGTAATTCAGATCAGCGGTGGGGCAAGTGGTGGTGTACCAAGAACCTTACCAGAGTTTAATTTTATAGGTCTTTTGCAGATATTGGGGTTTGGGTTTTTGATATTCTATTCTTTTTGGGTAAAGAAAAGCACTTCTTAGTTAGTTATATTTAAAGGGGTGTTAACTGAACTTATGCAAAAATATTTATTAGGGGAAACAGAAGTATTTACTATGTCTAAATTCAGATGCTTATTGATATTATTTGTTCTGACTTTGATGATTTTTTCTGGCGTTGAAGCTGCTAAACTTTTTGATGTTTGTAGACTTTTTCCAGATCTTTGTCAGCCTGGTATATCTACTACAACTACGACTGTGCCTGCAATAGCTGATGATTGTAATTGTGGCTGTTCAGATCCAATCCCTGGTACATGTGGTGGCAGTTGCTGGTTTAACCCAGATATAACTTGCGGTGCCGGTCAAATGCAATGGTGTGGTGATTGGTGTCACTCTAGTTGTACATCAGCTGATAAATGTGGTGCCAATTGTTATCCAGGAATATGTGAAGATAATGGTCTTCCCTGCATCAATGGAAAATGTGGGCCTTTCACAGCTTCTGGATGCCAAAATAAGTATTGGTGCCCATGTTCGTCAACCACAACCACAACTAGAAGGACAACCACAACAACAAGAACCACAACTACATCAACAACAACCACAACAATTCAGCATTGTTTAGTGAATCACACAGGAGTTTGTGAGGTCCTTTCAAATGGTGATTGGAACCTTCAAATAGCATCTGAATGGAGTACTTCAAATTACAATGATGTATCTGCTAGTATAGACCTTGAAGTTGGGTATAATCCTGATCCCCGAGTAGATTTACCTTCGTTAGATGGTTATCCAGTGGTAATATACCAAGATCCTGGAAATTATCAGGATAGTGTTATAATTCCTCCAAGAGCAGATACTAATATATTTATGATTACGAGTGAAGTAAGATCAAGTGGTTCAACTATTCCTTACTGTCAAATACATGAGGCAATAGCTTGTGAGGTATGTAACGCTAAGGATGATGATTGGGACTGTTCAAGACTACCAGATGATCAGGAAGATAGTGGTAATAATAATGGAATACCCTGCGATTGTGAGCAAAATTTTACTAAATATGGTAATCATAGTGTTATATGTGATCCAAATACTGATGAAGGTTGGACATATGTATTAATGGACAATAAACCAACTCTTGATTTCGCTAATTTTTACCCATCAGATCTAATGTGTTTATCTAATGATGATTGTATGGGATCTAAGCCAGTTTGTGATGTTTCAACGGGCCAATGTGTTGAATGTCTTTACAATAATGGTCAGAATTGGAGATGTTGTGGTGACAATATGTGGCAATTCTGTTTATCATCAAATACTTGGGGTGATTGTCAGAGTTGTGGTGTCGTTGAGTGTGGATGTAGTGGGTCTAGTGATGATGTATTGAACTCTCTTTTGGAATGCAATGACTATGATAATTTAGTAATTCCTGGTGACTTTGAAACATATTACATAGAATTAGGTTGGTATGATATTTGGGATCAAATTAATCGGGAATGTCATTCTGATGTTCCAGGGGATAAGGTTTATTGTCATGTCTATGATTTAGAGTTAAGGATAGAGCAGGAGTTGAATTCAAGAAGAGTAATTCTTCAAAAACTAACGAATAATGTTTGGCAGGATATTTCTTGGTGTTCTTCTTCATCTTCAGGTACACTTACATGCGATATTGGTAGCCTATTTATGACTGATCCTGATGGTGATGGGGTTTATGATTTAGATAATATTGATGATATAGATGGATTAAGGTTGAAGATAGAATACATTAATACATGGACGACTACGACCGTTTTCCGGACTACAACGACTCATACCACCACCACAACGACAGTTACCGCTGCACCGTCGACCACTACAACAATCACTAGTGTTTGTGCAGGATCTAATGATGGTGATCTCTGCTCGGGTGGTAGGTGTTATGAAGGGAGTTGTTGTACTGGATGTTGGGACGGTTATCAATGCCATACATATATTACGGATACGGATTGTGGTAGGGATGGAAACTATTGTATGGATTGTAGTTCCATTGGAATGATATGTTACTATGGTAGATGTGAATACGAGACTAATGATTGTCAAGCTGCGGGAGGAACATGTGGTTTACCTGGTTATTGTAATGATATTGTTATCGGAACAACGGGTTGGGAATGTTTATGGGGTTATCGAGAGTGTGACAGTGATCAATGTTGTTGCTTGCAGACGGGATAAAAGGTGAATAAAAAATGATAAACAAAGGAAAAAAAATAATCAGTATTTCGGTATTAACAGTTTTTGTATTTACTATAATTTCAAGTCCTGTTTACTCGGCAAGTTGGGTATGTAGATTATTTGGAATTAGATGTACTACAACTACTCCAATCACTACCACTACGTCAACAACAACCACAACAACAACCACTTCAACTACGACTACAACGACTACCTTTCTGACAGGTTCTAAGACATGTTACTGTGAAACTCCAGCCTGTACAGGGAACTGTTGGTGGGGAACTAACAGTGGCTACAACTGTAATCATATTTTGGAATATGTCTCAGCAATCGGTCCCACCAAACCTACAAGTGCCTATGTGGATTCAAGTACTATGAATGTAGCTGATTATTTATGTAACCCGGATCAGGACTTACTATTTGCTGTAGGTGATGGTGAAGAACATACCTTAGAATTAACATGGGACCAATGGGGTAATATACCTTCAGATTATGATGGATTCACGGATGTAATATTTACCTTTGATATAATAGAATTATCTGGTTCCGCGCCAACGGCTTTTGAGTGGTATAATCCTAATACTGGTCAATGGGAAGATATTATGTGGATGTTAGAAGATTCAAGTTATTGTACTGTCGATGATCAAAATTTAGACGGTGAATGTGATTTTTCAGGCTTTATAGATACAATACAAGAACTAATGAACGCTAGATTTAGATTTACATTTATAAGACCTTATGATCCAGATACACAACAAGATGATGCCAGCATAGGAACTTATGGTTCTACACCATTAGGAACTGCCGTTTATAGATATCCTGATGGTAAACTTATTGAATGTGCTGTTATAATTGAATGTCTTGAGTTAAAGGCTAGATTTGTTAAATGTCCTCCAGGAACAACCACCACATCAACAACCACAACTTCAACTTCAACAACCACAACTTCAACAACCACAACCTCCACCACAACGACAACCTGTGTTTTGGTTCTTGAGAAGGAATGGGAAGGGTCTAATCCAGGTGGTTTAACTGATTTTTCAATTAACATCCAGGGTGTTCATGGTTATGGTGTATGTGAGTATCCTTTAGGTTCTTCGGAGCTAACTTGTAGTTATTATAATTATCCCCCATATTCCAATTTCAATGAGGGAATTGTAATTTTACCTGGTGAACAATACACAGTTTCAGAATCCGGATTACCTACCCATTGTTCTCCTACTGAAGGTGTTGGTACTTTCAATGTTGATGATTTGAATTGTGAATGTATTTCATTATCAGGTGGTCAAGGAGTTAGATGTACAACCTGTACTACAACAACAACCGTCCAAGAATTTGAACCTTGTACCCATTTTGTGAAGAATCGATGTGTTACAACCACTACAACTTCTACTACTTCAACTACTACAACCACCACCTCAACAACAACAACTACCACTACGTCAACAACAACCACAACAACAACCACTACGACTACTACAACCCTTCCGACTTCAGAAATAGCTTGTGTTGAATTAGTAGTTAAATACAAAGACTGTGTTTTGGAATCCAGTGTTTCTTCAAGAAGCTATATTCCTAGGACCGTAGAAAAAGAACAAGAACCTGATGGGCCGATGACAAAAATACGAAATAGAATTATGACACCAAAACAGGAGCCCCAGGGTCTATTAGAGAGAATACGAAATAGATTCCTATCAATGTTTAGCTTTGGTAAAAACTAATTTTCTTTAATTTTAATTATATTGAGAGATCAGTAGTATCTTATTCCTTTCATTTCTGCCAAAGTTTTCTCCATATTCTTTAACCTTTCTTGTACCATCCTATTTTGTGTTTTAATGTTATCTAAGTCTGTCAATATGAGGTCCAGTTTCGCTTTCATGTTATCCATATGTATTTTTTCACTCTGTTCTTCTAATTTTTGTGTTTCTGAAGATTTTTCTCCTGGGACTGACGGTAAATTCTTTTCTAGATTATCCAAATCTGATATCTCATCATATTTCTTTTTTCTCTTAAAAATTTTCTTAAATATATTCATGTTATCCTCTTTGCATCTGTTGGTTCTATATCTAATAATTCTTGAAATAGTTTTTTCATTTCCTCTATTTTTTGCCTACACCAAAAATCCAAGTATTTTTTTCTTTGTTTTTGATGAAAATATCTGTCATAAAACCAGTAAAAAGCTCTTGCAATGGGGTTATTAATATCCTCAAAAATGGTAGATCCCCCATATGTGGTTTTTAATACACCACCTATTGATATTTTAACCCAACCCTCTTTTTTCGGATCCGACGGTTGCACCCCTTGAATTACCACTTCTATTATTACCTTAGTGAATCGATCTAAACCTTTATCTACATAAGCGTTTAAGTAAAAACCCCTTGGATCTTCATCTGGATTATATCGAAATTGTCTTTCCCAGTAGTCCTTCTTTTCTACTTCCCATAACTGTCTTAAAAATGGTGGTGTTTTTTGTACGGCTCTAAATGGGTTAGGTCCTTTAAAGTCAATCCTAAGAGTACCAAAAGGGACTAAGCAATCTTGTTCTAAAGTTATCTTGGCCAAATTAAATCACCTATTCTTTTGGTATAAGATTGAAAAAACCCTTCATTTCATTGGTAAATTTGGTCATTATTTCCCTACATTTATCAATATATCTTTCCCTTTGGTATTGATAGAAGACTTTATGCCAAATAGTTCTTACTATTTCGTAAAAAATAGATCTCTCCCAAATATTATCTTGAGGATATTCCGTCCTTAAAACGCCGGCTACCTCCACATGAATTTTGCCTTCTTTGGTTCCCCCACTTTTCTCTATAAAACCCTTCATTTTAACCTTAAGGTAAAGATAAGAGAATCTGTCCATATCCTTACTAATCTGCCATGAAACTGAAAAATCTTCTTTATCCCCTTTCTTATTCCATTTATAATCTCTCTCTTGTACCCTCTCTGTTTCTTTTACACCAAATACAGTCCATAAACTTTCCTTTATCTTGTTATATGCTAGATGAGGATTAGGGCCTTCATAATCTATATGTAATAAGGGTTCCCCCGCGAAATCAAAACAATCTTCCTGAAGCAAAAGTTTAGTTCTTGCAAATATAGGCATTATACCACCAATTATTAAAACTCTCTTTCTATTATTTAGTTTATGATAATAAATAAAATTTTTGGAGCTATATGTATAACCATAGGAATGATATTAATTTTCAGTACTTTCTTTCTAATAAAAAAACAAAATGTCTTCTTAGTTACTCTTCTTGGTGGTCCTATACTAATCTATTTAGGGTTAAAATTACTAAATTATCTTTGAGATATATGTTTTTACTAAGACTGGCTGGATGGGGTTCTATTATATTTGGTATAGTCACACTCGTAATTTCTCCTTATACTAAGCAGAATCAACCCGAACCTATGCAAAAGGCCCAGATAATAGTTGGAATATTTTGTATTGGCCTAGGTTTTCTTTTAATTAAATTGTAAATTTTTATTATCCTAAAGATAAATTATATTGTATGATTTTATATCCCGAAGGACCTTGTCCAGTAGTTTGTCCAGCTACTAAATCAAAAACTGTAGAGTATGTTGATCCCTATACTGGAAAAAAGAAGAAAGAAACATTAAATCTCATGATGTATCCTGGAGAAGGTATATTCGCACAGCCATTTGAAAGCATTAAATACCTTGATTTAGAATTTCCAATGGGGGCAGGAACTGGTGCCTATATTTCTCTAATGTATCAATTAGGGAAGTGGGGTTATGATAGAGAGGAAGTCAGTCATAGTATAGAAGTCAGTCCAATTTATAAAGAATATTATTCATTAGTAATGGAGCAGAAACAACAACTAGACAATCAAATCAAAAATGGATTTGCTGCATTAATGCAGGCTGTACAGGATTTTGAACTTATAGATCATGATCTTAGGAAATATTCTGAATATCTCAAATGGTTCGCTGAATTGGCGAAAGCTAAGAAGAAATACGATAGGGCGAGGGAAATAAAAAATAAGGATGGTATTATGAGTGCTAGGGAGGATTATAGAGAGGCCCAGCACATTATAAAGTCTATGTTTATAGATCAAGTTGATGCTCATACTGGCGAGGGACTTAGTTTAAGGGGAATAGCTCCTAGGTGGCCAACTATAATTTCTGATTTCATGGATTTGTTTGATGATGATGTCAATGTTAAAGATATACAGGAAAGATTAGACGTGCCTCGTGCAGAAGCCATAATACTTAAAACGAAACAGGAACTTTATTTAGAATGGAAAGAGCGATTTCTAACAAATATTATCAGTAGATACAAAAGACTCAAGAAATTAGCCATGTCAAGGAAATATTCCATAGAAGACACTAGAAAGGACTTGATCCCTTTGATATCAAGATATAAGTCAGTTAAGGATATGAGAGCAGATTTAGGAGCTGCGGGTGGAATGATGCATGAGTGGTTGAGACCTGATAGCCAGGCTCTTGCTATAGAAAAAATGGAGATATGGGCATGGAAACCTTTTGTAATAAAAGGAGAACCATTTCCCTATCCGAGAATTGAGAGAGAAGTTACACTTAAGGAGGCCGGATTTAATAAAGTAGAGAGAGACTTTTTAAATAGAAAGAATATTAGTAAAATCAAACCTCTCCCCGCGATTCCAATAATGGATAGGCATGTGAGGAATATAATGAAGATGATATCAGAGGAACACAATGTTACATTGACAGCTGCAGATGTTGTTGAGCAGGTAAAGGGATTACATAAAAAATTCTCCAGTCCATCACTTTATGGTGGAGATGTTCAAAGAGGAGGCGATTCTGCTGTTCAAGCTGGTCCGAGGTGGGAGTGGAGTCCTTATTACATTTTTGTAAGAATACCTGTAATGAGACTTGTATTGAGACTTCCAAATGGAGCAATGTTAGAGGATATGATGTTTGATGGTATGCAGGCATTAAATACAACTCAGAATGTTCTTATTGGCCACCTTTTAGAAAGGCAGGCAATAATAGAGAAAGAGAGAAGAGATATAGCAATTATGTTGGGTTATGAAGAATTATTAGAAGATGAGGGTAGAACGAGTAAAATTGATGAAATATTAAAAAAAGAATATCCTCAGTTTGATTTTGATAAAGGAGAAATGAGTGCTAAATGGTTAGAAAAAGAACCTGAGTCAAAAGTAGAAAATAAAGAGGGTCTTTTGA
>WJKS01000039.1 GCA_014728985.1 Candidatus Aenigmatarchaeota archaeon
ACATTTGTATGATAGATAAAAAAGACAAAAAAATATTACTTAACCTTTTAGTTGACGGTAGGTCCTCTTATTCGGAAATTGGTAGAAACGTTGGAATGACCAGACAAAGCGTTTACAGTAGAATGAAATCCCTCAAGAGAAAAGGGATAATAGAAAAATTCACAGTAGAGCTAAACAAAAAGGAATTGGGCTTGAAGCTTAAGGCCTTTGTTTTTATAGTTGCGACTCCCGTAAAAGAGTTAAGAAAAGAAGCAGAGAAAAGATTGAAAAATCTCCCAGAAATATCTCAGATTAATTATCTTTATGGGCAATTTGATATAATGTTAGAGATACTAGTAGAGAATATTGATGAATTAACTGAACTTCTGAGAAAATTACAGGAAATAACTATGATTAAAAAAACTGAAACATTCATCGTATATGAGACAGCTAAATATTCCCCAGAAGACCCATTAAAAAGAATACTTCATGAATAAAATTCTTTTACTTGTTTTTCTAATTAATTGTTTATGATAGAGATAGATGGTTCTGGTGGAGGAGGACAGGTATTAAGGACAGTAATAGGCTTATCGGCATTAATGCAGGAACCGGTTAAATTGTTTAATATTCGCACAAACAAACCCATGGGAAAACATGGAATAAGGCCACAACATCTAATGGGTGTAAAGATAGTCAGAGAATTTTGTGACGCAGTTGTCCATGGTTTAGAAGAAGGATCAACAGACTTACAGTTCACTCCAAAGAAGTTAGAAGTAAATTCTGGTAAAATTGATATAGGAACTGCTGGGAGTGTTACATTACTACTACAAACACTGTTTCCAATCCTAATCTTTACTAAGAAACCAGTTTCATTAGAAATAACCGGTGGTACTGAGGTTAAATGGTCCCCCACAGTACAGTATTACAAGAGTGTTACTATACCCCTGATAAATAAATTGGGGGCTAAATTTGAATTAGAGGTCATTAAACATGGTTATTATCCTAAAGGTGGGGGGAAGATTAAAATTGAATCAAAACCTGCCCGAAAATTAAGGCCTTGGAACTGTCAAAATCGTGGAGAAATTAAATCAATTTATGTTGAATCTGTTTGTGGAGATTTACCAAAAAGCATTGCAAAAAGACAGGCCGAAAGCGCCCTCAGATTACTTCAATACCATTTTCCCAAGACTAAGTCTTCTATTATTTACAAAAATACTAATACCCTTTCAAAAGGATCAAGTTGTACCTGCTATGCTGTCTGCGAGAACTCGGTTTTGGGTTCATCTTACCTTGGTGAACGAGGGTTAAAAGCAGAAACAGTTGGTCGGGAAGCGGCAGAAGAATTAGTTAAATCCATTGAACGTGGAGCTTGCTTGGATAAGTACATGGCTGACCAGATACTTCCATTTTTGGCGCTAGCTGATGGAAAATCTACTGTTCTGATAGAAGGTGCTACGGACCATGTTGTCACCAATGTTAAAGTTATTGAGAAAATGTTGCCAGTTAAATTTCAGGTCAAAGGGAAGGCTATAAGTGTAGATGGGATTGGGTGGAAATAATGTTAATTTATCTTCCTTTACCAAATCTCAACTGATAATCATTATCTCTAACCCAACGTGCAATATATAACATAGTATCTTGCCGTCTATTAGTATAGAGTCTTAGGGTCTGTACACTCGTTGATTGTGTTACCTGGACACGTATACACTGAGGAGTATCAGGAGTAAGTTTACTGATCTTTTCCCGCCTCTCCTACTCGTTGGTTCGATTGGGCCCAGACTAATCTTTCTGACACTATCTAATTCCTCTATTTCTGAAGCTAATTCATACCCAAGGTCAATAACAGTGGTGTGACTTCCGGTTACCTTACCTCCAGATAGATGTGGCATTTTGATCCATGAGAAAAGAATGGAATAAATCTTAAATACCTTTCGGTAGTAACAAAAATCAGGACACCTTAACCGCACTTTCAAATATTTCCAAACCCTTATCAATCTCTTTAGGAGTTATTATTAATGGTGGGGCAAATCTTATCGTTTTAAAACCACAACCTAAGACTAGAAGACCGTTTTTGAAACACTCATTAACAACAAAATCTCTTTTTCTCTTATCTTTAAATTCCACACCGATCATTAATCCCAGACCACGAACATCAATTATATGCTCAGGGTAATTTTCCTTAATTTCATCCAATCTTTTCATCGTATATTTCCCCATTTTAGCGGAATTTTCAACAAGATTTTCTTTTTCAATTATTTCAATAGTTTTCAATCCCACGGCCATATCTATTCTATGGCCACCTCCCCATGTCGATGAAACTGCACCTTCTTCATCTGGATCATACTTCTTTGATGTTATTGTTGCTCCTACCTGCAAACTCTTGGCAGAGGCGATTATATCTGGGTTTACGCCATAATGTTCAAATGACCATAACTTACCTGTCCTGCCTAATCCAGATTGAATTTCATCAATTATTAAAGGGAAATCATATTTTTTACTTACTTTTCTGATTGTTTTAATGAATTTTTTACTAGCTGGCCTATAGCCACCCTCACCTTGGACACATTCAACAAGAACAAATGCTGGAGGACCTTCCCGGTCTATTAAATCTTCAAATTGTCCAATATTAGGATCGTCATCAGATGTACAGAATTGAATTGAATTGTGACTTATTTCGGGGAAATTCTTTTTCTGAACTGCTTTACTATTGGTAAAGGTCAGTGCTCCAAGCGTTCTTCCATGAAATCCTCTGTAACAACCCACGCCAGGTATAGGGCCTTTTTTCCGAAAAGCGAATTTTATCGCATTTTCAACTGCTTCTGCACCTGAATTAATCAAAAAGACCTTTTCTAACTCTTTTGGTGTTATTTTAACAAGCTTTTCTGCCAAATCAGCTTGTTCTTCGGTATAGAAATCCTGACCCGCAATCTTATGAGCACCTAATTTAGAATATTTTCCCAAAATTTCCTGGATTTCCGGGTGGAAATAACCAATATTACAACTGGAGACGTTGGTATTGAAATCTAAATACCATTCACCAACATGATCTTGAATATAACATCCTTTACCTGATTTAATCGTTAAAGGGTAGGCATAGGTGGTCTTGATACAATATTTTTTAGTTTTTCGAACTATTTTTTCGGATTTTGAAAACATAATATATAATTTGATTTGAAATAAAAAAAAGATATCGTGGTAATTATTTGATTAATTACTCTGTATTAGCTATACCAAAAGAACTGTAAAAAAACCAAGAATCATCGTCCTGTCTAGTAATGCGGTCAAATCGTTTTCCAGCGAGATCTGATGTTCTCGGTTTTCTTGCATCACGTCCGATTTCAGGTAAATGTCTCCATGTAAGAAGTGCAAAATCTCTTCCATAGGGAATCAATTCCCTAGGAGTAACTCTTGGAGGAGTATCTCCTTTTGGTTCATTCACTGAAACAAATTCTAATTCATAATCAGTCGAATCTATAGGAGGAATTTTATATACGTACATTTTATTTATCTGAATACCCCACCGCTTGCGGTGTGGGATGAGCGATAAATTTTCGTAAATCGAAGAATGCTATATGATAGAGTTAAAGAAATCTTCTCACTATGCTTATAAGATAAGATACCATATGGTTTTGTGCTTGAAATATAGAAAGAAATTACTTCTGGCTAAGGAAAGGATAGATACATTAATGGAAATACTTAGGGGAATAGAGGGGAGATATTACATAAATTTTGAAACAATTGGTTG
>WJKS01000040.1 GCA_014728985.1 Candidatus Aenigmatarchaeota archaeon
GTAGTAAAATTAGTCGTATCTAAATAACTTAGAAAGTCCTGGTAAACTATCCGTATCTTTACCCTCATAGAAACAGTTCCGTCTTATATCATCTTCCATGTGAAGATAATCAGCAAGAGCTATACACAAGTAAAGCAGCGGTTTGTTACCATCATGTCTCCTATCTATCTGTATGGAATACTCGTTTGTGAGATGTAAGCCGCTCAATCCTAAAGTCCCAGCCTTTCTGTGGATTCTGGCTACAGTCTCACCGCTTGTTGTCTTCAGTTCATAGTATCTACTACCCCAACTCTTAGCTCTGCCTGGGATTACATTCTCATCCAAAACAAGGCCTTCACCATCGAGCTTGAAATCAAGATTATAATAACTTCCTAATTGCCCTAATTCTTCTCTGGGTTCATCTGATCTCCTCAATGCATATTTGAGTAATTTGAAAGGTAAGAACCATGGTCTTTGTTGTATTCCTAGTCTTTGTTGGTGAAGATTTCTCTCGACCCTTTCCTTTTCCGAGGGATTATAAAGATTGAATGCTAAGCACATCAGCCTCCTGGTATCTGTATTAGTGTTGCCCTCAGCATCTGTATTATTTGTCACCTCTTGTTCAAAATCAGTACACCATTCAGCCGCAACAAACAGATCATCATCTTCACCAGGTTTTCTTTCCAAAAGGCTACCGTAATAAAGATCTTCACCAAACCTGTCACTGTAATTATCAGGTCTTACAATAATTCCGACAGTATCTCCAGTATCCTGATCCCTAACATCTGATAAGAATTCGTGTGGAGTAGTAAGTTGAGTCCAAGGAGAGACCTCAAAAGGAAGAGATCTATGTGCTATACGATCAGGATGTAATGACCTGAATTTTCTTACCTTTAACGTATACTCATGAAATGACATATGGACTTTATTAGTGATAAGTAGTATATAAACTTTTGTTTTTTTACTATTTTTTAGTGGTATAGATTTTCTTATCATTCAAGGCGAGCATTTATTTATCTCTTTTTTGCGCTAATCATTGATTATAATAGACAGAATACGGTGAGAAATGTCACTACTGGAGGATAGAAATGCTTAAATAGTGGTGATACTACTTATGGATAGTTAAAAACTAGGTGATATATAAATGAGTGAAGAAAGTTCAAATCAAGAATCTAACTGGAGACAAAAACTTTTAGAGGATATTAGAGATTACGGAGAAAGAGCAGGTGAATCCGCAGTTAAGGCAGTTAAGGCAGTTGGTCCAGAAGCAGCTGTAGCCGCAGTTGGAGCCGCTGGATTGTATCAAGCCGCAACAGAAGACCCAGAAGACGAAACCACATTACAAAAAATTAGAAGGTATGGACAAGCAGTAGCATCAGCTTTATTAATTGGTGGTGCAGTTGTATCCGCTCTTTACAGAAATGATGTAGGTGGTCTCAGAACTAAATACGAAGTAAGATATCCAGTAGGTAAAAGAATGGTTGGTATTGATTTAACCGAAGGATAATTAGGTTTTTTATTTTTTTTCCCAATTTTAAACAATTAGGTGAGAACAATTCCCGAAGAACAAGAAACATTTTTACGCAGAAGATTATATGATATTTTAGATAGACGTCTTTCTAAAGACAGAACTTTTCGAAGATATGATGATGCGACTAGAAGACAGGCTATAATCAATGTTCTTGATCTTGTAGGGGATAAATTTGACGAAGCTTTGCGTGCTGATACACTTAACATTACTGGAAGTACCCTATCCAGTGTGACCAAAGCAGTTAGAAGGAAGGCAGATAGGATAGAAGAAGAAACTGATGATTGGGATGAAGAAGCCCAAAGAAGATGGAATCCTGTCGACAGAAACGCCAAGGCTTTAAGTCTTATAAGTGGTTTATATGGTATTGCAGATGCATTTGGTTTACTAACAGCTGATGAAACCGCTGCGTACAATGCAATCAATGACTTGGCTCGAGAATATGGGGATAATAGAAATATAAGACGCATTGAAACAGTTTCACAAATATACAGATTCGGTACCAGATGGGTCGGTATGGCGGGTACTGGTATAGATATGCTAAGAAATGCTATCACAAATAAGAAACCATGGGAAACTGATGAAGAGAACCCTGATTTAGATTTATTGAATACTTTATACACTACAGCAACTGTTACTGATCAAGCTCTGGAATACATTCCATTCTGGACTGGAGCATTGTATCTAGCTATCGAGAATGCTGTAAAGTCAGAAGTTGAAAGATTGGCTTATGAATAGGTGGTTGAGATGCTTGATAAAATAATACAAAGAACTGGATATTTTTCTGAACCTATAGTAGCTAGAGCGGCCGTTGAAAGATTTAGAAGAGAAAATCATATAGAACCAGGTGATTCACATCCTAAAGATTATTATGGATTACTTGGTCTAGAAAGAAGCGCAGAGGATTATGAAATTGGAGAGGCATATCGGACAGCAGCAAAGAGGAATCACCCTGATGTTAAAGGGGGATCTGGTGTTGCAATGAAAATAATTAATACTGCTAGAGAAGTTCTTAGTGATCCCGATAAAAGGCAAGTTTATGATAGATTTTCTGGAGTTCGGTCTGGTGGAATAAATGCTGATGTAGCTGGACAAGATATTGATTGGACAGAACCTGAAAGATTTCTAACTGAAACAGGATATTCTGCTTTAGCGGATCTTTCAAGATTACCGTCTTCTACAGTAAGGTTAATCAGTTTTTGGCAGTGGCTTTTAAAAGAGAATGGGGGTACTTTACCTGAATCTCTAATTACAGGAAGTCAAATCGCTGAAACTTTATTAGGTTACCTTGGCAGGGAAGCCGCACATGATAGAATAGTATATAGAGGAGCAGGTGATAGAATAGCAGAAGGCACCATATTTCTCCCACAAATTGTCTCCTCTCTATTGACAAGACTGGCAATGGGAATGATACCAATAGATCAAAGAACAGGGCGTCCAAAAGATGGCACCCTTGGGGGTAAAATGGGTAAATGGGGTGGTGCTATACTTTATACTATAGCCCAACTTGGGAACATGATTCCATATAATCTGATAGCACAGGGACTACATGAGGCTGATAAGTCAAGAGGAACTGAAACTATACCTAGACCCAATCCTTACAGATCACCGAGAATGTTACCAGATTTATCAACAACTTAACCAAAAATTAAATACTCCAAAACACAAATTAACAGTATGAAAAAACTAATTCCATTTATCCTGATTTTACTATTAATCCCATCAATTCTAGCAATAACCTGGCCAACCAGAAGTCTTCTACAGGATATTAGAAATGCAATGGCAGGTAGCCCTGTGTGGCCATACGATAGTTTAAGAAATGTTTTCTTTTTTGTATTCATACCTTTCTGGGGAGTATTTGCAGTAACTTTTGGTTTATTAACCAATCTCCAGATATTTCATTTGAAAAGAGTCAATCTATTATTGTCAATACTATTTGCGATGTCCCTTCTATATTATGGGGCGTTACTCTGGCTGGTATCGTTGATTTACACGTTAACCGGTATGTTCACTACTGTAGCATTTTTCGTGATTTTCGTGGTGGGTGTGTACCTATTCGGAAGGAAAAAGAAGAGTGGGTGGGAAGCTGAAATACAAAATGTCGAAGATCTATCCAAAGAAATCAAAAGGGTAAGAAAACATCTTAAAGAAGCTGAAGATGAATTAAGAATAGTCAGAGAAGACCTCACTGATACAAGATCACCAAATAGAATAAAACAATTAAAAGAACGGGAGAAAAGATTACTCAATACCGTGGATAATCTGAGAAAACAAATTGTAGAAATGAAAACAAAAGGAGAAACAATAAAATCCAGTCTAGTTGCTGGTGTTGACTAAATCAACCTAGACCACTTTTTTCCTTAAACTCTTTAACATCTTCTAATTCTATGAATTCCCTATAAGGTGATATTACCTTTCCTAATTCTTCTTCGGGGGCGTCAAAATCTACCAGACCAACGCCACTTATACCTTTCATGCCCTCCTCAAAATACAATTTAGCAAATGAGAATGCTAACAGGATATCTAGCATGCTAACAACATTCCCCTCATTTATCTCCACACTATACTCAAAAACAGCAACTTCTTTTCCATTCCTATCATAAACATGAGTTCCCTGACCGTCAGTAAAGAACTTGTAAAAATCACCTAATTTGAAATCTCTATCAAATCTCCCGTACTGACCCAATGAATCTGATAATTCCCTATTGGTTTTGAAATAAGCAACTCTTTCTACCATTTGAATCTACCTAATTTTTAATAAGTTAAACATAAAAATAGTTACTATGTCATTATCTGGGTTCATCTTATCTTTGGGTTCTGCGATAATCGTATTGATTTTTGTAATACTTTTTGTGATTCTGACGGGAAAGTGGAGTAAGAAGAGGTTAAAAGAGATTTCTGGAAGGTTTGACAGTGAATTAGATCAGTTGGAAAGTAAAAAGAAGGAACTGAAAGAAATAGAAAATGAGATCTCTGAACTCAAAAAAGAAAAGAGAGGTAAATCTGAAAAGGAATCTGAAATTATTAAAAGAAAAATCGAGAGACTTAGGAAGAAAAAGACTGAGATCCATAGGTTCATTGATGAGAATTACTGACCTACTTAACGACGAATATTACACCAACAACCAATAATATTATCCCCGATATCAAGCTTGGTGCTAATAAGAAAAACCCTATTCCGAGAGATAGTACAGACATTCCGAAGTAACTCAAAATCTTCAATGTCCCAAGGACTATCATGACTACACCTGTTGTTTTTTTGTTAAATATATTGTATATGCCAAAGAGGAACAATATTATTCCAACAAATGGTATAGTACCTAATGGAGTCAAGTATATCAGAAAAGATGTTAAAATCAAAATGATTCCCAAGATTTTTGAACCCATATTGCAAATTATTGAATTCAGAATTAATATCATTTAGCTATCCAATTCCTCATTAACGATTCTGATAACATCCTTAGGATCAGCCTTTCCTCTAACTTTAGCCATAACAAAACCAATGATTTTACCTTTTGGTGCATTCGGATTTGCTGAAATAACTTCTCTCACAATTTTCCTTAATTCGTCCTCAGAAATAGTTTCTATCCCTAATTTATCCACACATTCCTTGATAGAAAGTTTATTATCCTTTAATTTAAGCCTAAGGACATCATCTATCGACTCTTTCATGACTTCTCCCGAAGAAATCAAATCGAATAATTCCCTGAAATCTTCACTGGTTAATTCACTAGCATCCAACCCTTCGCTTTCCAGATAAGACAAAGTATTAGCGAAAATATTGGCGATCAGTGTGGGATTAACATCGATTTCATTGACAAGTTTATCGAACCATTCAACATAATCTGAATTAACGAGCTGTTTAGCTAAATTCTTTGATAAACCTATCTTCTGGTATTTTTTAATTTTCTCAGAAAATGTTTCAGGTAAATTCTCCCTCACGTTATCAAGTAATTCCTTTGTTCTTATTGGTATTACATCGGTTTCAGGATACATCCTTGAAGCACCAGGCAAGGGCCGTAAAAATTCGGTTGAGCCATCAGGTGAAACTCTCCGAACATCACGTGAAACTTTCTTACCTTCACCAATTAATTTTTGCTGTCTTTTAATTTCCTTCTCAATTACCACAGGGATAAGCGAGAGACTAGGTACTAATTTTGCTTCCACTCTATCTCCGTCCTTTATCGAAACATTAACGTCCTGACGGACCGAACCTTGTCGAATCTTGGCTTTACCTGTGGAACGGATTATATTACCTATCTTCTTAGCTACTTCCTTCGCGTGTTCTGGTGAAATTATACCTCTACCTGTCCCCACTTCAACCTCAGGGATACCTAATCTATCTAAACGGAAAGTAGCAGAATTCTTTGTTCTATTAATTAACCTCCCAGAATCTTCTTCGAGTGATATTGCTTCTATCTCCACTTTACCCTTATCCGTTTCTATCCACCCATCAGTGCCTATAAGCATTGTCCTCTGAAAACCTGAAGGTAAACTACCGTCCACGATCGTCTTTCTCATAATTTGTATCTCATCAACGACCTTACAATTAAGCAGTTCTGCTATAGTTAGTGCAATTTCTAATGCTTCTTGGTTAATTTCATGCGGTGGTTCCTCATCCGTGTCCACCAAACAATCACAATCTTCATAAACCTCATAAATTATTTTTCTTCTTTTTTTCATTTCCTCTATTGCAGCCACATCTATCTCACCAGTCTCTCCGACAACAGGAATCTGACGTCTCTCTAAAACAAAATCCGGGGTTTCCTTCGTTTTCAAGAGGGTAGGACAACTACAAAAAAGTTTTTCATCAGTGTCTAATGAATGATGTATTTCAAGACCAACTCTTAAACCAATTTCTTTATAATTCATAATTTATCACTCAATGGTTTTCACAGTAGAATCCAAAGGTGTCCTTGGGGTTATCTCATGAGCATAAGATGTCAACATCATTTCTTTAACCTTTTCTTTTTCTTTCGTATGGCCAAGTACCCAAGATAATTTCACGAGTGTAACTTCTGTCAACATGTCTTCAGCATAGATGGTTCCCAACTCACTAACCATTCTAAGATTCCTATAGACATAGGGATGAACTCTCCCAAAAATAGTCTGACTCGTCATCACCACACTAATTCCTTCCTCAATAGCCTTCTTGATCATAGGTAACCACGAATCCTCTTTTTTTAATGTGCTTGTAGGAACATGTCCTAAACCAAAGCCTTCCAAAACCAGTCCTTTGTATTTTTTGTCGATATACCAATTAATTATTGAAGGGTCAGAATTCGGAGCTGCTTTAATTAATGCAACTTTCGGTTCCCATTTATCATCAACTTCAACTTTTCTATCATCAAATTTTTCGTATTTCACTCCGACCTTTTCCATTTTGCCATTCTTCCATACTTTCATTAAGGGTTTCTCATTGACAGACTGAAATGCATCCCTACGTGAAGTATGAAATTTCCTTACACGTGTACCTCTGTGAACTAGACAATGATCATCATTGCTAGACCCATGCATTACAAGACATACCTCGCCTACATCAGAATATCCTGTGAAGTGTGAAGCACATATAAGATTCATAGAACCATCGAAACTACCCCTATCAGGAGATCTTTGTGCACCAACAAAAGCAACTGGTTTCGTTAAGTTCCTTAACATAAATGACATAGCGGCAGCAGAATAATGAAGAATGTCTGTCCCATGTGTAACAATAACACCATGGCAACCAGAGTTAAGTTCATTTGCGATCAATCTTGCCATTTTTTTCCATTCATTATAGGTCAGGTCTTCACTAGCAAGTGTGAAAGGCCTAAATGTATTTTTGAGATCAATTATAGTTCCTATTTCTGGCGCAGTACTGAGAATCTGCTCGGGTGAACGACACATATAAACACCACCAGTTTTATAATCTACGTGAGTTCCTATAGTTCCGCCAGTAGCTATCATTGAAACGTCAGGTAGTTTTTTCTCTCTTTTAACCCTTAGCTCAGGAACAATCCCCAATTTCGGTCCTTCACCCAGTTTTTTAATCTTAACCATATCATCAAACTCTAATCCAATATTATAACCATTTTCAAGTTTGATTATCAAAGAATTAGGATCACCCATCTCTATTCGAGGCATTAATATCCCTTCATAAGTCTCCTCATTCTTTGTAACCTTAACTTTATTTCCCACTTCGACTCCTTTCTTTTCTAGGAGTTCCCTGATTTCTTTAGAGTACATAATTATCAAGAATAATTTAAGGTTTCAAACTTAACTAAATTTCTCTATTTGCGTTATTTTATCCTTATAATAATGGTATCCCTCTCTCCTCGAATCCTTTTTCAACTTCTTTCGGCCAAACACTTGACTGTACTTCTCCTATATGTGCTTTCTTCAGTAATAACATGCATAACCTGGATTGACCAAATCCTCCACCTATTGTTAATGGTAATCTACCCTCAATGATCCCACTATGATATTCCAATTCCTTTTTATCCATTAGATCCATTATTTCCAACTGCCTGACTAACGATTCTGAATCTACTCTTATCCCCATTGAAGTTAATTCCATTGATTTCCTTCTTATTCCATCCCAAACAATTATATCCCCGTTCAATCCTCTTTTCCCATCATAAGCTTCGATATACCAATCATCATAATCAGCAGCTCTGAGATCATGTGGTTCCCCAGACTCAAGTGGATGTCCTATTCCAACCAAAAAGACGGCGCCATATTTTTCTGCAATCAAATGTTCTCTCTGTTTTGGTGTGGAATCCGGGAACATTCTCTCCAAATCCTGTGTGTGAATAAATTTTATCCTCTTTGGTAAACTGGGAGTTAACGCCGGAAACTCAGATTCGATTACTTTCTCAGTATCCAAAATCGACAAATATATCTTCCTAACTACATTTTTTAGAAAACTTAACTTTCTATCCTTTCTTGATATAACTCTTTCCCAATCCCACTGGTCCACAAAGATACTATGAATCTCTGATAATTCCTCATCTTTCCTTATGCCTTTCATATCAACTATCAATCCGGTGCCAACATCAAATTCATGTTTTCCTAAGACCTGTCTTTTCCATTTAGTCAGTGCCTGTACTATCTCAATACTCGCTTCTGTAAAACTAAGGTCGAATCCTACGGGGACCTGTGTACCAGCCAAATCATCCTGTAATCCAGTACCAGTTTTCAGAAATATTGGAGCAGTTATTTTTTGAAGAGATAATCGTTCTCTCATTCCCTTTTCAAATGTTTCTCTCACTAATTTTATTCCTTTTTGGGTCTCAAAGTAACTAAGTTTTGGCTTATAATCTTTCGGAAATATCTCCCCTGTTCCGGTACTCACTTCTCTTCATTTTTCATACACCTCATAATTGACACCAAATAATAATAACTACTGGTTTATAAATTTAATCCCAAGAAAATGGTATTTTTTACAAAAAATACTTAAATTTAAATGTTTAATTGGAAAAATATTCTATATGTTGGATAAAAAAGACATGAAAATCATAAATTTACTCGAAGAAAAAGGTAATTTAACGACTAAAAGAATCTCAAGGAGACTCAATATACCACAGACAACCGTACATAACAGAATAAAAAAACTTGAAAAAGAAGGGGTTATCAGGGGATATGAAGTAGATATAGACAAAAGGAAGGTAGGTAAGGGACTGGGGGCATATGTTCAGGTTACAATTAATTATCCGTCGCAAATGGAGCCGAATTTTCAGGAAGAGATTTCACAAAAAATAAGTAATTTCCCTGAGGTAGAGAAAGTCTCCATAATAACAGGCGAAACAGACATACTATTGAAGATCAGTGTGTCAGATACTGATGAACTTAATGATTTTGTAATTAAGAAACTTAGATTAATCAAAGGTGTAGACAAAACAAGAACATCGATAATAATGAAAGAAATCAAATGATTTCTTAAAAAATATAATATCCAACAAAAAACCCAAATCCGATGTAAACCGCCATAAGAACAATACAAACAATATAACCGCCTATTACCATCCTTCCGAAACATCCCAGGACAAATGAAAGAGGAATATAATTCCCTGTCACACCTGATATCAAACCTCCCAAAAACCCTAAAAAAGCGTCTATGAGCATCCGTGAAGCTCCGTGAAGTAACGATTGAAACACTAAGCCTAATAGAAACGCAGTTATCAACAGCACTAAATTAACCATAACTAATTTTGTGCCCCAAAGATTATCAATTTAATGCGTGAAAGGAATGTTATTCAAAATGAAAGTAAAATTCGATTCATGTTACCCCCTTATTTCCACTGGAGATTTCCGATATAAAGGTGTTATATTCACACATTTCATACCCCTTCATTTCATGTCGAGATTATTCACGTTAACTGGAAATGAACATCCTAGACTTCTTCCTACCGTTCTTAAAAACAATCTCTCCTCCACAGGAATTACATTTACCAGTTAAGGGAGGTCTTCTGTAAACATTATTGCAGCCATTACAGATGAACCCCTCAATTTCTGAGAAAGATTCTGAAAATTCCTCTCTCTGTTTATTTCCATTCTTCATGGCCTCTAACAGTCCCAACTGCCTCCCTATACCCGTCAACTCTGATTTACTGACTCTTAAAGCCTCAAAGACTCTTTCCAATGGAGGTAACAACTGACTTTCTATGTAATATTCAGAATCTATTGGTATATTATGTTCTTTGATATAATCAGGGTCTTCTGCACGTTTGGATATCATTTGGACCCCTCTAACTATAACATAACCAACTCTATCACCTACACCTGGGGCGGAAGATGGGTCTCTCTTAATCATTTTCTTTAATAACTCTACATGTGGCTGAACACCTTTGTAACTGTCTGGGGACCTGGAGATACTTTTAGTTATTACCAATTTGTTTATGTCAACTTTACCTGTTTTTAGGTCATCCACTGTTTCCTTAACTATTTTAACAGCTTTCCTTACGTCCTGTTCCTTCAGTATTGTATCAAGAACTTTCTTTAATGTTTCTGAGACCAAGTCGCACCAATCTCTTCTAACCGTCTCTATACCTTTAGTCAGAACACTCTCATCCCAACCATCGGCCATAGGCTCGAAGTTCCAGGCAGCATACCTTTTCTTTGCAAGGAGTATGACCGTCTTAAAAATACTTTCGATCTTCATGTGAAGCACGTGATTTATTCCCTCATTAATCTGCTCGGATACTTCAGCTCCTACCTTAAAGGCCTCTTTCAGATCTTTAGTATCCAATTTCACCATCACAGAGTCGGTGTCTCCGTATATCACCTTATAAGGCGTTTCCCCATGGACTATCTCCCGTGTCTTCTTAATCAAATCCCTTCCGGTACTTGTGATTCCACTGGCTATATCCAGCACATAGAATCTAGCACGAATATAACCTGAATAACCATAAAACGCGTTAGCAACTGTTTTAAAAGCATATTGTTTAGCATAAAGATAATTCTTTTTACTATCATTTTTAGCCCTTTTCATTTGTTTTTTAATCTTACTCCTAGTTTCTAACAGATAATCCAGAATATCAGGTAATATTCCCTTTTTGATATCTGGAACAACAAATTTAGACCCAAAAGCTGTTTCTTTATATTCCAAATCGTCTCTCTTCTCATTAAGATAAGTCGTAGGACATATGTTGTAACTGATAACAATAGAGGGATACATTGACTTGAAGTCTAAATAGGCAACACATTTATCATGAAAACCAACGTCTGGTTCCAGAACGAATGCTCCTTTTAACCCACTACCTCTTCTCTCTGCTTTTCTCCTAGAAATCTCTTTCTTATCCGGTCTGTTAGGTATAATATAACCTTTCTTATTGAACTCTCTCAATAAAATACTATCAATTCTCTCTGTCTCACCCCGATATAAACAATCCTGAAGATTTATACCTGATACTTTACATATCTCAATAAATTTATCCAACATATTCTTCTTGAACAGTATCTTAAGAGGTAATTCAGCGTCCTTTCTACTATAATCTAGAAGCTTACCTAATTTCTCCCCATTATCATTCCAATAATCACTTATCTCACTATGTGCAACATCTACTTTATCCTCGCCAAGAACATTTTTCGACACATCACCCAAACCATATCTCTTCAGTCCCTTGAATAAACCGAACTTATTAGCTGCTTCTTTTACTAAACTATAAACATCGACAGAAACTCTTCCAGGTATTGTGACTTTAGTCCTTCCCATAAAAGTAGATATCCTTATCGATTTCTGATCACATCTTCCGATTTTATTTGTGACTCTGTTTTGTATTAACCTCGTATTTAGATAGGGGATATCAAAACCATTTGTATTATAACCAAGGATGAAATCTGGATCAAAATTTTCAATTATCTTAATGAACTCCTCTAGCATCTCCTTTTCAGAATTAAAACCAACTATATCGTCCTCGTATTTTTTGATATTTTTTGCGGCCAAAACCAGAGTATTTCTGTTCTTGTAAGAAGGGAAAAAAGACATGCTGATAAGAATTATTGGTTCTTTTTCTGGATTGGGTTCGTCCCCACCCGTGAAAAAAGTTTCTATATCAAAACTTAGGTAACGGAACTTCATGTTCTCATCTCTATCTATTTCTCTGAAACTTTTTGCCCTGAACTTCCTTACAGTCTTCACACTATTTGTTTTTGTATAACTTCCCTCTGCTTCATACCAACGCATTCCATAAATACCCATATCTGTCATAAACCTATACTTAAAAAAAATATCCGCTTCAAAGACCTGTTGAACAAAAAATTGTTCTCTTAAATTATCCCTCACGGTCGGTGTATTACCTGGATTGTTTAGGGTTAACTTAAGAATTTTGGTTGGTTTGTCCTGATAACCTATCGGTAAAAGTCTTTCAACTGTCTCCATTTTTGTGACATGATGGTTAAAATTTTTTTCAATATAATCCTTGGCCTCTTTGAATTTATCTTTCTTGGGTAGAACATAGAAATAAGGTGAAAAATCATCATAGAAAACACAAACTGATTTACCTTTATCAGTTCTCCCAAATAATCGAATTATAGGTTTATTATTTATCAGAACATAATCCGAATCCAATATTTGAAACTTAATTTTCATGAGTGATTATTTAGTTATTGAGATTTTTATGTTATTGGGAATCTTATGAAAAAACGGCTAGATTATCTTTTTTTCCACTTCCCTGGAGCTTAAATCTATTATGAAATACTCTTTTTTATTGTTATTTGAAATGACACTGGTTCCCTTATAATTCCTATAACCATTCTCCCCATTTGAGGAGAGAATTATATCAGGAACATCTGTTATGGGAAAAACATCTAATAAACAATTCCCTTTAATCAATCTTTTGTCTAATATGTCTTCAATTACTTCCTCTCCAGGTAAAGTTAAAATTTTCACTCCTTCTGTTTTGAAGAAAGAGGGGTAGGATTTAGAATCCAGTAAGAAAATATTTTTAAACTCTTTTAATATTTCAACATCATGCCAATCTCCATAAACTATTACAGGATATTTTTCCTTGGTCTTCTTTAGAATTCGAATGATTTTCTCCTGCCCACATTCATCTAAAAGAGACGGTTTATAAAAGTAAAACAATTTTATCTTTTGATTGGTTTTCCTTATCTCTCTAGTTATATATACTCCGGGGTAAACGACTTCCTTAACATATAATTTTCCTTCTTTTCTTTCACATTTGAATCCAACTATATCGTCCTTCCTTAGATTTTCAATTTCCTCCTTAACTCCTTCTTCAAAAAATAAATGTGCTTCTCCTGTTAAATCTTCAACTAAAAAATTATTTTTATTTACCTTTCTTATAGAGACTATCAAGGATATTTTTTGAGATTTACTAGTTATTTTATTAACAGAAGTTAGATTATCAAGTCTATTTTTTTCCAATAATATTTTTTTAATATCATTGTACACCTGAATGAAATATTTAACATAATCTCCGACTTTCAGTTTACCTTTAATTGGAGAAAAATCTCTGTTTTTATCAAATTTAATTTTCTCACCATTTTCCTCTAAATCTATTTCCTTTAAATGATTCCTTGTGATTATAA
>WJKS01000041.1 GCA_014728985.1 Candidatus Aenigmatarchaeota archaeon
AGTTCAGGGGAGATAAGAGAACCTTAAATCACTAAAAAAAATTTTTTAGTATTAAAAAATGAATGGGCCCGGAGGGATTTGAACCCACGGCCAACTGGTTAAAAGCCAGCTGCTCTACCATGCTGAGCTACAGGCCCTCATTTCATTCTTTCCAATAATTTACCTACTTTATCTTTTAAATCTTTATCAATTTCTGTGAAAACAAAACCTTTATCTAGTAATCCATAAAGAACAACCGTGTCATAATCCCCTTCCATAATAAATGGTGTAACAGCTAGGTCTTCTTCACCCTCGACTATTATCTTAGCAGGTTTTCCTAACTCCAAGCTCTCTTTAATGGCATTCCAGAATTCCTTTGTTATGGTACTAGGTGGGTTTCTGACTTTGAAAATCTCTCCCCTGAAACTTTCCAGTATTTTTCTCGTCTTTTTTTCCACTTCCTTCCTATATCTTCTCAAATCATACACAATTATATCAGGTTCAAAACCAGCCCCTATCATGTTTGCACTTATAATATCTCCAACGCAAACAATCTTCTTACCTTTGAGTTTATCTTCAAGTTCTTCCTTAATATCTTGAGGAGTAGTAGGATATAATTTACCATAAGGTTTTCTAAATTCAATTTTCAGTTCTTCCGGAAGTTTGTAAGTACGGTTTAATATGACCTACCTCTTGGAAATAAATTAACTTAGAACATACTTAAGATTTACCTATTTCAGTCTTTTTCCGTCTAAGGATCTGCTTTGCCAACTGAATTTTTTCATTTTAGAACTTTCACCGTATCCACAGGAAGAACATCTTCTTTTCCTGATGTGGAATGCTCTTTGACCGCATCTTCTGCACAGTACATGTGATCTTTTATTCTTCTTACCCATTGATGGAGTTCCTTTTGACATTCAATCACTTTACAATTTATTAGTAGAAAGATTAATAAACTTTAAATTGCTTTGGTTCCAATAATATTTAACATGAGTGATAAAGAGTTTCCTATAGATGTGAAAGAAAAACTACCGAAACTTTGGAAGTATTCAGTCTTACTTGTACTTATGATACTTGCCAATCAGTTTTTGCTACCTTTACTTGGTTTTTTTGGTGAGGTGGAAATAATACTTGGTTATACAGCCTACGATGTTCTGAGTGGACTTTTCCCATTATTAAGCTTATTCATAATTTTCAAGCTTTCCAGTATATTCTTTCCATTAATAGATTTTGTTAACAAGGAATTTCTGGAATTTTTACCTGGTTTTGAAAAGGTAGAAGAAAGGAATATGAGGAGGGTTTTGAGCGATTTTGTTTACATAATTATCATTATCTTAATCGGTGTCGCCTTAACCCCAACTTTAACTAAACTAACTCCTTATGCCAAAAATGTCATAGATATCTTGGAGATGATATTGATACTCTTCCTAATCTATGATGCTGGAAAAACTGTTTATAAGATGATTGAAAGAAGTACTAAGAATCTAAATATCAACGGGAGGATAAAGGTTAAATCTGGAAAGAAAAAGAAATAACTAATAAATTGAATTTTACCTATAGTCATTGATTTCTCTGATTATATAATTTACCAGATCCTTTGTTATAAAAATACTGGATTTTGTATGTAAATTTTCTATTATCTTCAGAGCCCGCTCTTTGGTAAAAATACCACTTCTAAAAGCTCTCAAAATTATACCAATTGTACCATGCACTTCAAGACCAAGTTCTTTGGCAACGATTCTAGCAGCTAAATCATCAGTAAAAAAGAGCTTTATTTTTTCCTGTTTTGCCAATGATATAGCAGTCGCTTCTCCTAGATCTAGAGAGTACTTCTGTGAGATTAATTTTGACATATCTTTTGACCTATCTTTTAGGTCTTTTACTTCTATTAATTTTGACTCCCTGACTTCTTTATTTCCAGGTAATTCAGATGAACAAACTTCACTGAAAATTTCATTCGTTATATAAATTTTTTCTATTATCTCAAAGGCATCAAATGACTTTACTTGTGATAAATGTATTAATGGTCCAGAGTTTGATACTGCTTCCTTAATCTTTCCCATGTAAACCCCATTCTACATCATCTTTCATAGCCTGCTCTAACATATGTATTTTTACTCTCTTTACCATTTCCCTTATAGCATCTCTGATTAACTCTGATCTATTTGCATACCAACCTTCTTTAATTAATTCATCCATTTCTAGAACTAATCTTCCAGTTACTCTTGCTGGTACAGTTTCCATATAATCACCAATTAATTATTACCATGGTATACTTATAAATATTTCCTTTTTGTTCCTTATCTATGATGCCGGGAAGACTGTTTATAAGATAATCGAGAGAAGCACTAAGAATCTAAATATCAACGGGAAGATAAAGGTTAAACCACATCAAAAAAGAAAAGACAAGACCAAGAAATAACCAGTCACCAATAAAAGATGAGTAAGTGCTAAAGCAATTCCGGTTCTGAGTGTTTCTCTGAGTGGAATTGAATAACCCTCCTTTTTTGCTATCGAAGATACTATAGCTCCTGCGCGAGAACCTATTGGTGTAAAGTTACCACCCAGACTTATAGCCGTCATCCCTACCCACCAGATAATATTGTTACCAAAACTACCTGCAAGATCCCTTAAAACTGGGACAAGGGTTACTGTTAGTGTAACGTCATTCGTGAACCCGGAAATAAGACCAGGGATCCAAATACTGAGTGGTATAAGGAATTTCTGGTTCCCTTCAGTCAGACGAATCAGTGATCTTGAGAAAATATCTAATACCCCTGTAATCTCCAGACCACCTACTACTATGAACAGACAACTGAAGAATATCAATGTCCCCCAATGCAATTCTTTGAACACCTCATCCAGATTAGCATCACTCACGAGGAGAATTATAATCGCTGAGGAAATAGCAACAAAATCAACTGTAACCCCAACTTTTTCGTGAAATATGAAAAATACAATCGTGAAAAACAATATCAAGGTAGATTTCCAGAAGAATGGCTTATCTTTAACTACAGACCATGGGTCCATTTCATCTGTTATTGTGGATTTACCATTTCTGAAACTATCTTTATTGATGTATAGAAGTATGACTGTAGTCACAGCCAGCAGTATTATTGAAATAGGGATTGTAACAGGTATGAAGTCCATAAAACTCAGTTTTGCTGCATCAGCTATGATAATATTTGTGCTCGAGCTTGTTAGAAGCATTGTAGCACCTATGTTTGTGACTATAGCTTCTGAGATTATGAATGGTATGGGGTCCAATTCAAGTGATCTGCAAACAGTGAATGTCAATGCACTGGCAATGAGTATTCCGGTTGCTCCCCCGAGTAGACCAGATATTATCCCCGTAAATAATGTTAGGAATACAAAAAGTCTTCTTGGTTTCCCTCTTGTTATTTTTATCATTTTTATTCCCAGGAATTGAAACAGACCAGATTCTTTTATTACCTCAACGAGTATCATCATCCCGAATATAACTCCGATTACCTCAAAATTCACTAGTTTTCCTATTTCTGAGTATGTTACGAAGTTGTATATTACCATCAGGAAGGACCCTATTAGTGCTGCGAGAGTTTTGTGTACTAACTCTGTGATAATCAGCAGGAATGTTAATGTGAATATCAGCAGACTTATTGTAACCGGTTCCATATTTGACACGACGCTGGTTAAGGAGAGATAATTAATAAAGTCTCTGGGTATATTACCCTTTGAGAATTTTTTCCCTGAGAATCCAATTTTGTTAAAAGTAAAATTTAATTATCTCATTTAGTTTTAGTATAAATTAGAACTTTTGGTATAAATTAGTTGGATCTG
>WJKS01000042.1 GCA_014728985.1 Candidatus Aenigmatarchaeota archaeon
CCGCCACCAAACCGTGAATTTTCAAAATTTGCCATTATTTCTACCTCCGTAAAATACTTTAAGAACGACTTAAAAGTCAGTTCAAGTTTTAGAATTCAGTATTAATTTACCTCCATTCTTTTATTTATTATTTATCCCACATATTTAAGTTCTTCCATATCATCAAGTTCAGTAAACTTTTTGCTTGATCTTTCATCGAACTGCTGGTAGAACTTGATTATATCCTTGTTTAAGCTTGGTTTTATATTTTCTATAGCATGTTCAAAGTCCTTCTTGGTCACCTTATCCGATTTATTGTCCTTTCTTAACGCATGCATTGCTGCCTCCCTTACAAGTACCTCCAGGTCTGCGCCGGAATAACCCTCAGTTTCTTTGGCTATATTCTTAAGTTTGACGTCTTTCTGGATAGGCACTTTCTTTGTCTTTATTTCGAGTATCTTTAATCTGGCTTCCTCATCTGGTTGTGGTACTAATATTTTTCTGTCAAATCTACCGGGTCTTAATAATGCTGTATCAAGTATATCTGGTCTGTTAGTCGCTGCTACAACTACTACATCATGTAAATCCTCTAATCCGGATAATTCAGTTAGCATCTGAGAGACAACTTTTTCACTTACGTTTTCTCCCCTACTTGACCCTCTTTTAGGAACTAACGCGTCTATTTCGTCAAAGAATATTATTGATGGACTGACCTGTTTAGCCCTTCTGAATAATTCTCTGACCCTCTTTTCACTTTCGCCAACCCATTTTGAGAAAAGCTCCGGTCCTTTTACCGATATAAAATTCGAGTTGGATTCGTTCGCTACTGCTTTGGCGAGCATGGTCTTTCCGCATCCGGGCGGCCCGTACAAGAGAATACCTTTTGGTGGTGTTATTCCCATTCTCTCAAAACTTTCAGGGTTTTTCAAAGGCCACTCCACCGCTTCTTTTAGTTCTTGTTTAACATCAGCTAATCCACCTACATCCTTCCATTTAACAGTCGGTACTTCTATCATGACTTCTCTCATAGCAGATGGTTCAACTATTTTTAAAGCATATTCAAAATCTTCTTGTGTGACTGATAATTTTTCAAGCACATCTTCTGGTAATTCACCCTCTTCTTTCCATTTGATCTCAGGTAACAATCTTCTTAACGCATGCATTGCTGCCTCTTTTGCAAGTGATTCTAGGTCTGCACCCACATATCCATAGGTAATATCCGCCAATTTATCCATGTTAACATCTTTTTCCAACGGCATGTGTCTACTATGAATCTGAAGAACCTCTTTCCTACCCTTTTTGTCTGGTACACCTATTTCTATTTCCCTGTCAAACCTTCCAGGTCTTCTTAACGCAGGGTCCAAAGCATTCTTCCTGTTTGTTGCGGCAATAACTATTACTTTTCCTCTCTGTTTTAGCCCGTCCATTAAGGTTAACAATTGTGAAACCGTCCTTCTTTCGACCTCACCTGTAACTTCTTCCCTCTTTGGAGCCATTGCGTCTATTTCATCTATAAAAATAATTGCCGGTGAATTCTTTTCTGCATCATCAAATATTTTCCTGAGATTCTTTTCTGTTTGCCCATACCATTTACTGAAAATCTCGGGACCACTTACCGAATAGAAGTTAGCACCTGACTCATTAGCGACTGCTCTTGCCAGTAACGTCTTACCTGTTCCTGGTGGACCGTATAAAAGAACACCTTTTGGTGCTTCTATGCCTAGTCTGTCAAACAATTCAGGGTGTCTTAAAGGTAATTCGATCATCTCTCGGATTTTTTGAATAGCCTGATGAATTCCTCCAACATCTTCATAAGTAACAGCGGGTACAGCTCTTTTTTCAAGATCAAAGTCTTTTGGTAATCTAGGCAGTATTTCTAATTTTGTCATATCAGTGATCCTGACTATTTCTCCAGGATCCGTACTAGTAACAATGAATCTGGTTTCTCCGGTCGGCATATAGAAAAAGTCTTCAAGTCCAAATCCGAAGAAGTCTCTGAACATATCATCTCCGAGATCATTTCTTCTCTTTTTCTTAACCACAGGACTTGGTATGATTATATCTCCTTTACTTAAAGGCCTGTAATAAATATTTTGTTTAATTAACGAGGGACTAATCTGAACCACAACTCCTTTTTGCGCGGGCGCTAAGGTAACTTTCTTCGCTTCTTTTACATCGGCTCTCTTAACCTTTACATTGTCACCTACACCTGAACCCACATTTCTTCTCATCAATCCATCCATTCTTATTATCTTTAACCCGGCATCAGAAGGATAAGCTCTTACCGCAATCGCTCCAGACTTTCTTGAACCTTGGATTTCAACGACGCTACCTTCTTTAACACCGATCTTTTGCATGCTAGAAGAATCCATCCTGACGATTCCTCTACCAAATTCCTCTCTTTGAGTTAATTCTCCAACTTTGAGTGTAATACCTTTATCATCTTTTTCCTTAGCCATTTATAACTCCTCCAACAATTTTTCCTGTTCTTTATCGAGCAAAACATTGAACAAATGCCAGTTAACCTTTTCTTCCCATTCTTGTAAAAAATTTAGTATTTCATTAACATATTCTTTTTGTATTAGTAGCATTGATTTATCTATTTTTGTACAAGGTACTTCATCAATTAATCCCTTTCTTTCATATGTGTATTTCTTTTCCTCTTTTGTTACTATCTGTTTCCATCCATATAGTTCCCTGAAGAATTTGTTCCTCTCTGTGTTGCTGTCAAAATTCTTTGATTCTATTGAGAATTTTATCAAAACTGCTTTTTTTGTCATTTCCATCATTTATTGTGTATTTAAACAATAACTTTATTTGTAGTTAAAATTTATAAACATTTCCCAAAAATTTTCTTGACCATTCCTGAGTGGTTACGATATTTACACAAAGTTTTTGACTTTAGAAACCAATAAACTCTTACAGATTTTATGAAAGTTTCTGTACTTATGCCCGCTTATAATAAAGAGAAAACTGTGTTCGAATCAATTAAGAAGATGAAAGGAGTTCTAAATGACCTTAACTTGGACCATGAGATTATAGTTGTGAACGATGGTTCTATGGATCACACTTTGGATGAGATGAGGAGGGCAAAAGAGATTAATAATGACATTAGGCTCGTTCATTATGATATTAACGAGGGTAAAGGCAACGCATTGAAGTATGGGTTCAAATTCTCAGATGGGAATTTGATTTATTTTCAGGACGCTGATACAGACCTGAATCCTGATAAACTTAAGGTTTTTCTGAGATATATGGAGGAGAATAATTCTGACATTGTCATAGGCTCAAAAAGACACCCGAAATCTAATCTAATTTATCCTTTTAAAAGAAAACTTTTGAGTAAAGGTTATCAAATGCTTGTGAAGATTTTTTTTGATTTGAATGTAACAGATACTCAGGTTGGTTCAAAACTTTTTAAAAGGGAAGTTTTAGAAGAAGTCTTTCCTAGGGTTTTGGTTAAGAGATGGGCGTTTGATTTGGAGTTACTGGTGAATGCGCATAATTTAGGTTATAAGATAACCGAAGCACCTGTTGATCTGAACTTTGCACATTTTGACAGTGTTATTGATAGAAGAGTTTTGGGCTGTATTAAGAATATGTTTATTGATACCTGTGCAATATTTTACAGGGATAAGATTTTGAATTATTATGATAGGGTGAATTGAATTAAAATTTTGATTTTTAATTGGAGAGATATTAAGAATCCGGCTGCTGGTGGGGCTGAGAGATATATTCATGAGTTGGCTAAAAGATTAGCCATTGGTAATAAAGTAACTTTATTCACTCCTGAATTTAAGGGATGCAAAAATAAGGAAATTATAGATGGGGTCAAAGTTGTTAGGAAGGGTGGAAAGTACACTGTTTACCTTGAAGCTTTGAAGATGTATCAAAAGGAGTTTAAAGGAAAATATGATTTAGTGATCGATAGTATCAATACAGTCCCATTCTTTACTCCTTTTTTTGTAAAGGAACCTAGGTTAACAATTTTTTATCAGATGTCAAAAGAATTCTGGCTTAAATCATTTGTATTCCCTTTTAATATATTCGGTTATCTGATTGAGCCTTTGTATTTAAGGGTTTATAAGAAGGAGAAAGTTGTTACGATATCCGAGAGTTCCAAGAAAGATTTGGAAGATTTAGGTTTTCAAAATATAGAAATAGTGAACCCCGGAATAGACTTTAAACCCTCAGGTAAAAATCTAAAGAAAGAGGAAAATTTGACATTAATTTCATTTTCAAGATTAGTTAACCCTAAAAGAATAGATCATGTAATAAAGGCCTTTGAAATAATTAATAAGAATATACCTAAATCAAAATTGTGGATACTGAGTGATGGTCCTGGAAAAGTTGATTTGGAGGGACTTGTTAAAGAACTAGGACTGGAGAAAAACGTTGAGTTTTTTGGGTTTGTTGATGAAAAAAAGAAAATGGAATTAATCCAGCGTTCTCATTATCATCTCTTTACATCTGTTAGGGAAGGGTGGGGTATAGTTGTTGTTGAGGCAGCGTTGAATGGTACTCCAACTATTGGTTATGATGTTCCGGGAATCAGGGATTCTGTTTCCAAAATGGGTGGTTTTCTTATTGATGAAGGATACGAGGAACTTGCAAATAAAGTCATTGAATTGTCTGAAAAGGACACCAG
>WJKS01000043.1 GCA_014728985.1 Candidatus Aenigmatarchaeota archaeon
CCAGAAATTAAGAAACCATACATCGCGAACACTCTGAAAACATTTAACTGTTTTGAATATGCGCGTTACCCCACACAATTTAGAAAGAACATCCCAAAACCACCCAACATTTTAGATTATAATGAAAAAATAGCACGAGAACTTGAAGAAACAAGAACATATCTTAGAGGTAAAATTAATATGATAATACGAGATTTCTGGAATAGACCAGAGTTCCAAGAACCAGCTACAATCGAAGACTACCCAGAGATATAAATTCAAAAAGACAACAGGGGGTATAGCTGGCCTAAAGATGTATAAGTACATATTATAGGATGTATCCTTTTTTTCTGGGCTTTGTTGGTTCTAGGGGGATTATGGGTTGTTGATACAAATAGGAACTATTTGTGTGTGGCCTTGTTTTAGATTCAGAGGATGATTGGGCTTTTGTTTTGGGTTCAGGGCTTGGTTCAGGCTTGAAATAATCGGCGATTAGTTTTGGAATTATAGTCCTCGTGTATGTAGTACCGTATTCTTCATAGTGTTCCCTGTCTTGGCTTTTGGTGACGACTATAAAGAATTCATCATACTTTTTCAATACTTTAAGTTTCCTTTGCATCTGTTTATCTGATTTTTTAGTGGCCTCAACCTCAACTGCAATCCTGCGGCCGTCAAGTGAGGTAAATTCCACATCCGGGCCACGTGTAAGATGGTATTTCACGTCATCAGTATATCGTTTAATCTCCTCGTATATCAGGTGCCATAGGATAAAATGGCGATTAGACTCGCCAGTCGTATTCTTCACAAGATAGGCTATCCCCCTACCCTGAGAGAACGCAGGATCCCTAACCTCCCTATAACCCGTTTTCAAAAGCAAATCGACAAAATAATCCCGCAACTCTCTTTTAACAAAAACCTGCCTGTTACTGTCAATACGACTAGGCTTATCAGCCCCACAAGTACACTTATAACCCTCCATAAAAGGGATATTGACGGGAAACGACTTGTCGATAATGGAAAAAGATAGATATTGCTGGCTCTGAATTGACATCCTCGGTATTTCGGATCAGAAGGCTGGAAGTTCTAGTGCTTAGTATATTCTCTCCAAACACTTTTCAAAGACGGATTCTCATCTCCAAAGAAATTGACAGTTGATTCGACTTCTTCAGCAAATCTCTGGTACATTAAGTAAAGTTGTTCATCTATAAGGGAGGGATATTTACGAACAACATCTTTCTTTTCGAGTGTCTTGAGCGTAGCGGCAAAATTAATAACATCAAGAACATTGATTACACCAACTGGATAATCGTCTTTCGTGAACTTTATGATTTTTTTAACATTACCTTTTGTTAATTCGGAATTGAGGTCGGGTTTCAACAAGTTTGCTAAGAAAATGTTCATCCCATGACTTGAAATTTTCCGGTCAAATGTAGGATAAAGATTCTTGCTTGTTAGAGCGATTATCCTATAGATGCAGGGAATGCACATCCCGCACTGATAACTATTTTCATCAGTATATCTGGCATATCTTGCACAGGATATCGATTCTTTAATAACTTCTTTTTTCTGGATTAGGTGATCTACAACGTCTCCCTTAGTCTCGTATATGAAATTGTCTTTTATCTGGATTTTTGCTTCCGGAAAAACACTGTTTATTAAATCCTCGAAATATCTAAGGAATCGGGGGTTTGCTGTCCGGGTTCCTCTTCGAGCCTCTCCGAGGCCAATATTATGGGCTATGACACCGTTTTCGGGGATGTGAATGTCTTTAATATTGCTGTAGGGTAATGCAACCGCCACACCTACTGTTAGATATAAGAAAGACCTTGAAAATTGTGTCCATTCAGAGGGTTTATGAAATTTCCTGTATTCTTTTTTTATCTGGTCTTTATCCTTGGGTTTATCACCATATCTAACATCAATGGCATCAATTTTGAGTTTATCGATTAAATGCTCTATCACTCCACCGAATGTTCCATGTTTGACTGACACAAACAACGGTTTTCCCTTCTCATTCTCTAATAAGAATTGGCTTCCTGCAAGACTGTCTAAACCTCCAGAGAAGAGTGCAATAAACGAATGTTCAGATCTCTGCTTCAGAATATTCCTCTTCTTTACTTGCCCCTTTCGTTGTAAAAACTCAAACTCAAATAAATCGTAAGTCATAAACGAAATAGTCTTTTCTAATTCAATCCTAACTCTATCCCACAGTTTCTTATCCGAAACAGGCACGTATAGTTTTATTTCTCTTGAAAAAAATCGGCTATCTTTACTCCTCTTCAGGTATTTGCTGTCTCGTTCTACCACGGAATCAACATAAAAGACAGAAAGGGCTATTATGAGAAGATCCTCAACGACTGGGTCCAGCTTTTTTCTAAAGAACTTATCTCTGAGTATATCCCAATCAAAGTCTATCCATCCGTTTTTATAGTTATCTTTTTTTCCAAGAGTTTCTTTTTGAGTTTCTGTTAAGGGAATCTGAATTATGGCAGGTGTATGTTTTTTCAGTTCTCGGTAAGTAACTCCCGCCACCTTTACAGCAAACTCAGCCGGACTCTTCATCACTCTCACTTAGTTCAGTTATTATCTCATGCATCTTAGCTATGAACATGGTCTCAAGCTCTTTGTTATCTAAAACTAGTTTAGACGCATCATTCTCAAAAAGATAAGTAAATTTTTTATCGTCTTTGAGCCTAGTCAAAATAAGATTGGCCTTCTCTTTGCATAATCCCTGTGTTCTTTCCCGAAACTCCTTATCATCCTTGATAGAATGAATCTTCTTTCCTTCAAAATGATAGATATAGCCGAGGTCTTGGTCTATCTTCTTCAAGTCATTATGTTTTGACCTTAGCTCTGAAAGGACTAACTGTGAGAGATATTCTGTGAGATATAATTTTAGAAAACCCTCCGGTCCGTGTTTTTTCATGAATTCTTTGATGTTCTTTTCCATCTGCTCTTTTGATTGTTCTATCATAATGCATCTGCTCCTTCATTTAGGATACGGGTCATGGTGGACTTATAAGCGCCTTCCGCATACCCCATTAATGGCCGACCTACCCCCCTCTCTGTAACCTGTTCTTCTAGGGTATCCCAAGTGCTCTCAACAATTTCAGAAATAACAACTTCTTTAACAACTCTTTTACTTGTGTTCTTCAAGGCAACATCCAATCCATGATTGTTTGTGTCAATGAGAAATCGGGCACCTAAACTGATTCCATAATAGATAGGTGCTTTATTGATACCGTCTGGTAGTTTTGGAAGGCAAATCCTAATTGCCTTGTCCGCCATAACAATCTTTTGTTGGATATCAATCTCTTCTGGCTTTAGTTGTTTTTGCTGCCCATCCTTCCCTTTTACGGTGAAATAGGCAGAGCCTTTGGCTACTGATTGACTCCGTTTAGAATGTCCCATGTATTACAATGGGGCATTGAAGGATAAAATATTAATCCAATTGAGTATATTTCTCTATTCCCTTCCAATATTCTGCTTCCTTCTTCTTGGTGGAAGAGGGTTTTAACCCCAATAATCCTTCACTTATTCTTTTTTGAATATCTGGATTACTCTCGCCTTTGATTCGAATTAACATGTCCTCAAAATGATTTTCATGGTCACTGTAGTTGGGTTTTATGTTCTCTATTAATCCAATGCCTAAATCAATATCCCCCATGTCGGCGTTGGAGTCCATTAGCTTGCCCATGATGATATGTACGAGAGTGTCTTTATGTGTCATTGCGAGGGTTTTCCAGCCGTAACAACAACTCTTAAGTGAAAATTGAAGGTTTTTGTCAATATTGGGTAATGTATTTAGCCAATCTATTATTTCTTTGGTCATTGGCCTCAGGATATCCTGTGGAAACAGTTTTAGATTAATAGCTTCTTCTAATGCCTTGTAGCCTACTTCCTGGGATTGTTGATCTGTTTTCATCAGCAGTTGTTTTAACTGCTTTGAGTACTCTACTTTTATCTCCCTATTTGTATCACATTTTAACTGATTCAGGGCAGAGAAGAAC
>WJKS01000044.1 GCA_014728985.1 Candidatus Aenigmatarchaeota archaeon
AGGTACAGAAGATTATGTTTATAAGGTGGACAAAACTTTGACACCAGAGGAATGTGAAGGGAATTTGCCACCCCCTGAAGATGTAATTGAGATAACCTCTTGTCGGGAAATAAATGAGTCAGGTAATTATATTTTGGCAAATAATATCATCGCGAGTTCTGGAGACTGTATTATAATAAATGCTGATAATGTTGTTTTAGATTGTCTTAATAGAAAAATAGAAGGAAGTAATGGAGGCGAAGTTGCTATTAATGTATTTTCATATGGTAATATTATAAGAAATTGTCATATAGAAAACTTTGAGTTCGATGGGATAAAAATAGATTGTGTGTCAAAACATAACTTAATAGAAAATAATTCAGTGTCACATATTGATCATAGGGCTATATTCTTAGATAAATTTGATGTTAGTACTACAAATAATATTATTAAAGATAACATCTTACGGGATTCAGAATTTGGATTACTGAATTACGGGCTTTTCACTATAATAGAGGATAATGAAATTTGCCAAAATACATTAGACATTGACTCTGGTGTTGGGTCTTTCACGGGAAACAACAACCTATGTGACACTACCAAAGATTACCATGATGAAAGTGTGGGAGAAGGATGTGAAAATCCCTGCCCTGGTACCAGTACTAGCTCTTCTATTGATATACCTCAGATAGGTGAAACTTTTCAATTAAGTTTTTATGGTCAAGATATTGAGGATGGAAGAGGATTAGTAATAATAACAGGACAACCTATCCAAAGAACAATTGCCCAAAGAGTATTCCATGGAGATGAAATAGATATAACACCTCAGCTTTCCGGGCCTTTGGTAACAAGACTTATATCACTTGATCCTGTTAGAATATCCAGACTAGTTCAAAAAGTACAGGAAATATAATCAATCTTTTTTACCCAGTATTCCTAATTTGTTATTATGAGAAGAATTCTAATCTTAAGTCTTATTCTTTTAATATTGATACCCCTAAATCAAGCTGGCGGGGTTCCGAATACTAAAACAGCTGTTTTTATTTCAAAGTATTCTACAAGGAGCATGGATGAACAAACATTGGACTATTACCAAAGGATAGAAGAATATTACGATGTATACATACTTGAAGATACTTTGGTTACAAAAAATGATCCCAAATGGAAAGCCTATTCACAGGTATCAGATCTGATATTTCTCATTAACTTAAATGATGAGGCACTAAATGAAACCAGGGATAGTTTCTGTAAAAATTTATCCCCTGCATTAAACGAATCAGTAGGCTTGGTATTTGCAGGCAATTCTGTTATTTTTAAAGGTGATGAGAATAGTAGTGTCTCTAGCTGCCTGTATACCGAATATTTCAATTTCGCAGAAAGCTTCCGAAATACGGAAATTGCAAGCAATTCTATAGACATAACTTCTTCTCATCCAATAACAGAAGGTTATAGTGAGACATCATACAACTTAAAAGAAAATAAAAAAATATATCCAGTAGTTTATCCAAAAGAAGGTATTGTCTTAGCAGAAGTAACTGGAGATCCTGATGGTTATGGTCCTTTATCCTCAGGGAATTATCCTCTAATAACCTTATGGCAGGGTATAAATCATAATACAGTCTCATTCGGAATAACTACATCAAAAATAACCCGATGCTATGACTGTCTTAATTGGGAGATATTTGATCAGGCCTTAAACTGGGCAAGTAATGATGAGAATATGGGCTATGAGCTCTCTACAGATAAAGATACTTATTTCTTAGACGAAAGAATTGAAATCAAAACAGAATCACATGTGGAAATAAAAGATGTTGATGGGAAGATAATCTATCCAACTGGTGAAGTATATGATCTTTTATTTATCGGCTCTGAGAATGAATGGAGATCTTTATACTTACTTCAGGATGAGGATCCACCTGGAGAATATATAATCTCTACAAATATAGAAGGCTTAAACAGAATGAAGAAAATCAATGTAAAAAAAATGATATTAGATTTAGAAGTTGATAACAACACCGAACCTATTCTAATAACATCAGATTTTAAAGACAAGTACGGTAGAAATTTAGAAGTCTCGAGTGCAAAACTAATTATAAGCAAACCATCAGGCTTACAAGAAATTTATCAATTTAATGATACGGACTCCATAAGCCTCTCTTATGATGTAACAGAAAGTGGAAATTATTTTGTTATGGTAGAAGCAGAATATGAACCTGATAAGAAACAAATAGGGGTAAAGAACTTTTATTTTAAATTAAGTCCGAAGTTGAAATTTATACCCAGAAATATCACAAAAAAATTCAATGAACGAATCAACTTCACAGAATCAATTATGATAACAAATATAGGAAATGAAGGAGTTAGCAACATAAACCCGATAAAAGATGGGGAAATAAGTAACTGGATTAACTTTAACCAAACTCCGTTTACAATTGGCCCTGGAAATTCAACAGAATTTAATTTTGGTATTTCTGTACTTGGTTATCAAGAAAGAACTTACACTGGGTACATTAATTTTAGTTCAGAGAATGGATTTAACATATTTCCCATTAACATTCAATTGGATTATCTAGGTAATTTGGAAATCACCCCTTTATCTTTTGAGGAAAGCCTAACAATAAATGAGGCAAAAGAAGTTGAGTTCTTACTTGAAAATACAGGGAAGGGGAATTTGGGGATTGAATCGATATCAATGAGTCCGGAGATTGAAGGTTGGGTAGAGATATCAAACCGCCCGAAATTTATAATACCAAATGGGGAGGTCCCTTTAAGGGCTGTAATAGTCGTGGATAGACCTTTAACCCAGACCTTTAAACAAATAGATGGATCTATCAACATTCGCACAGAAAACGGGCTCCATTCTCCTCCACCATCAATAAAATTGAAATTATACTCAGATATAGCAACCGAGGTTGAAACTTTCTACCCAAGATTAATAGAAATTGAGAAAAGGGTCGAGTATCTAAAAGAAAAAACTGATGTGGAAACCTTCGAACAAGAAATTGAAAGATTGAGAACAAAGATAATGAACACCCAAGATTTGTACAATAACGAACAATTAGAAACTTCATATGAAATGTATACGGAGGTTGAAAAGGAGGTTGAAGACCTTAGAAAACAAGTGGAAGAAACAGAAAATAAATTGGAAGAAAATAAGAAGAGATTGATAAGATTATTAATTATACTTGGAATAATCGTAATAGTCGGTATAATTGGTTATAAGGCTTACAAGAAAATCAAAGGGAACAAAGAATATGGTTGGTTATACAAGAAATGGAAAGAACACTAGCCTTTAAGCTTGATCTGAATGTGAACTCCTTGAGGAACTTGGACTCTTAGAACTTGTCTTAATGCACGATCATCAGCTTGCATGTCAATTATTCTTTTATGGATTCTCATCTCCCATCTATCAAAAGTAGTATTTCCGTGGCCTGTACCATCCCCACATGGTGTTTTCATAGTCGTTACCTTGAGTTTTTTGGTAGGTAAAGGTATTGGGCCTTTCCAATTTACACCTAACTTCTTGGCAACTCCAGTTATCTCTTCGCAAATCTCTTCCAATCTTTGTGGGTCTTTCCCTGAGAGCTTAATTCGCGCCATCTGCATGAATATCAGTTATTAAATGTGGTATGAATGCATTTAAATCTTTTGTTTTCAAGTCCCTTCCTGCCAGGAATTGAGATATTTCTCCTGTTTTTTAGTCAATTTGTCAATTTCAATACCCATTGTTCCCAACTTTAAACGAGCAATTCTCTTATCAATCTCCTCAGGTACAACATAAACCTTGTTTTCTAATTTTTTATGGTTTTTAACAACATAATCCGCTGATAGAGCATGGTTAGCAAAGGACATATCCATCACATTACAAGGGTGACCCTCGGCCCCAGCAAGATTAACTAATCTTCCTTCTGATAAGAGGTATATTTTCTTGCCGTTTTTTAAAGTATATTCAACTGTATTATTTCTAATCTCTTTTTTATATTTTGCTAGTTCTTCAAGTCCCTTAACATCTACCTCAACGTTAAAATGACCAGAATTAGCTACTATAGCACCATTCTTCATTAATTTGAAATGTTTCTTGGTAATTATATCTCTGTCTCCTGTGGATGTGACAAAAATATCACCCAATTTCGCGGCCTCTTCCATAGTCATCACTCTATAGCCGTCCATGGCTGCTTTCAACGCCCTTACAGGACTTACTTCTGTTACTATAACGTTCGCACCCATTCCTTTGGCTCTTTCCGCTATTCCACCTCCACAATCCCCATAACCCGCCATGACAAAGGTTTTACCTGCAAACATAATATTGGTTGATCTAAGTATTCCGTCTATTGTACTTTGTCCAGTTCCGTAATAATTGTCAAACAAGTGTTTTGTGGGTGTATCATTTACCGCAATAATCGGGTACTTCAGCGCACCATCCTTCTCCATAGCTCTAAGTCTTATTACACCCGTCGTAGTTTCTTCCTGTCCCGCATAGACGTCGTCTATCAGCTCTTGTCGGCCGCTGTGGATAGTTGAGATAAGGTCTGCACCATCGTCTACAGTGATAGTTGGTTTAAGATCCAGAACTTTATTAAGACACCAATAGTATTCCTTATTATTACATCCTCTCCAAGCGTAAATATGAATCCCTTCTTCAGCAAGAGCTGCAGCAACATCATCCTGAGTAGATAATGGGTTAGACTGGCAAAGGCCTACTTTTGCCCCGCCAGCCTTTAGAATTTTGACCAGAACCGCGGTCTCTTTTGTAACATGGAGGCAACAACCTATATTTAACCCTTTAAAAGGTTTCTTTTTCTTAAATTCTTCTCTTATTTTCATTAAAACAGGCATGTGGTCTTCTGCCCATTCTATCTTGAGTTTACCCTGTTTAGCCAATTTAATATCTTTAACTTTATAATCCAAATTATCTACCTCCTATGAGACTAATCTTAAAATAATTAAATTCCAAAAGATAAATTAATTTTGAGTATATGAGAAAGATAGTATTTATTTTAACTCTAAGCCTGATCACTTCAAGTATTGTCTTAGCAGCTTTACCTTGCCCGGTCCCTGGTGATTACAAGAGAGATAAATTTAACGGGGAATCTTGTTTTGTATGTATTTCCTCATATTGGGAATCAGTTGATAAATGTAACTGCTGTACAGGAGATTATTGTATAGAGGGGAGCAATGACAATAATGATCCTATTTACATTGACTGTGTTTTAGACATATATGACTGCAGATTTAGAACCTCTTCCTGTGAATATTGTTTACAGGGTGGGTGGGGGAATAACCCTTCTTGTGGGTGGTGCACAGATAGCAATAGATGTAAAATAGGGAATAGATACAGGTCCCTAGATGGAGAGTGCAGTGACATTAGAGGTAATTGGGTATGGGACAGCATGCTCGAATGCTCAGCAGTCCCTACAACTACAACGACTGCAACTACTACAAATACTCCAGGAGGGACAACAAGCCCCACATCACCACCTGAAACTGTACCAACAACCACAACAACCTTACAATCCAATCATTGTCAAGATATTGGAGGCTATTGCGTACTTAAAAACCTTTGTTATAGCGAGGAAAATCGCTATTGTGAAAAAAGCAATAGTTGTACTGGAACAAATGAGTGCTGCTGCTTACCTATAGAACCTTCATATTTTTGTAACTATTGTAGTGATATGAATAATGAGGTTCTAAAATGGAATCCAGATTTCATTCCTTGTGAAGATGATTGTTGTCCCGCACCTTGCCCACCTAATACCATAACTCATAATGTAATTTACCGAAATCAATGTGAAAAAAGTTACGGTAATGACTGCAGTGCTACAGAGGATGATTGCGTCAATTATTGCGGACCTACTGCAACATCCATAGCACTCTCTTGGTATGGGATATATAAAGATCCTATAGAATTAGATGATGTACTCTATGATCCATGTGAGGGCTCTGATTATAGGCTAATAGCTCAAAAAATGACTGAAGAGAGTGGTAAAAAATTCGAATTTAGGGGATATATTGAACTCAATGAATTAGAGAGAATTTTAGAGGAAGATCCTGTTATTATTGGTATGGAAGTCCCACGGCATGTCTCAGTTGTCTCTGGAAAAAGTGATGCCTATAGTGGTTATATAATTACCGAGGATCCATGGTTTGGACCTAAAATAGTTAAGAAAAAAGAGGTTTTTTTCAACGAGTGGAGAAATATCGCAGTTGTGAACACAGGAGAGCCAGCCCCAATATCAACTCTTGATACAAACGTTATAGGGTCTCCAGTCGCTTGTAGTTTTCAACTTTCCGACGAATCATTCACAATAACAACAGGAGAACCAATACCAAAAACTATAATTGAAAAAATTCCATTGGATGATCCCGAAATTATAATCCCAACTGAAGTAGAAGGAGAAATTAATATTAGATCTATATCTTTAGGGGAGAATGGAGCTGAAATCGCAAGAAAAATAGTAAATATAAGAATGATGTCATGCGAATACATACTGGGGGATTTCCCATACAATGAAAGATTTGAATGTGATATAGGTGGTTGTGAACAAGGAACCTTCACTGTGAAAAACTTGCAAGGAAGTCCTCTAGATACAGAATTATCAGAATCTATAGACGGACTTTCGACCATTTCCTTTAAACCTGATAATGAAGGAATTATTTTAGCGAGATTAGATTGTTTAGACCCAGATAGGACTATTGAAGAAAGATTAGAAGTGGATTTCCACTAAGTATAGTAGCTTAATTCTTAAATTAAAATTTAACTAATTCTCTGAACTTATGATATCTTTCCTCAATGTCTTCCATTTTCAAAGTTAAGAATTTATCCACACTGAAATCTTCAACTGCAAAAGAACCCATAACATTACCATAGACGACTGATTCCTTAAGTGTTTTTTCATCCAATTTTCCTTTTCTTGATATATGCCCAAGAAATCCTCCAGCAAATGAATCACCCGCGCCAGTAGGGTCAACTATATCTTCCATTGGATAAGCGGGTGTAGGGAAAATAATTTCATCGGTTACTAGAATTGAGCCGTGTTCTCCTTTTTTCACAATAACATAACCACAGCCCCATGAAAGAATTTTTTTAGCAGCCTTAATCAGATTGGGTTCTTTGGTCATCATTCTTATCTCATCGTCATTTAACACAACTACATCCACAGAAGACATCATCTTCTTGACTTGTCTTTTTTTGTTAATTATCCAATATTCAATTGTATCGCATACAGTCAATCTCGGATTTTCCACCTGTTCCAATGCTTTTAGATTTTGTTCAGGATCATTGTTAGCAAGATAGACATAATCTGCGTTTTTATACTCATCAGGTAACTCAGGATTAAAATTCTCTATTACATTTAACTCTGTTTTATTTTCTTCTCTCCTTGTGAACCCATAATCAAAACTTGAGTCATAGAAGAAGGTCTTTCCCTTTTTATCTATTTTTAGACCAGATAAATCTAATTTTTCTTTGAGAATTTTATGATAGTCCTGAGGAAAATCCTTACCGACTATTCCAACTATACCTGTCTTCGAGAAAAAACTTGATGATAAACCTGTATAAACTGCTGCTCCACCAAGTACACGTTTAGCTGTTTTGAAAGGAGTCCTGGTTGTATCCAAAGCAACTGTTCCAACACATATTATCATGATTAAAAATAGAATTTTAGGGTTAAGTGTTTAAACAGAAATAAAATTCTTCATTATTTTTTCAGTATTCCCAAATACTTCTTCATCATCTATACCAAGAACTTCCCTATTTTTCATTAATATTTTCCCATTAACAGCCATACTATCGACATCCAATCCCTGACAAGAATAAACAAGGTTAGAAATGACAGTACTTTTACCATGAATAGGCTGAAGGTGAGGTTTTCTGGAATCTACAAGAATCAAATCCGCATTTTTATCTTCTTCTATACTTCCTATTTTATCCCCAATTCCAAATACTTTTGCAGCCTCGATAGTAGCTAAATCCAATGCTTTTTGGGCGGGAATGAACGTAGGATCTCTTTGGAAAAATTTATTAGCAATGCTACAATTCTTCATCTCCTCAAACATATCCAAATTATTATTAGAGGCCGCACCATCTGTACCTAAACCAACTCTGATATCCTTTTTGAAAATCCATTTTAAGAGCGGCATCCTACCATTAGCAAGTTTCATGTTAGAAGTTGGGCAATGGACAATACTACAATTCCTTTGAGAAAATATATCAACGTCCTTATTTGTCAACCAATTGCAATGAACAGCAATAAGTTTATCATTCAGAATTCCAATTTCATCCAAATATTTTACAGGAGTTTTTCCCTTATCTTTTTGAAAATCTTTAACTTCCTTCTCAGTTTCAGATACATGTATATGCATCAAAATATTATAATTATCCGATTTTTTCTTTAGCTTAAGTAACGTTTCTTCAGAACAAGAATAAGGGGAATGCATATTAACTAAAGGTGTTATTAATTCATCTCCCAAGTATTTTTTAATAAACTTATCAGAATAAGGAAGTTTTTCTTCAAGATTCCAATCAAATATTACCTCACCCAAGAAACATCTCAATCCACTTTCCTTCACCGCCTTTGCTATCTCATCAACGTGAATATACATATCATTAAAACAAGTGACCCCAAACCTTATCATTTCAAAACAAGCAAGAAGAGATCCAAAATAACAATCTTCTGGTTTTAATTTTATCTCCAATGGCCATATTTTTTCCTCTAACCAAGTTTTCAATTCCATGTCATCTGCATATCCTCGGAAAAGAGTCATTGATGAATGAGTATGACAATTAATTAATCCAGGTGAAAGAATTTTTCCTTTTCCGTCAATTACATGATCTGCTTCTACTTTCGGGTTTCCTATTTCTACTATTTTATTATCTTCGACATAAACTGACTTATTCCTGAAGATCTCTCTTTCAGGGTTCTGGGTTACTATCCAATCAACATTTTTAAAAAGAATACTCATAAAGAAGAAATATAGAATCAAGAATAAAAATAAATAAGAAAAAAGAGAAGGTCACTATTTCTTGACCACATCAATTACAATTCCCGCGGCAACTGTTTGACCCATATCTCTGATAGCAAACTTAGCTAATTGTGGAATATCGGTCTGTTTCTCAGCAACCATGTCTCTTGTTGGTACAACCTTGATTCTTGCTGCATCTCCTGTCTTGACAAAGTCTGGTTTCTCTTTAACAACCTGACCTGTCTTTGGATCAACTTTTGCCAGTATTTCTTCAATCTTACAAGCAACTGATGCTGTACCTAAGTGGAATACTGGTGTGTATCCTGCTGTCATAACAGTTGGATGGTTTAAGACGATTACCTGTGCTGTAAATTCCTTTACAACTGTTGGTGGATTGTCTACATGTCCTGCAACGTCTCCACGTTTAACGTCTTTCTTTCCTATTCCCCTGACATTAAATCCAACATTATCACCAGGCTGAGCTTTTTCCTGTTTCTTGTGGAACATTTCTATTCCCTTTACTTCACCTGTTTTACCAGATGGTTGGAATACAAGCTTATCCCCAAGCTTTAGTACACCTGTCTCAACTCTACCAACAGGGACTGTTCCCACACCTGTAATTGTATAAGCGTCCTGTACTGGAATCCTTAGTGGTTTATCCACAGGTAATTCGGGTGGCTCTATAGTACTGTCCATAGAAGCAACTAATGTCTCACCGTCATACCAAGATAGATTATCTGATTTATTGAACACATTGTCTCCTTTTAATCCAGATACTGGCACAAATGGAACTTTAGAAACATCATATCCAATTGATTTAAGTAACTTCTTGGCCTGTTCCACCACTTCCTGATATCTTTTCTGATCATAATCGGCTGCGTCCATCTTGTTTACAGCAACCAGAACCTGGTTAACACCAAGTACCTTCATTAGGAATGCGTGCTCTTTTGTCTGTTCTTGGACCCCTTCACCTGGTTTCGCGGAAATTACGAATATGGCCGCATCTGCCTGTGAAGCTCCTGTGATCATGTTCTTGACAAAATCCCTGTGTCCAGGACAGTCAATAACAGTATAGAAGTATTTCTTAGTTTTAAATGGTCTGTGCATAATATCTATAGTTAGACCCCTTTCTCTCTCTTCCTTTAGTTTATCCATAGCATAAGCAAATTCCCATGTTTCCTTCTTATATTCCTTGGTTAATTCTTTCATTTTCCTTAATTGCTCTGGTTTTATGGCCCCGGAATCAAATAATAATCTTCCAATTAATGTAGATTTTCCTGCATCTACATGGCCCGCAGTAATTATGTTAATTTTTGGTAATTCTGCCATACCTACACCTCCTCTTGAATATAATTTATTTATTACCCTATATATTTATTAACTTTCCACTTTCGGAACTTGTTGACTCAAGCCCTTTCTTTTCCTTATCTCTAAGATGGTTTTGTCACGCAAGCTCTTGGGTAACTTCTCATAAATAACATCAATTAAACTATAAAAACCTTTGCCTCCTGTTGCAGACTTCAATTCTGAGTTAAACCCGAACATTTCAGCTACTGGGAGCTTTGATCTAATTATGGTCATTCCTCTTTCTTCGTCCATGCCTAGAACTTGACCTCTTCTATTCTGAACCTCTCTTATAGCTCCTCCCATTGCTTCAGTGGGAACATCTATTCTAATTATTTGTTTTGGTTCAAGTAAACAAGCCTTGGCCAAAAGCATACCTGTAGTTACTCCATGTCTGATTGCAGGTAAAACCTGTCCCGGGCCTCGGTGAACCGGATCTTCATGTAAACTAGCATCGACTAAGGTCACCTTTACACCATAACAAGGTTCCCTTGAAAGAGGCCCTTCATCCATTATTGACTTAAAGCCGTCCTTTATCATCTCCATTGCTTCGTTCAAATATTGAACTCCCTTACTCGTATTAAGAAGCATGTTCCTTTCATAGATAAATTCCAAGTTTTTAACTTCATCAGCACTCATCCCCAATTCTTTTAATTTGTCTGTTAATTCCAAATTCTTCTTTTTAAAATCGTATGTTGATGGAATTTCATCCTCTTTCATAGCTTCATAAATATTTTTTTCGAGTGGCTCAACAATAAAGTAGAATCTATTGTGTTTATTTGGCGATTTTCCCTCAATTTGAGGTGATTTACCTGTTATACTTTCCCTATAAACAACAATTGGAGGAGAAGCTCTAACATCTAAACCCTGTTCTTTTAATTTCCTTTCGACCTTAGCGTCTATATGAAGTTCTCCTAACCCAGAAACAAGATATTCCCCTGTCTCCTGGTTAATTTTAACAGCAATAGTAGTGTCCTCACGAGATAACTTCTTAAGAAAATTAATTAATTTAGTTAAATCTCTGGGATTTTTGGGTTCTAAAGCCTTTGTAACCACGGGTTCAAACATATGCTTTATTTGTTCAAACGGTTGTATTGCGAAATCAGGATCACATATGGTCTCACCTGAAAACGCGTCAGGAATACCAACTAAACCTACAATATTTCCTGCAACTACCTCATCTACTTGTAATCTATGGGGGCCTTTGTAGATACTTACCTGCTGCAATCTACCAGTCTTCCTCTTACCTAACATCTTCACATCTGTACCTTTAACCACCTTCCCTGAAAAAATTCTGGCAGTTGCGATAAAACCAGCGTGAGGATCTGGGGTAACCTTGGTCACAACACCGGCCAAATGGCCGTTAACGTTTACCTTCTCCATGGACTGACCTATCTCTGATTTCATATCACCTGACCATATCTTAGTTATTCTGTATTTTTGGGCTTGTACAGGTGAAGGTAGATGTTTGATAATCATATTAAGTACAACCCGATGAAGCGGGGTCTTTTCAGCAAGCTCCTCCGGCTTTCCCTGTTCTGTTTTTTCAATTATATCAGAAAAAGTGATTCCTGTTTTTTCCATGTAAGGGAGTGAAGTTCCCCATTTTACTAACGCGGAACCAAAGGCAACAGAACCATCTGAAACATTGACCATCCATTTTTTCTTATATTCATCTTCAGCATATTTTTGAATTAAAGCGTTAACTTCGGTTATTATTCTCATAAATCTCTCTTGCATTTGTTTTGGAGAGAGTTTCAGTTCTTTAATCAATCTGTCAACTTTATTTATAAATAAAATAGGCCTTACTCTTTCCTTTAACGCTTGTCTGAGCACTGTTTCAGTCTGGGGCATTACAGATTCTACGGCATCAACTAAAAGAATAGCACCGTCTACAGCTCTTAGCGCACGGGTTACATCTCCTCCAAAGTCAACGTGACCAGGAGTGTCTATAAGATTGATTAAATAATCATCTCCATCAAAATTATGGACCATACTTGCATTAGCAGACCAAATCGTAATTCCTCTTTCCTGTTCCTGATCATCTGTGTCCAAGAACCTTCTCTGCCCTGCTATTTCAAAGGACATCATTCCTGCTCCTGCTATTAAGCTATCAGAAAAGGTTGTTTTACCATGATCAATATGAGCAATTGTTCCTATATTTCTAATCCTGTCTGGTTTGTACATCAATTTTTTGATTTTTTCTACCATTTCTTCTGCCATAATTACCTTGCCCCACTGGCTTCTCTCTCGATCCTTTCCTTCTCCTTTATTGCGAAAGATTTTGAGGAATCGTTTTTATAAGCATTAATTATTTCACCAACCAAAGCATCTACCATGGTTATTTTGTTACCGAAAGATTTCCTATAAGAAGATTGAACCATTATAGCCAAAGCAGAATCAACCCTTCTCTGGGGTGATGTAACTACAGCTTTTCTTACTATTGTACCACCGATCTGATAAGAACTTATCTCTTCTCTTAAGGAAGCATTTTCCAACGCACCAACTAAAACCTCTATAGGGTTCTTTTTGGTAATCTTTTCTATTTTCTCAAAAACCTCTTCCAGTAGTTTCATAATAGTATGTGATTTCCCCGTGTTTCTACCAGAACTGATAAGGTGTTTTTTCCCTCTATGTCCAGGAACCATTAATTTATTGACAAACCTTTCAACTATATTAACTTTTGATTTACCAAACTTTTTCTGACTAAACTTACCACCAGTATTTGGAACTATTACAGGATCAAGATTAATATATGGCTTTAACCCAGGATCATTCACTTTAATGTCCTTAAAGGACCATCTGTTGAAAAGTTTTATCTCAACCATAATCACTACCTCACTGGTTTCTGCTTCTTACCCGCAAGTATCTCAGAAAGTGCAACACCATTAACTTTAACTACCTTATACTTTAATCCCCACTGACTACCTACAGGACCACCCTGAGAACCACCAACGC
>WJKS01000045.1 GCA_014728985.1 Candidatus Aenigmatarchaeota archaeon
ATTAAGCGAAAGGATACTCATGTTTACGTTTGATGAAAAGGAGTTTAAAGAGAAGAAAAAAAGAAACTTCCAGGAGAGAATCTGGTTCATAAAATACTGGGTTAATTACATGAAAGAACATTCAAATGAAGAATGGAGTTCTCAACAAGCTGATCTAATAAACGCACAAATAAGGGATTAATTGTTTAACCTTTTCTGAACATTTTCACTTTCTAGTTCTCTTATAGCATCTCTTGCAATCCATTTAGCAGATTTAGACTCTCTTTTTTGGATTTTCTTTGCCAAGGAGACACATTTCTTATTCAATGTTTTATTTCTCTTTCCCACCTGCCTTAAAGACCAGTTAACAGCTTTTTTAACAAAATTCCTATTATCGTCTGAGTATTTTTCTATTAAAGAGAAATATCTTTCAAAATCTTTATCCTCCCAGTCCTTCCTGTGGACGGCTGAGGTCGCTATAAGTACAAATCCCGCTCTTCTCACGAATTCTTGTTCATCCTTAGTCCATTCAAGGATTTTCTTGTGTAGATAGGGTGTTTTATCGAAAAGGTTACCACAGCATTGATCGCATATATCCCAGGAGTTGAAATCACTAACCCATTCATCCATCTGTTTCTCTGTGACTTCCTTAGGATCATCTACCATTGTTGCCAACATTCTGGCTTCGTGAATATCTGTTCCCCATAAATCTAAAGCTAAATCATGGTCTTTTCCTATTTCTTTAGCCATTTTTCTAAGTTCCCAGACTCTCACGCCTAGTGCCTTATTAGTTTCTATTCCAAACCTAGCCATACCTTCTTTGTCTTTCTGGTTAGATTTCTTCTTTAACTCTTTTATCACTTCATTAACATTCATTCCAAGATACCTCAGATAACACATATAAGAACTTACGCATAAATTAGTGACTATGACTACAGCTGTAGACATCAGGGATATTTCCAAAAAATTTAAGAGAAACGGGAAGGAATTTTATGCACTCAAAGATATATCATTCAAGATAAAAGAGGGTGAAATATTCGGTCTACTTGGTCCTAACGGTGCGGGAAAGTCAACATTAATCAACATACTGACAACCATACTTCTCCCTGATAAAGGTACAGCTAAAATATTTGGTTATGATATTATAGAAGAAAGGCAGAAAATATTGGAAACAATTAATTCTGTTTCTGGGGAAACCAGATTTCATTGGCTTCTGAAAGTAAAGAATATCCTCAAGTTCTATCTTGATGTTTACGATATACCCTCCGAGAAAAAGAAGGACAGGATTGAATACTTGGCAGAAATGTTGGAGATGAAGCATCTGCTCAACAGAACTTATAGAACCCTTTCAACCGGGGAAAAAATGAGAGTAACTTTAGTCAAGTCCTTATTAAATCATCCGAAATTGGTCTTATATGATGAACCCACAGTAGGATTAGATCCGGATATAGCAGTTAAAACCAGAGAACTGGTTAAAGAAATTAATAAGAGAGAAGGTACGACTATCCTATTAACCAGTCATTACATGGGGGAAGTAGAGGAATTGTGTAAAAGAATAGCTTTTATTGATGGTGGAAGGATTTCAGATATAGGAACCGTGAAAAAACTCAAATCAAAGAAGTTCCCGACTTATCGAGTGAAAATAGGGGTTTCTGAAATTAAAAACAAAGAATTGTTAAAAAAACATGGGTTCAAAATGAATAGAAAAACTCTGACAAAGGAATTAGAAAACAATGAAGACCCATCTGAGCTAATAAGATTTTTAGTGAAGAATAATTATGATGTTATAAGTTTTGAGACTGAGCATCCAACACTCGAGGATTACTTTTTGAAAATGACGAGGGATAGGAAATGAGTTTGAGAAGAATATCCACAATAATCAGACGGGATATTGAGATTATGCTTAATCTCAAGTGGAAAATGGTAGAGACATTCTATTTCCCAGCTACAATGACAGTGATATGGGGATTCTTTATCCTTTGGTCACAGGAAATGGCATTTGAAGGAGCTTTCGTTCTGTTAACAGTTAATATGTTCTGGAGTTTTGCTTATCAGTCACAGAGCGGAACTAATCAGCAGATAATGGAAGACAGATGGACAGAAACTTTCAGGCAGGTAGTGACAACACCATTAAAAGCTCATGAATATTTGATTGGAAAGTCATTTATTGGGGTTCTATTTAGTTTACTTAGTTTTATTTTTGTTATCGTAATTGCTTATGTGTTTTTTGATTATACGTTATTTTTGAACAATTGGGTTTATTTCCTTGTTTTTGTTTCCATAGTACTGATAACATCTACTGCCATCTCCATACTTGTAAGTTCATTAATAACAATACTTGGTAATGAGTATGCGTTCATCTCATGGACGACTACACAATTGTTTATCTTGTTTTCCGCGCCTTTTTTCCCAGTCGAAGTTTATCCTTTTGTGATCAGAAAAATATCAGAATTCATCCCATATACTTGGGTTTTTGAGTCGATTAGAATGCTAGTTGATTCAGGATATGTATTACCTTCAATGCTCAGTAGGGGATTGGTTTTGAGTTTGGTATTTTTGGGTATTTCCATTCCTGTTTATTCGAAATCCTATAAACTTGCTAGGAAGAATGGGAGATTGGTTAAGATCTGGTAGATTTTTATATTTTGTTGTCTATGCTTTAGTTTTATGGTAAATATTCATAAATTGCTTGGTATGATTCGATCTGGCCAGGCTATTATGACAGTAGATCCTTGTATATGTCCTGAGGATACTTATGATTGTTATGTTCAAAGAAGTGATAGTGTAATTTGTTATTCTGTGGATAGAAGAACCGCCCATTTAACACCTAGAGATACATTACCATATGGTCTTGGAGCTAGAGATATTGGAAATTTAAGACCTGAACTCGTATCATTGGGAATTAGAGTATTTACTAAAGATGATGCATTTAGACTGATGATAAATATGCCGCATGAGGATTATATTGGTTGACCTGAGTTCACTTATATTTCCTTTCCCATCCTTTTTTGTGGGATTTATATTGTTCCTTATCACTGTATTGGAAATACTCCTGTTTGGACTCACCTGGATATTCTGTGGTCAAGAAGTCATAAAGTTTTTCTTTTAATTCTTCGGTACTAGAGTAGTGTCTAACCTTAACATAATGATCTTTCAATGCTTCAAGATAATCCTTCCCTTTCTTGACGAAAAGTAAAATCGGGATATCATGTTCAATTGCCCAAGTGGCTTCTATTTCCACACCTGTGCTGGGATAAGATGCTTCAGCGATAAAGATTGATGATTTTTTGAGCAATTCTTCGGATTTTTCAGCAAATTCGTATCTGGTCAGTTTGTGCCTGTCTTTCGGTGTTGTTATTTCAAATGCTTCTTCTAGAGATTGGAAAACATCTTTTATATCTTCTGCTGCTTGTGATGGGTATGCTATGTATATCATCGAATCTCAATTCCAAATTCTTCTAGTTTATTTTTTAGTTCTTTTACATTATTATAAATTTCCGAATTAATACCACTTTTCCTAGCAACTTCAACATTTTTTTCATCATCGTCTGTAAAGAATATTTCTTCTGGTTTTAAGCCTGATTTTTCTATTAATATTTCGAACAACTTAGGGTTCTTTTTAGTTACTCCAAAGTCACTTGAGAACAAAGTGTAATTAAATTCTTTAATCCACTTTAGATTTTCCCTTAGATAGTCAGCTCTTTCATGAGGATTGTCTGATATTATTCCTATCTTTTTTCCGGATTTTTTAATTTTTAAAGCTAAATCAATAATTTCCTTATCAGACTCAAAGTTATTCAACCAGATATCCCAGAATTTTTCTTCTGTTATTTTCACGTTATATCTATCGAATAAGTCTTCCATTAATTTGAATGTAGGACCATGGTTTCTTTTCCTTTCCAAAAATTTATTCTTCTTGAGTACAGCATAGAATTCTTGCCATGGTATCCCATAATGTTTTTCAAATAGTTTACTTGACCAACAATACTCTTTAATTAAAACACCATCTAAATCGAAAGTTACTAATTCTATCATTTTGAACACTCAATAATAGTTTATAGATACTTTATTTTAAGAATTAAAATTTAATCAATTTCCATGAGATCAAGGAAATCACCAATTGGGTCTCTAAGTGTTTGGTAAACAAAAAAAGTTCCTGCAGATTCTAGATATAGATCTAATTCTCCACGAAGCCTTCCCAATTCATGTCTAACTCCTTCCGAATTGGTTGATTCTCCTAAACCTCTAATCCAGTGATAAAGTGAAGGTGCTAATTTACCATCCTCATAAGAATCATAAATAGATCCTGGGCCATGGAAATAAGCACTTGTATGTTTTGTTACTTCACCGGGCATCAAAATATCTGGACTAACAGATTCTGGTCCCCCTTCTTTTAATTTTAAAATACCAAGTCTATTTCCAGCCATACTATCCATTTGATGTATACCAAAACCTCTATCATAAATTGATCCAATTTCCAAACCAGAACCAAATGTAAATCTGGGACTCACCAGAGCCCCTAATCTTGAATGTAATAAATAATGTTCTCCCTCGGAACCAAAACTTAGGGCTCTAGGATCAAACTGGGGACCAATAACTAAAAAAAGTGGTGAATAGTTTGGATGTACCCTGAGTTCTTCTTCTGCTTCTCTCAGAACTGCAATTTCTGGTCCAAAAAATAATGGATCTAAATTATAAGTGTCTTGGACCAATTCTGCTTGTGCCATGTCTAATTTATCCACCCTACCTCCAGGTGCCTCTAATTTACCACTGTTGGGTCTTTCACTTTCAGCTCTTCTAAGAAGTAAAATACCGTCTTCTTCAGAAAAATGATCAAAACACATTACAGTAGATAAAAATAATTGATTTGATGGAAACCTGTATAAACCTTTTTAGCCATGAGAAAGACATAAAAACATAAATTTAAATAATTTGTTATGAGGTGTTGTTTTTGAAAATTTACTTAATAAGACATAGCGAATCAGAAGATGATGATATAGATGCTTATGGTGGGATATCTGATTTCCCGTTGAATGAAAAAGGTCAAAAAGACGCAGAATTAGTGGCTGAAAAGCTAAAAGATGTCAAATTTGATGTAATTTTTACCAGTCCTTATCTGAGAGCAAAGCAGACAGCCGAAAAAATTGCCGAAAAATGTGGATGTCCTCTAACCGAAGTTTACAATCTACGGGAAAGGAATTCTTATGGTGTTGTTTCGGGAGTAACTAAGGAATTGGCGAAACAGGTATTCCCATGGATAACAGAAAGGATAATATGGATGAAGAAACAGGGAACAAAACCTGGGTATTCAAATGAGACTTTACCTGGGGCTGAGAATTACTTGGAATTTGTTGTAAGGGTAAAAGAAGGATTAAAAGAAGTCTTGAGGTCGGACAAAGAACTAGTGGGAATAGTAAGTCATGGCGGGGTTTGTCATTGCATTGGAAAGGAAATTCTAGGAACAGAAGTCAAATTACCTAAGACAGAATTCAGAATCTTGGAAGGAAATAATCTAGAAGATTTGGAATTAGTTACTCCATAATTTCGACTCTATCTTCACTAAGTAGCAATATTCTGTTTTTTATATCCTTTTCAGAGAATTTTTCCACTAGATAAATCATAGAAGATTTTAGTTTCGATAACTTCGGTGGATGTATTCTAATCACAATAATACCAGGGAAGGTTTTCTCAGAAGTTAAGATTACGTTCATGAAATCCTTATCATGAGTTAACAAAACTCTATCTTCATTACATGCTAATGAAAACAACTTAGAATTCTTTATCCCCTTGGAAGTATATTTGATATTCACATTTCTTTCCAAAAGAAATTTAACTAGTCTAGCATCAACATTTTCATCTGCTAAAAATTTAATTGAATGGGACAAACCTTTCACCAGAAAGTCTTTCAGTTGCAAATCTCAAGGCAGCTTCAATATGTTCTTTTGTGAGAGAAGGATAACTTTCTAAAATTTCGTCTATAGACTCTCCTAAGGAAAGTTTCTCGAAAATTTGCCATACCATTACCCTAGTACCTTTAAAAGTGGGTTTACCATGACAAATTTCTGGATTAGCAACGATGTATTCATTTATTTGGATAGTTTTCATATTAACACCTAATAATTGTAATAAAATAAGAGTTTAAATAGTTTAAATATATTCCAAACTTTTCTCAAAAATATCTTTGACATGGTTAAAGCTAAGATTTCTCCTAACTTCATTTTTGGTCATCCATTCAGCTCTAATGATTTCTTCACCGCCATGCTCAATACTAGAATCTTCTGGAACTTTGATCAGGAAAACTTTCTGTCTGGAATTAACTCCCTTATAAAAACCTTTTGGGTATGTGAATTCATTAACCAACGGAAGCTCTTTTATTTGGTTCCTTTCAACTTTAATCCCACTTTCTTCCTCAACTTCTCTTATAACTGCTTCCATCGGAGTTTCTTCTTTGTCTATCCCTCCAGCTATAAAACTTACGTTCTCATTCTTTGTTTCAACTACCAGAAATGAATCAAGGTTTCTATAAACTAAAGCCATAATTCCTTGTCTTGTTGGTAAAGAACCCATCAATTTAATGTAAGCTTGTAACATTCCTGGAGCTAAATAATAATCAAAGATATCATTTGGATCTATCCAAGTATAATCAGTGTTCTCATGATCAAGCTCTATTTGATTTGTATCAGATTTGAGAAGGAATATATTATTATGAAAAATGATAGAGAGATTTCTATCTACCCTAGTATAAGGCTCTCCCTTTTTAAGGAGTTTTAGATTATTTTTTTGAATACCGGATTCTTCCTCTATTTCCCTGTAAGCCGTTTTAATTGGAGTTTCTCCAGGATCTATTACCCCGCAGATAAAGTTCCATCTATCAGGATATATCTTGTCATCAGGTCTGCGCTTAAGTAAAAGTATTTTACCTTTGTTTTTTATTATGCATATTACTACATTTCTATCTTCCATAACAACTCAATACTTAATATTACCCAAATCAAATATTAAAAGTGAAAACTTATGATAAGACTTGATACGAAGGATAATCACAAACTAGAGAAACTTCTTGAACTGGTTAATCAGGATAAGGAGTTAGAAACAATTTGGAAGTGCGTCAATATTAACGCAATAGATAGGATGGGATTCAATGATCACGGGCCTGTTCACGTCCAGATAGTTTGTAAGAATGCTCTAGAACTCATAAGAATACTTGAAAAGAGGAAAGTAGTTCCTAATATAATCAAGGATCATAACTTAGAGCAGGAGGACGCGGAGTTAATAGTTATCATGGCATCTTTACTTCATGATGTAGGCATGATTGTTAAGAGAAAGAACCATGAAGATTTTAGCATATCTATTTCACTTAAGTTTCTCGATAAGTATCTCCCGGAGATTTATCAGGATGATATTACCAGAACTATAATCATGTCAGAGGTTTTGCATTCGATTATGGGACATTCAAAAGAAGAGAAACCACTTACCCTTGAAGCTGGTGTTGTCCGGGTTGCCGACGCTTTAGATATGGAACAGGGTAGAGCAAGAATTCCGTTCCAGTCTGGTAGCATAACTATTCATTCCGTTTCTGCTTTGGCAATAGAAAAGGTCAGTATAAGTGAAGGAAAAGATAAGCCTATTCTGGTAAAAATTGATATGTCCAATTCAGCAGGAATATTTCAGATAGACGAATTACTTAGGGAGAAGATAAAACATACTCCTCTTGAGGACTATGTTAAAGTTATTGTTGAGGTAGAAGGTGAAAAGGAAAAAAGTATTGTTCATCATTTTGAATTGTGATTAACCCTTTTCTTTAATTACTAGGTAATTAGCTATCAATATCAAAATTCCTCCTATAATTACACTGACAGTTAATCTATCTCCCAAAAAGAGGCTTGATAGAATTGCCGCACTGACTGGTTCAAGTAACAGAATAACACCTGCATCACTTGTTGAAACCTTTCTGGTTCCGGTATAATACAGGGTGTGAGGTATTATTCTAAGTAACGACTGATAAATTAACATGTAAATCCAGATTTTCACTGGTAGATTAAACGAGAAAGAAGTCAGAGAAGGATCTTTGATTAGATATCTAAACAAAGGATAATAAATCAGGGTGAACAAGGTCGCGAAAACGCCGCCCACAAAAAATGTAGTAATAGGTTTATACTCTTTTTTCCCTGATATACTTCCAAGTATCACCCATCCTGATAGAGCCAATCCACCCAAAAGCGCAGCTATTATCCCTGGTAAATTACCGATAGTTTTTATTTTCAGGGGATTCACAATTAGAATGACTCCCAAGAGAACTGTAATAATTGCTATTATTTTTATTTTAGTTATTTTCTCCTTCAGGAATATTCCACTATATAAGATTGTCCAGAGGGGTTGTGTATAAAGTAATAAGACAACCACAGGTACTGGTACTCCCAAGATAACGGAGGTATATTGGGCTAATACACCTATCGAGCCGATAAGGCCAAAGAGAACAAAGAATTTTATCATCTCTTTGTTTAGTAAATATCTTTTCTTAGTTATAAACAAAGGAAAAGTAATTGCTAGACCAATCAGACTGGGTATTAAAGTCATTTGATAAAGAGAGATTCCCATATCTGCAAATAATTTACTTCCAAAAACAATTCCTCCGGAAAGTATCCCAGTTAGGACAACAAACCAATATTCCTTTTCCATGGGATAAATTAGGTAACTGAATACTTAAAAAACAATCTTCTACTCAATCTCTATCAATTCATAATCCTGCGTACCTAGTCCTAATTCCTCAGCATAATCAAGAATATAACTACCTTCTACCCCATGCTTGTTTTCGAAGGGTTCATTACCTTCGTTGTATTTTATTACCAGATCAATCGATGCCTTATCTATAGCCACAGGATCTTTTGACATTAATATTCCGATATCTTTCATAAACGGTTTTTGTTTACCGCCTTTACAGTCACAGAGGTAAGTGATATTTGTTAGAAAATTTATATACCACCATTCCTTGTTTTTGGTCGCAGCCAGAGTATATTCGACCACTTTTTCCATTAATCTTTTGGACTCATGAGGGACACTTGATATAGCACCGGTGGGGCATACAGCAATACACATAGCACATCCTATGCATTTATCTTGGTTCACACCAGCTTTGTTTTCAACAAGTTTTATCGCGTCTGCTGGGCAGTTCTCTATGCATACCTTACATGCTATACATGTTTGTCTGTTTACCTGGGGAGATAAAGATGAGTGCATATCTAATTTTCCTCCCCTTGAACCTAATCCCATTCCAACGTTTTTGATAGCTCCACCAAATCCTGACATTCCATGACCTTTGAAGTGCGTTAGTGCAATTAATTTACCGTATTTTTCAAGTCCTTTTCCCAGTTTTGCGAATTTTGTGTTGGGAGTATTTATCGGCACTTCTACTGCTTCTTCACCCAGTTCACCGTCAAGGATATCAATTTCAAGGAACCCAAAACCATGTTTTTTAGCGGTTTCTATATGGTCGGACTTTCTGGTTCTAGTTCCCTTGTAAAGAACATTACATTCTACAAATTTAGGATTGTTAAAGTATTTGGTAACATCTTTTAGGAGTTCAGGATCAATATGTGTATCATTATTTCCTTCACCAAAATGTATCTTTAAACCTATATTATCCTCACCCAACTCTTTGGATATCATTTCAATGAATTTGTTTGTACCTGATTTAAGCTCGTCCAAATTTTTGTAAAAATAAACTTTAGACCTCATGCCTAATAAAATAGAACTATAATATTTTAACTATTTCGACTTTAAGAACAAAAAGAAAAAAGTAAGGGAAAAACTCCCATTTTTTTTAAAAAAAATTCTAAACATCTCTTGCTTTCAATGTTTTTCTTCCATTCTCGTTTGCTCTTTCAGATGCTCTCTTAACTAATCTGACTACATCTGAGTTGAGTGCTTCTAGGAATTCTTCACTGACATTGTATCTGTCTCTTACGAGATCTCTAACTGCGCTCTTTACTATTACTCTATCCATGTTTTTCATCCTCCTTGTTTGAATTTAGACCAAAAATGGTCTCTAACTACTATAGATTAGTATTTTAGTTATATTTAAAGATTTCGGTAGTAGAAGGGCTGTAATTAATAAATTTAAGGAGTTAGTATAACTTATATATAAGTATTGTGGTTCTTTAGACCATATTTTTATTGATTTACCGACCAAAACTATCATTAACTGTTAAATTAGTTATAGTTAAAGTTCTTTCAATTACCATCTCCTATCGCCAGGGAACCCAGCCACGATCTCGATCTATTTCAAATACTAGTTCCTCAAAAGCTCGAATATTTCCTTCATTATTACATAGTTCACATGGAACTCTTGTAGTCGCAGCTGTACTAACACCATATAAATATCCGAAATCAGGATTATGGGTTTCTCCCGGGAGTAAAACTTCTGCCGGTTTTTCTCCAGTCCAGTCCCTTCTTTCAGGAAGGTTCATCGCTAGAGTCACGCTATAAATCCAATCCGGGTTTCTCACACCTAAAATGTGAAAATCCCCGCCTAAAGCTTGAGCACCATCCGATACTCTCATATCTGGTTCCAGTACAACAGGATCATAACCTGCTCTTTCCATGTAAAGATATTGTCTTTCAGTAGACCCATATCTCCCGAGCGCATCCATAATCTGGTCAGAAGTAAGTCCTCTTAATTTTGCTAATCTTTGAGCATAATTTCTCATTCTTATCAGAAAAAAAAATACTATTTTTAAATTATTATAGATTTGTTTTAACTTTGATAGAAATACTTTCTGAATCTGGATAATACCTATATGCTGGAGGAACGAAAAATATAAATACTTTTTATATAACTTATAAGTAGTGAATGAAATGAGTATGGGCTCCGGACATCAATTTGATTATTATAGATTTGGTCTTATTAGAACGGGAGCAAAGCCTTATTATCCAGAACATTCTCTTGCTCCTAGGGGAACTTTAGTTGGAGGTCCCGATGAGGAGGGAAGATTTTCTGTTAATGATGGTGCGTTGGCACTTGTTGCTGACGGAATAAGATGGATAGGCCCATTGACTGTGGAGCTTTTAACTGCTTTAGAAAGGGCAGGATATAGGTCAGGTACAGTTTATGTTCCTAATTGCCTTGAGGATAATAGATTCGATAGAGAACAACTTTATAGAGGAATTAGGGGACGTAATCTAACGGTTCCATTACCAGATGCTTCTTTATCTTAAGTCACTTATGTCGAGACCCCACATTAAACCCCATTAAAATGGCTTTATCTCGACCTCTAGAGGTTATTCCTGGATTTGATTCTGGAACTTTTTTAAGACTTATCATTTTTTAGTCGACCTCCTAATACATCTAAAATTGTCTCCAGACACGCATATGTTAAATCTTCTAGTGAATTCTACTTCGGGGCAAAAATCACAATTGACTGTTAAATTGAAAACATACCAACCAGGGCTAATTTCTTCATCACCTATCCATCTCATCACAATTTTATCGCACTTTCCTTTCCCGCCTTTTAGATCCTTGATATTTATGCCCCCCCGGAGCCAAGTGATTGTTATTATCCCAACTGACCCATATATGACCAGTATTCCCTCTCCCCTCATTCACGAAACAAACTC
>WJKS01000003.1 GCA_014728985.1 Candidatus Aenigmatarchaeota archaeon
ACGCTATATCAAATATTTTGGAGGAAGTATCGAAATCCTCGTCAAAAAAGGTATAATGTTTTTTTGGGACAACCAGGCACATACCTTTACTTCTGGGCATGACGTCCAAAAAAGCAACACATGTATCATCTTCATAAACAACCTTTGATGGTATTTCCTTCCTGACTAACTTGCAAAATATACATTCATTCATGGTATAAGATTTGTTAGGAGAAGGTTAAAAAGTTTAGGTCAAGTAAGTTGATCAATAATTATATAACCTGGAGGTAAGACCTCTTCCACAGTACCTTTGGGAATGCCTAAAGTTCTGAGAGGTCTCGATGAAGCATAATTAGGAGCGAAAACCGTCCTAACAGATAAGATATCTCCCCTCCTATCAAAAGTCGTATAGCCTTTTTGGGGAGAATCTTTTTTCCTTACCCTAACCACTAAAGTACCACGATCTGGTTGGTTTTCATCCCCATAATCTCTATATAAAAAATCCATAGGAACATGATAGTGAATTAGACTTAAATTTATTAATCAGAAATTACTCTAAAATCCATTAGAATTAATTATTTATTTTTAAATGCCAATTTGGACCACAAATCAATTTTAAGAATTTTTCAGATTTCTATCTCCATTTTAATACCTTTTTTTCAAACATAGGACAAAGCTAAAACACTTAAGCAATAACCTTTATAAAGTTTCTTATATAATTCATAAGGAGTGATAACTAATGCCAGAACTAAGGTCACCGAGATCAGGTTCATTGGGATATGTACCCAAGAAAAGAGCCAAAAGAATTTATCCTAGCGTTAACAACTGGCCCAAAAGTGATAAAATCAAAATTTTTGGTTTTGCTGGCTATAAGGCTGGTATGACACAAGTGCTCATTATTGATACTAAAAAGGGATCACCAACACATGGTGAACAAATCTCTGTTCCTATCACGGTCCTTGATTGTCCTTCTCTTCTTGTCCTCGGTGTTCGATTCTACAAACAAAATGTAAATGGTTTTTATGCTTTCTCTGAAATTTGGGATGAAAAGTTACTCGAAAACAAAGACATCAAAAGAAAACTTATTGAAGGAAAATATGAACATAAACAAAAACTAAAAGAGATAGAAAAGGATTTAGAGGAGATAAAAGATCTTAGATTAATAGTCAGAACCCAACCAAGGTTATCAGGTATAGGTAAAAAAACACCAGAAATATTTGAAATCGGGGTAGGTGGGAAAGACAGTAAAGAGAAGTTTGATTATTCCAAAGAAATTTTAGGCAAGGAAATTCAAGTAAAGGACATCTTCAAAGATGGAGAATATATTGATGTAATCGGGGTAACAAAAGGTAAAGGCTGGCAAGGTCCTGTTAAAAGATTCGGGATTAAAATCCGTGACAGAAAGAGCCATGGTAAAAGAAGACATGTTGGTACCATGGGCCCAGAAACCCCAAGAATGATTAAATGGACTGTTCCACAAGCTGGTCAGTTAGGCTTCTTTAGGAGGACAGAATATAACAAAAGGATTTTGAAAATAGGAGAAAATGGGGATGAGGTAACACCCAAATCAGGTTTTACAAATTATGGTGTTGTTAAAGGAAATTATGTACTTATTGAAGGCTCAGTACCTGGTCCGAAAAAAAGACTAATTATGTTGAGAACTGCGATGAGACCACCTAAAAACTCTGTGGTCACGTCAGAAATTAAAGAAGTAGTTAAGTGATGATATGAAAGTAGATGTACTTGATTTAAAAGGTAAATCAGCAGGTAAGGTAGAATTACCAGATCTATTTAGTCAACCTGTTAGAACTGACTTAATCCAAAGGTCATCATTAGCAATTCAAAGTAAATTAAGGCAGCCTTATGGCTCAGATCCAATGGCAGGAAAAAGGACATCCGCACATTATCATGGAAAAAGAAGAGAAAGACATACTATGATGAATGTAGACATGGCAAGAATGGCAAGAATCCATACAGGATCACCACATATGAGATATAGGGCCAGGAGAGTACCTCAATCAGTCAAAGGTAGAAGATCACATCCACCAAAACCAATCAAGAAATGGGCTCAAAAAATCAATAGAAAAGAAAATTTGCTTGCGATAAAATCTGCCATAACTGCAACCAGTTCCTCAGAATATGTTAAAAAAAGAGGACACTTGGTCAATGGCATGAAACTTCCGTTAATAGTTAAAGATGATATTCATTCAATTAAAAAAACATCAGAAGCTAAGGAAATATTAATCAAATTTGGTTTGGAAAAAGAACTGAATAGAACAAAAAGAAAGAAAGTGAGGTCAGGAAAAGGTAAAAGAAGGGGAAGAAAATATAAAAGAAAAGTAGGACCGTTAATAGTCATTTCCGAAGATAAAGGAATATTAAAAGCTGCAAGAAATATTCCGGGAGTAAATGTAAAGTTAGTAGGGGCATTGACGATTAAAGATCTCGCTCCAGGAGGAAAACCTGGAAGATTAACAATATACTCACAGTCTGCAATAAAGAACTTGGAGGAGTTTTAAATGGACCCATATAAGATATTAAAGTATCCACATATGACTGAAAAAAGTATAGGATTGGTTGAAAGAGAAAATAAATTAGTATTCATTGCTCGAAGAAAATCAACAAAAGAACAAATAAAACAGGCCTTTGAACAAGCTTTTAAGGTTGAGGTTGAAAGTATAAATACACTTATCACAAGAAGCGGTGAAAAAAAGGCTTTTATCAAACTTAAACCAAAGCATGATGCTGCAGATATTGCAGTTAGGTTAGGTATAATCTAGGTGATTTAGATGGGAAAAAGAATTATTCAAAGGGCAAGAGGAAAGGGAGGACCTAGATATAAGGCTCCATCACACAGATTCAAAGGTAAGGTAAGTTATAATCTTTCTCCTGATGTTGAAAATGGGGTTATTACAGATATAGTTCATGACCCCGGAAGAAATGCTCCATTAATGTTAATCGAATTCCCAGACGGCTCAGAAAGGTTTCAGATAGCTCCAGAAGGGGTTAAAGTAGGTGACTTGGTCAAATATGGATCTGGTCTAGAACCAGGTAGTGTATTACCTATAAATAAAGTCACTGAAGGAACCAGAATATTTGGGATAGAAACTTATCCGGGTTCCGGTCCGAAATTATGTAGGAGTTCTGGTAGCTTTGCAACAGTCTTAGGAAAAGTTAAAGATAAAATTAGGATTAAATTATCGTCCGGTAAAACCAAAGAGATAGATAAAAAATGCCTTGTATCAATTGGTATACCTGCAGGAGGTGGAAGGAAAGAAAAGCCATGGGTAAAGGCGGGTAAAAAACATTATGCTAAGAAGGCTAGAAATAAATTATACCCAATAACTAGTGGAGTTAAGATGAACCCGGTTGATCATCCATTTGGTGGTAAAACTAAACCAGGTATTCCAAAATCCGTTTCAAAAAATGCTCCACCCGGAAGAAAAGTTGGTTCGTTATCATCAAAAAGGACAGGTAGGAAAAAGAGGAAGTGATGTTTATGGCAAAAGAATTTTATTACAGGGGTAAAAATTTGAAGGAAATCAAAGAAATGAGTTTAGAAGAATTCAGTAAACTTTTACCTAGCCGTGAAAGAAGAAGTATAAAAAGGGGGTTAACTCAAAGACAAAAGAAGTTACTGGAGAAGATTAAGGAAGAACCAGATAGTTTTCATAAGACCCATGAGAGGGATATGGTCATTATCCCAGAGATTTTAGGTGCAAAACTGGGTATTTACAACGGAAAAGAATTTGTTAGAATTGAAGTCCAACCAGAAATGCTGGGTTATAGATTAGGAGATTTCTCACTAACAAGACAAAGAGTTAAGCACTCTGCCCCAGGAGCAGGAGCTACAAGAGGGAGTAAACATATACCTCTAAAATAAGGTGACAAAGATGAAGCAGGAGAAAACAGCAATTGCATCAAGGCCATTAGCAAGAGTCTCCTTGAAAGATTCGAACATTTTATTTAAAAAGATAAGGAATAAACCAGTTAAAAAGGCAAAGAATTTACTCAGCCAATTATTAGAAAAGAAAAAGAGTGTTGATGGCAAATATTATCCAAAAGTTTCACAAGAGATACTAAAATTAATAAAAGACTGTGAAGCAAATGCGGAATATCAGGGCTTAAATACGAATAGATTATTTGTTAAATATGCCCAAGCCAATAAATCGTTCAGATTTATTTTACCCAAAAGTAGATGGTCACACAGGGGAAGAGAAGCGAAAATTTGCTCATTAAAAATAGAACTTGAGGAGAGATAATGGTAGTAGAGGATCATTTCATAAAAGAAGGAAAAAAAGAGGTTGAAATAGAAGAATACCTTATTAATGAATTTGATAGGGCAGGTTATAGTCATATTGATATTCAAAGGACACCTCTGGGAACAAGGATTGTTGTTTATGCTAATAGACCTGGATTAGTTATTGGTAGATCTGGAAGTACAATTAAAAGAATTACAGAAGAAATTAAGGAGAAATTCGAACTTGAAAATCCTATGCTGGATGTCAAAGAGGTTGAGAACCCGTTCTTGGATGCTCAGGTGGTTGCGACTAGAATTGCTAACAGTATAGAAAGAGGAACTTTTTACAAAAAAGTTGTTGGATTCTATCTGAGCAAAATAATGGAAATGGGAGCTATTGGAGTCCAGATTAAAGTAAGCGGGAAGCTCGGCGGCGAAAGAGGTAGATTAAGTAAATTCAAAGACGGATATATCAAACATGCTGGTCATTATGCTGATAATATTCTTGATAAAGGTAGGGCAAAAGCTGTTGTTAAATTGGGAGTAGTTGGTGTAGAAGTTAAGATAATGAAAGAAATGCCTGAAAACATATCATTAAAAATATCTGAAGTTGAGGAAGAAATAAAAAGGAGAGAAAGTATTCCTGAACCCGAAGAAAAAGTCATTGAGGAAGAAAAAGGAGATGAAAAGAAGGAAAAGACTGAAAAGAAGGAGGAACCAAAAAAAACTAAAAAAACTAAAGAGAAAAAAGTTGAAAAAGGAACTGATTATGAGAAAATCCTCTCAAACAGTATTTCCGATGCTAAAAAGAAGATTAAAAAATTAAAAGAACCTGATTATAAAAAATTAATGGAAGTAGAAAAGAAAAATAAGGATAGGAAGGGCATGAAAGATTATCTCAAAGAGAAATTAGGTGAAAGTAAGGAAAAGAAGTCCTCTAAGAAAAAATCTCCATCTAAAAAGAAGAAGTGATATTAATGCGTATAAAAGAACTCAGAGAATTAAAACCTGATGATCAAGAGAAAAGATTAAAAGAACTAAAATTAGAATTATTAAAAGAAAGGGGAAACATTGAAATGGGTGGGAATGTTAAGAACCCAGGAAGAATAAAAACTATAAGAAGGGATATTGCAAGATTATTAACACTAAAAAAGGAGAGAGAAAAAAGTAAATGATTGAAAAAATTAGTTTTATCATATTTTTATTAACTTATTCTAAATTAGTGGTGGTGAAGAATTGGTAGGAAATATTTGTGAAAAGTGTGGTTTGCCTGAAGAACTCTGTATGTGTGATGTTATCGAAAGAGAAGGTCAGAAAATAAAGGTATATTTAACCCACAGGAAATACAGAAAGCCAGTAACTATAATCAAGGGTGTAAACAAAGAGTCTGCAAGATCTACGACAAAGCAACTGAAAAAGAAACTGGCATGCGGTGGGTCTTATAAGAATGGTAATATTGAATTACAAGGAAATCATACAAGAAGGATAGAAGATATTTTGGTCAAGCTTGGCTTTGATAGAGATCAGATAGAAGTTGAATAAGGAATTAATACTTCCTTTATGTAATAAAAATAAAAGATCATTAAATAGTTTGTAAAGTGTACACATGCCAATAACACCAAAAAATCTAGTAAGACATGAACTGATAGGCCTAGAGGTGGAAATAAAGGAAAGTGCGAATCCATCACAAATAGGAATAAAAGGTAAAGTGATGGATGAAACTTACAGTACATTGAAAATAGAGGTAGATAAAGGAGAAAAGATTATTGTTAAGGAAAATACTGTATTTATCTTCACAATTCCAGATGGTACAAAGGTTCAGGTGGATGGTAATATGATAATAGGAAGACCTGAAGATAGGATTAAGAAAAAATTACCAAAATGGTGAAAAACCTTAAATTTTAATTCTTATCAATTATTAACTATTACCAAAACCTTTTAAAATGTTAAGATAATAAAGTTAGAGATGAAAAATATGAAAAAGAGCAAAGTAAGAGACATCGGATATGATGTCAAACCACCAGAGAAGTCGTGCAAAGATACTAATTGCCCTTTCCATGGTAAACTCCCTGTTAGAG
>WJKS01000004.1 GCA_014728985.1 Candidatus Aenigmatarchaeota archaeon
TGATAGGTGCTAATTAATGAAAAAAGGTCAAATGTCTCTGGAGATGATAATTGGTTTACTTATCCTTCTTGTTGTCGCTGTTGTAGTGATTAGGTTATTCCTAGGTAACATAGAAGGTATAAATGAACCTGAAAAGGGTGTTAAAGATAAGTTGAAGAGTATGGGTTTCTACGGTGAATGTGAAGGTTTATGTAATAAATATCTATCCACAGGTACAAGAGCTAATCTAGCAAGGTATTGTTATACTAAAATGGAAGGAGATACAGACCTTAATGATAATGGATTAGTTGATACGATAGAAGCTGACACCAAAATACTGGAAGTCTGTGAGGATATGATTTATTGTTTTCATGTTGTAGAATGTGAGACTGAGGCTGGTGTTGTTGGTTGGGGGGATTGTAGAGATATAGTATGTACTGCAATTGAAGACGATTATGGATACTCGACTTCAGCGGAAATTGACGCTAAATTTAATGAATTTTTCCCTGGAGTAGGTGATTGTAGTTTGTCAAGTACCAATAACTGGTGGTCCAGATACTTTGGAGGTGGATGTAGTGGTACTTATAGTCCTTCAGCCACAGGCACTACTATTCCGACAGGTTCATCGAGTGGCTGTATAAATAGCATTACGAGCTGTGAATTCGCTAGCGATGCATCTATGAGTTTCAGTTGTATCGCAAATATAGCTAATCCAGCAGACTGTGATCAAAATCAGTTCTCTATAATTGTAAAGGATACAAGAACCGATGATAACATTGGTCTGGTAATCCCTAACAGCGGACTTGGTACTGTTAATTTCGCACCAAATCAAATAGCAGGTACATACTACATGATCTTTGGTAGTGATCTACAGTCCGGAAGTTGTGAAGCAATTTGGAATCATCCTACTGAAGGGACAATACCCATGGGAGTATATTATGGGTCTCAAGTTCTTAATGGAGCTTTCGATGACACTGAATTAGTATTAGACTTTAGTACTGTTCCCGGTAGTTGCGTGATAAATTAGAAACTGAGTAATTTAATGGAACGAATTAACTGGGTTAATTTTATATCCTTACCCCCGAAATTAATTGTTGATAATTATGGCTAAACAGAAGAAAACAAGAATGCCATCGGGAATGGCTGGATTAACAAGATATGACGAGGAAATAAAAGAAGCACCAAAACTCGACCCTAAATGGGTGATAGGTTTTGCCCTTGGATTAGTAGTAATAGAGTTAATTCTGAAATTCTTGGGTTAATTTATTCCTATTTCACTAGTTTATTTTTATGACAATTCACATAGGTACTGGTGGGACTCCTAAATCATCTGAAGATAGATCCACTATATCAGGTCTGAAAAGACTTAAGGAATTAGGTTTAACTGCGATGGAAGTGGAATTTGTTTATGGAGTCAGAATGGGTTCTGAAATGGCTGAAGAAGTTGGGGAACTTGCAAAAAAGTTAGGGATCACTCTATCAATCCATGCCCCTTACTATATTAACCTTACATCAACTGAAAAGAAAAAAATCGAAGCGAGTAAAAGAAGAATAATTAAATCATGTGAACGTGGACATACTATGGGTGCTAAGATAGTTGTTTTCCATCCAGCTTATTATGGTAAATTATCTCAGGAAGAAACTTACGAAAGGGTTAAGCAAGAATGTGAGGAGATAATTGAAAGGCTTAAAGAGAAGGGAATTAAGGATGTAATAGTTGGGTTAGAAACCACTGGAAAGAAAAGTCAATTCGGAAATATAGATGAATGTATAAAAATCGTTAAAAATGTTAAAGGTTGTGGTGTTTGTATTGACTGGGCTCATGTTTATGCGAGGAATGGAGGAAAGATTAATTTTGGTGAAATTATTGATAAAGTACTTACTCTGAAAAATAAGCATATTCATAGTCATTTCTCAGGTATTAAGTTTTCAGATAAGGGGGAAAGGAATCATTTAACAATTTCCAGTAAACAACCAGATTACAAGGAATTAGTAAAAGAAATTAAAAAACGTAACTTAGATATAACACTTATTTCTGAAAGCCCGAATTTAGAGAAAGACGCACTTAAGTTAAAGAGTATGTTAAACGAATGATAAGGGTGATATAATATGCCAAAGAAAAAAGAAGAAAAGGACCTAACCTGGGAAGATATTGGAAAAGCTATAGGGAAAAAGATGGAAAAATTTAATTTTGAAAGTTGCCCGCCTTGGAAAAAAACCTTCACTTTCAAATACAAAGAACATGGTGGTGGGTTTGGGAGATTACTTTTCGCGATTGGATTGATCTATTTCCTAAATTTCAAAGGTCTATTAACTGGAGTACCGACTTGGGTAATAGTACTGATGATAATAGGGTTTACACTAATGAGATTATAATAGATTCACTTAAGAATAAAATTCAGAAATCCACCAACAAATAATGTCACTAATAACATTATTAGCGTTGACTTAATCATATCTTTAATGCCTAATTCTTTCAGAAGAACAACAAAAGTAGCAATGCAAGGAAAGTACATGGTTAGAATAACGCTAGATATTATAAGCTGTTTAACAGTTAAATTGAGAGGAAGTAACATTCCAACAGCCATATCCTTTCTAATAAAACCCACAATCAAAGAGGCTACAGTCTCTTTAGGAAGACCAAGTAGATTCACTATGATGGGAGAAGCGATTTCACCGACAAAACCAATTATACCAGAAACATATAGAATGTTGATAAATAATATTCCCAAAAAGACAAAGGGTATAGCTTCGAGAAAAAATGCTTTAATTCTCATCCATAACTTCTTTATCAAACTCCTGAAATAGGGGAGTCTGTAGGGAGGTATCTCCATGAATGTCTCCGGAGTTAATCCAGGTATTAATGAATTCATAAGAAGTCCCATTGAGAACCAAACAACAAGCAGAATACCAAACACAATTAATATCGATCCTAGACCATAAGGTCCTAAAAGACTGAATATCATAGCTATTTGTCCCATACAGGGTAGTGTAATTGCCATCAAAGTCAATGCGATAAATTGCTGTCTTTTTGTTTCAAGGATCCTTGTACTAAGCGCGCCAGGAACGTTGCAACCTAAACCAAGTAACATAGGAACTATTGCCAAACCATGCATACCAATTTTGTGCATCAAATTATCAGACAGAGTGGCTAATCTTGGTAAATAACCACTATCTTCAAGTACACCTAATACCAGGTAAAATGCAAAAACATAAGGTAAGACCATAGCTATTGGTACATACAGGCCGGTTGTCAATAAACCCAGGGACTGGGTGTAATCTATTTGCCCATTTATCAATTTCCCTATAAGAATATCATGAATAAAACCTCCCCCAAGAGAATTTCCAAAAGATGTTATAAGTGGTCTATACAATTCAAATAAGATTTCAAAAAAGTTGTTAATGATGAATTCTCCTATGAAAATTACTGTAGCAAATGTAAGAAGCATTATTATAATCGCAATAGGTATACCTGTCAACGGTCTTATGCTCAGATCCTCAAAATACTCAAAAAAGGTATGATCTTTTCCTGTGGTTTTTTGAACTTCATTCACTGTTTCACATATTTTATTCCACCTCTCCTTCTGATTATATTTGTAAGAATGTGCTTTTGCCTTACTGAGGCTTGAAACTAATTTCTTTATCCCCTCACCACTTGCCCCTACAGTAGGTATCACGGGAACTCCCAATAACTTTTCTAATTTTTCCACATCAATTTTAATTCCCTGATGTCTAGTCTCATCCCAAAAATTAAGAGCCACCACCATTGGGACATTTTTCTTAAGAAGTTGAAACGTTAAATTAAGATTTCTTTCCAGATTTGTTGAATCCAAAACATTGATAACTATATCACCTTCTTTAATCATCTCAGCAGCTACTTTTTCTGCTTTTGAACTGGCTTCAAGGGTATAAGTACCGGGTACATCCATTACTTCAACGACCTCTTCGCCAAGTTTCGTCTTTCCCTCCTTGAACTCAACCGTAGTTCCAGGATAATTGGATATCATTACATCTACGCCGGTTAATCTGGAAAAGATCGAGGTTTTACCCACATTTGGGTTTCCTACCAATAATATTTTCTTCATCTTTCAACCTTCAGAATTATTTTACTTGCCATTCCTCTACCAATTGTAATCTTCGTGTTATCTATTTTCATTACAAGAGGTCCATTAAATGGTTGAGAAGCTATCTTCTTTACTTCTTTTCCTACTCTTATATTAAGTGAAGATAGTTTTTTCTTAAACTGAAGTCCTCCCTCCAATTTTACTATTTCACCAACTTCTCCGTTCTCAAGCTCGATTAGTGTTATTAACATGTGTTAATGGTACCTCCCCTATTATTGGTATTTCAACAACAAAAAGATTACTGTTGATTAGGACCAATTAAGATTTCATTCCTTAGGTGGCCAGAGAATAAGTTTACTTGTTTTCTTCTTGTATTTCTGATATTCTTTCTTATCACCATATTTTTTATCATGTCTTTCTTCCAACCTAGGAATCCCAGTTACAAATAAAAGTAAAGAGCTTATGAAAACAGGACTAATTAGACCTATTAAAGCGTTCAATCCAGAAAGATAATTCAAGCAATAAATATATACACCCACCCAACAAAGAATCTCCCCAAAGTAATTAGGATGCCTGGAATATTTCCAAAGACCAGATTGTATCCACTTACCCTTATTCTTAGGATTATTCTTGAACTTGAATTTCTGTAAATCAGCAATGGTTTCTATCGTTAAACCCAATCCCCAGATAATAAATCCGATAAAAGATAAAGAAGATAAAGTACCGAAACTAGAAGTAGTTAAA
>WJKS01000046.1 GCA_014728985.1 Candidatus Aenigmatarchaeota archaeon
GATAATGGGTTTCAAAGGCCGAAATCCTTCAGAGCTCCTTATTTAATAATAAACCAAGAAACGAAAAGGGTCCTCCATAACTTTGGTTTTAAGATTGATTCGTCAGAATCTTCCTATCTTGGGGTGAAACCAATTCCGTCATTTGACAGTGGTTTAATTGAAATACCTGTAACTGCTAATCCAATTTTTAAAATCGATAAGAGGTATATCTTACCTTTCTCTTATTATGATATGTTCAACATGGAATCACTAAAAAAAACCAATAAAATAGATTTTTTCAATTTTATTCAAAACGTTATTAGTTTTCAGGTATCTAAAAACGTAACCCCTCATCTGATTTTTCTTGGCCATAATTGGGAATTTACAGATTTTAAGAAAGGTAAATTCAATTATTCATCCGAGGATAATTATGAAATCTTAAATTCATTTCTAAAATCACTGGAAGAAAAATACAAAGTTAAGTATCTAACTTTAGAGGAATTATCAAAGGAATTTGAGGGTATTAAATGAGTATTTTAGTAACTGATGGGGAAGAGAGAGTGGGCTACAATGTAATGAAATCTCTCGGGAAAAAAGGTGTAGACGTCACCTCCTGTTCGAAAACCGAAATCTCAGCTAGTTCATTTTCAAGATATTGTAAAGGTCATTTTACATACCCGGATCCAAGTAAGAATACTGATGATTTCCTTAAAAGAATCTTAAATGAGGTTACAAAGAAAAAATACGAAATGATAATACCTGTGAGTGACTTTTCGGTTATTCCAATATCAGAAAACAGGGAAAAATTCCACAGGTTTACAAAAATACCTATAGCTAGCCATAAAAGCATATTACTGGCATACAACAAAATAGAGACATTGAAAATGGCGATGGAAAATGAAATACCTTGCCCTGAAATATTTTTCCCAAAGAACACAAGGGACTTGAAGGAAATTTCGGAAAAACTAGAGTATCCAATCGTAATAAAACCTGCAGTAAGCCAGAGATGGAATCAAAATAAAACTAAATATCAAAAAGTCCAAATGGCATTTTCAGAAAAGGAATTATTCGAGAAATACAAAATATTATATGATAGGAAATATCCTCCAATAGTACAAGAATATATTCCTGGGACTGGTTATGGGTTTTTTGGTCTCTATAACAACTCAGAATTGAGAGCATCGTTCGTCCACAGAAGAATAAGAGAATTTCCAGTTGGGAAGGGTGCCAGTACACTAAGAGAAAGTGTAGAAAATAGAAGGATAAGGAAATTTGGCGATAAGCTACTAAAACTTATGAAATGGCATGGAGTTGCGATGGTTGAGTTCAAAATGGATTCCAGGACAAACGAACCTAAGCTTATGGAAGTCAATGGAAGATTTTGGGGGTCACTTAACTTACCTATATCATCAGGAATAGATTTCCCATATCTACTGTATAAGATGACAAAAGATGGGGATATCAGACCTATCCATAAATATAAGACCGACGTGAAATCAAGATGGTTGATGGGAGATATTTTCAGAATGATATCAATCGTTACGAATAGCTATGACAGGAAACTCAACAAAAATATTAAAAAATCAAATGAGATAGAAGATTTTATAAAATTCAGGGGGAGAGACATGTATTATGACATGTTCTCATTGGATGACCCTTTACCTGGATTTGTAAACCTATTATTCTCATTTCAAAGAGCCTTAAATAAAGTGAAGAAAGTCTCGTGATCAAGATGAGAATAGTTAGTCATATACACTCTTCTGATTTTTCAAATGATGGAAAATTTAGTTTGAAGGATATAGCCTCGATGTTTAAAAGAAGAGGTGTTTCTGTAATATTCATAACAGAGCACTCCGAAGATATGAATAAAAATAAAATGAGTCAATTAGTATCAAAATGTGAAGAAATATCAAATAATAGTCTGGCTCTAATACCAGGACTTGAATTTTCTGTAAAAGAAGGTTATCATATACTAGGGATTGGGGTAAGCAAATTCTCTAAAATGAAAGATTCCAAAGGGATTATAAGATTCATCCGAAAAGAAGGTGGATTAAGTATATTAGCTCACCCTCTTAGGTACAAAAAAAATGATTTCAAGGAATTGAAGGAAATAAACGCAATTGAGATTTGCAATTTTGAATACGACGGCTTTTTACCAAGGTTATCTAATATTGAACTATTTCAAAATTTCAAAGAAAATAATAGTGGAATTATTCCAGTTTCTGGGCTTGATTTCCATCGAAAAATACATGACCAAAAGATCTTTATTAAAATCGAAGATACCAAGGTGGAAAAAAATGACATATTAAAGAAATTAAAAGAAGGTGACTTCAAACTGGAATTTAACCTACTTTCAATTAACTCAGAACTTAAATTCAATAAACTGAATCATATTTTATTTAAATCGAACTCCATTCTATATGATACAGGAAAGAGGGCTGGTATTTCATTATTCAGTTTCCTTAGAAAAATCAACCTTAAATAATTTAATTTCACTATTGGAAAAGACTAGATCGAAATGGTCCAACCTTCTCCCATCAAAGAAAAATGTCTCGGTGAAAATACTATTTTTAAGTGAGGGTGCAAAATAGATCAAGTTCTGGAAGTTAGGGTCGACCCAAACCATACCATCAATTTTCTGTAGCCCCAAAGTGGTATTTGATAAATCAAGTCTTTGCTCCTGTCCTTGGTTATAAAAAATGAGATTGTTTATAACATATTTGTTATTGTAGATAGGAATTAATTGATCGCCTCTCTGAACTACAGCCATTTTTAGTCCCGAATAATCGTATACAAAAACAGGGTTTCCTTGCTGATCCTGCTGCTGACCTTGGAAATTAAATATCCAAGGACACCAAACCCATACACCCCTTCCCTGATTGGCAAATTCACCACAAGACATCTGACCTGGTTCTGTTTCTGGTGTAGAAGGGCAACATACACCGGGATTTCTCTGGAAATCTTCCGGGGAACCTATAGGTGCCCTGAATCCACCAAAATAATTCATCCAAGTAAACTTCCCTATCAAATCTGAACTAGCTATAAAATACATTTCAGAAGCTGGTTCACATGCTTCTTCGGGAACAATATCACCGTATTTCTCTTTAGCTTCTTGACAATCTTCATCTGAAAGATCCATATATTTTTCCAATAACTCTACTGCCTCTGTCTCATTAGTTGTAGACATTATTCTTCCCATATCCTGTATCCTAGTGTCATGTCCATAAGGTATACATTCATTCTCAGCGCAATGTGCACCATCACCATGTACTCTTAAACCTGTATATCCGGCTATTATATGTCCTGGATCCCACCAAGTGGATACAATTGCTTTCGGATTAGCATTCTCTTTCAACCAGTCTAACATATCTACCCAGTTCTGACCAACCTCCATCCCTCTTGCCTGATTAGCATATGCTAAACCATTGGAAATAAAATTCAAAGTTATTAGACCTATTATACCAAAGACTGTAATTCCAATTATATCTTTCTTTAATAATTTCACTAAATTTCCAATAACATATGCTGCTGCTGCTGCAACTGCACAAGAAAATAATAGCGAGAACCTAACTCCATGGAGTATTAGATAAAAAGTTAGGGCAGACCACATGAGAAGGAATATCTCAACTGGATCAATTTTCTTCTTTTTGTAAATCTTATATATAACAAGTGCAGGTAATCCAATCAAAAATAATAACATAGGCCCGATACCAACCCTTCCAGCTACAGACATAAAACCAGATTTAGTCAGGATATTTATTGGCTGCAATTCTGCTACAGAAACATTTACTATATTGCCCCCGGAACCACCTGCAAAACCTAAACCTATCCTAACAAATCTAAAGGTAGTTCCCAGACCAAGTATAATACCGAATAAATTCAAAGCTAATACAAAGATGAATAACGGTAAAATTATTGATTTCACGCCTCCCCAAGTTTCAGAAAAATCTATCTTTTTGTTATAGATAAGATCCTCAAATAACCTATATACAAAAAAACTCGGTATGAATAATAAAAAGAAAAAGGAAATATACCATCCAAACCACCAATTATAAACAAAGAGGACGTTAGCCACTAAAGCAAAAAGATAATATGGTATTTTTCGTTTTTTCAAAGCTAAGAATATAGAATAAATGGAAAGGAAAGTATAGAATACTACAACAACATCGGTATCAGAATACCCTGCCATTGAAACTCCTATAAATGTTGGTGTTAAGGTTGCAAAGATAGCAGTAAAAATTCCTCCCCATTCATTAATTAATCTCTTTCCTAATAGGAATGCTGGTATACATGCTAAAGCTGTCATTATTGCAGGGGCCAAGATCCCTGCTCTCATAAAGGTTGTTGAAGAAAATATGTTCATTAACTTGTAGAAAATTATCATAGTATACTGCCACCCATTGTATGGAAAAGGTCTTCCTGGCGGGAAAAAACTCAATATGTCCCAATCTGGGATTTTTAAGTCATTATTGAGAATTTCTTCTGCATGTCTATACTGGAACCACGGATCATAATCTAGAATTATCTTTGGGTTATTGAGTGTTCTACTTTTGTAAATACCTAAAACTACAAGTAATAACAATGAAATGAAGATAATGGTTTTAGGTTTGAAAGAGATTTTAATATTTTTTATTTTATCACCATTCTTTAATAGATTTGAATACTAACTCATAAATTTTTCACAATTAAAAATATATATCATGAGAATAGCAATGCTAACCCCTTATGCTGGAATTGTGGATAGAGGAGCTGAAAACATTACGAAAGAATTGAAGGACCAATTGGGAAAAAATCATACTGTGGATGTATACAGTTGGAAAGAAACTGAATGGACTGTAAGTGTCGGTAATTTAAGACCAAATAAGGGGTTTAGGAGAATACATAAAAAAATATTCAAACATCTACCTACACCACCATTTTTAGGACCTTTGTGGATAGATACTATGTTTTTTGCCCTTAACTTCTATAAGAAAATGATTAAGGAAAAAAGGGGGTATGATTTCCTAATAGTGAATTGTGGTTTCTGGGGAGGGATATCTGCTCAACTTTATAAGAGGATATTCAACACACCTTTTATCATAATAGGGCATGCTGGCGGGCACAGTGAGATATTTGGTTTAATAACTAAACCAGATGGATTTGTTGCCAATAATCTCTCCACAAAAAAAATACTTGATATTTTCGATATAACAAAGGTCAAATTCATATTAAATGGTGTTAATTTAGATTCCTTTAATCCAGATGGGCCAAAATTTTCCAATGATTATTTTAAAGGATTCAATGAAAATGCAAGAATTCAATCTCCAAAAATCCTTTGTGCATGTGCGTTTGAAAAATTCAAAAGAGTTGACTTGATAATAAAAGCAGCTTCGAAATTGGATAAAGGAACACTAATATTAGCTGGTGATGGGCCTCTCAAAAATAAATTAATTTCAATGGGAGAAGAATTGTTGGGGGATAGGTTTCTTTATCTAGGCTTCTTTCCCCATAAAGATATCCCAAAATTATACAGAAGCTGTGACGTTTACTGTCTTCCTTCCATTGGAGAAAACGCCAGTGTAGCCTTATTAGAAGCATTGGCATGTAATATCCCGATAATTACTCATAAGGATCAGAATAGAAGTTACGTTATAGGAAAGGGGGGTAAATTAATAGATGTTAGGGATACTGAAAAATTCACAGAAACACTTAGGAAAATTAGAGTTTTAGAATTTAAGGATCTACCTAGAAAACAAGCTGAAAAATTCGGTTGGGAAAACATTGCTAAATCATATGAGAAATTTATGGAAGAAATTATTTCTGAATAGATTTGTAGATCTCGATATAATTTTTGATGAATGTTTCCCAGGTAAATTCCTTAGCTAATTTCCTATTTTTCTTTCCTATTTTCTTGGCCTTTTTTCTATCTTTAAGTAGATTTTCTATAGATCTCTTAATTTGTTCACTATTTTTAGGCTCTATTTTTGGGCCCTCCTGACCTATATCTATTGTCGAAACAGTGGCACACCCGGAAGCCATGGACTCAAGTAAGGATATTCCAAAACCTTCCGTCAAAGATGGGTAACAAAAAATTAATGCTTCGTTATATAGTTTTACTAAATCCTCCCCAAATAAAGGTCCTGTGAATTTTATCCTTTCTGGATAATTTGGCTTAATTTTATCTAAATCCTTTCCTCCACCCACGATGACAAAATTAACATCGTCCAAATTTTCAGCAGCCTCTAGAAGATATCTTAATCCTTTTACTGCAATAGTTTGTTTATTCATATCAAAATTGCCTACAAATAGAACAAAGGGTTTCTTCTGAATCCCCTTCATTTGGAATCTACTCCAATCTAAACCAGGCTGTATCATGTGAGTAAGATCCTCATCTATTCCCATACCCAGACCAATCTCTTTAGAGTTGAAATTTTGGAAGATAATTGAATCGAAAGATTTAGTTAAAATATGTCTCTCCATGAACTCAAAAAAACTACCAATAATTGGCCCTCTAACGTCTTTCCAATAAGAGCCGAGTATGTGATGGATATGACATGAAATTGGTTTCTTTAGAGTCTTTGCGGCTAACCAAGAAGGAAAGACCATATTTCCACTACTCGTTTGGATAATATCAAAGTCCCTAGCTTCTTTGAGAATAGTAGGTAATGAAAAATTCATTAAATACCTATTTATGGGAACCCTAATTGTCCGGATTTCCTCATATTCCTTAATATTAGGGTCACCAGACGTGACAACTTTAACTTCATGGCTTTTCTCTTGAAGGAGTTTTGCTAGCTTTAAGGTTAGTTTCTCACCACCACCAGCAATATCTGGTGGGAATAATTCATGAGTTATTAGAATTTTCATAAATAATCTTGTGGATTCTAAAATAATTATGCTTTTGGAGTGGAACTCCAATCAAGAATTCCTAATAAGATCCCTATACAATACATTTCCATTGTTATAATATCAAAAAGAGGGGTTAAGAATGCTTCTTTCCACTTAGTCATTTTATACATCCCAATAGATCTTTTAGTTTCTATTATAAAGAAAAAAGATAGTCCAAGGATCCCTATTATCTTAAAGAATAGAGGACCAAAGAGGAACAAGAAATGTATCGGTACTGGTGCACATAATAAGGGGAACAGCAATCTCCTTAATGTCTCTAACTTATATTCTTTAAACAATTTTAATATCGATTTCCCCGCCCATTTGTTTTGTCTCCAGGTTTCTTTCATGTTTTTTGGCTCTATTCTCTTAAGAACGGCATCCTCAACCCTAAGAATTTCTCCCTTTTCTGAAATTCTCACCTTAAAATCCCAATCATCATAATAACCAAATCTAGGTCTTATTTCACCGATTTCTTTGATTGTTTTTTTTCTACAGGATCTCGGATAGGGTGAACCAGGTTCTTTCATACCCAAAAATATTCTAAGGAAATGTAATCTCGCGATTTTACTTTCGGTGTTAAAGAGTTTATAAGAACAGTCGACTCCCACAACACTCTTATCTTTATATGGGTCAACGATCTCACGTAAAAAAACTTTATTCATAACTTCATCCGCATCAACGAAAACTATGATTTCTCCCTTCGATTTTTTTATACCAAGATTTCTCGCAATACCAACACCTTTATGTCCACCCTTTATTAGGTTAACATCAAATTTTGACACTACTTTCGCAGTATTATCAATAGAACCATCATCTATAACTATTGTCTCTAATTTACTTTTCGGGTAGCACAGTTTTTTAATTGAAGATAAACATTTACTAATAGTTTTTTCTTCATTATAGGCGGGAATAATTATACTGACTCTAGGTAATTCCAACTAATCACAATATTAATTTGACACAGAGGATTAAATTTGTAATTAATTTAAAGTAAATCTTTGTAAACCTCTATCGTCTTATTAACACATTTCTCCCACGTGAATTTCTGGGAATATTTTAGGCCTTCTCTAGAAATCTTCTCCCTATACTTATCATTAGTCAATAACTTGTACATTTTCTCAGCAGCATCTTCTTCATCATCACACTGTATTGTTTTCTCAACTACTTCTTCTGGTATATTCCCATCTTTCATGGTAATAACCGGAACACCACATCTCTGCGCTTCGATCATTGGAAGACCAAATCCTTCATAAACCGTAGGGAAAATGAATACATCAAAACTATTATAACCGGCGACTATTTCATGATCTTTTATCAAACCTTTGAAGAAGAGGTTATCCAAGCCCCTATTTTTCTTCATCTCCAAAAGTTTAGGATATTCATTTGTAAGACTTTTGGGATTTTTCGGCCCGTATATATCAAACTCACAATTAATATCAGGGTAGCTTTGGGTGAAGATATCGAATGTTCTAACAGCTACGTCTACTCTTTTTCTTGGAGTTAATCCACCTATATATCCGACCTTCTTCACTTTTTTCTCTATTTTCATTGGCTTGAATTGTTCATTGATTCCATAATTTACTACTGTTATCTTATCCTCGTCAGCACCTATTTTTTCAACTAACTGCTTTTTTACTAATGAAGACACTGCTATTATTCTTCCAGTTTTTCTGACCATCCTGAAAATATATTTCCCATAAGCCTCTGCTATGTGGGGTAAAGGAGAGTCCCCCAACTCAATTTCCATCAATGGTATGACAGCATTTATTGTAACTACGCTCTTTTTTTTAGATATCCAAGGCAGGTGAGTAGCCTGCCTGGACGAAATTGCATGAAACACAGTTTTCTTATCCAACTTACTGATAGATTTAACAGGTATGACCACATTATCATGAATCAATGGTATGCCAGTTACCCCATCATTTTTAACAATAAGATCAACGCCCACGTTCTTTCCTATCAATCCATCGTAAAGCTCTGCAACATACCTCTCTATGCCAGTACCTAATGACCTACCTATTTGATATGTCAATAAACAAACTTTCAAAATAACACCATATAACCCTTATTTACATAAATTAGAAATTTATAACAGTACCTAATTGAATCAGTTTCCAAAACACTCCTTACAAATATTGAATATCGGAATTCCTTCCCTCAATCTTTTTCTTGTACTGATGAAACTTTTCTTATTCCAAACTTCCATTATATTCTCTTTTTTCAGATTACCAAAAATATGTTTCCCAAAATAGTCATTGCAGCATACTATTACGTCACCATTATATGTTATAGTGAGCATTCTTGTGGGCTGATAGCATTTCTCTTTGGTTATTTTATTATTAACAGCCACAAGGCCTCCTCTACTTGAAAAGTGTTCTAGTTTTTTCACCTTTATTCTCTTATCCTCTGGTATATTGGGATTCAAATTCCCATGATCAGTAATATCGATACTATCAACATATTTTTTAATTTCATCAAAGAGTTCTTTATCAAGAAAATCCCCATTCGAAAATATAACTATCCTTGAATCAGGAAGTTTCCTTTTCGTATACTTAAGCAACTCAGGTAATCTTCCATCCAAAAACGGTTCATTGTAAAAACCAGGGGTTATATCGCCATTATATTTTATTTTCTTCAAGTCATCAATTATTTTTTTAAAAAGGGATACTTCCATCATATGATTTCCTCTACTAAACTTACTATTGGGACAGTAGCTACATTTCCTGTTACATATAGTATAGGTCTCTATCTCTACTTCAGTGAAAATATCCTTTGTCCCTTTGGCTAGAATATTCTTCAAATTGCGATATGTTCTCCCCAGCCTCACTTGAACGCTGTTTTCTTGATTCATAAACACCAACTAATAGAACTTTTAAAAAATAACCATATAATTCTTATTTATTCAATAATAAATTAAAAAGTGTTGACATGGCTAAAAAAGAAATTAGTTTAGAGTTCAAAAAACCAGAAATAATAATTCTAATACTATTTCTAGGATTAGTTTTATTTCTAACTGCGAAAGTAACAATTAAAACGCCGATCAATTTTGGAGACGAAGGCTTCCACACAAGAACCGCCCAATGGATCGCAAAAGAAAAGGACTATTTTGCTTGGTTTCCTTTCTTCGGTAAAGAACCTAATCTTGCTTTCGGAAGGACACCTTTGTGGAATTTAACAGAAGCAGGGTTTTACCTGATATTCGGCTTCCATGAAATACTTGGGAAATTATTACCTCCTTTAATCGCGTTCTTCACTGGGCTATCAGTTTATTTACTAGTAAAACAACTCTATAGTAAAGAAATTGGTTTTATTGCAAGCATTATCTCTGTCACTATTCCTTCATTTGTGACATATTCAGTACTTTTGTATGTTGATGTTCTATTTACATTTTACTTTTCTTTATCGGTCTTCACATTAGCTTTATCGCTGAAGAAAGATAATAAGAAATATTTTTATTTATCCGTCATCCTTGGCGCTTTATCCATACTAACAAAAAAACCTGGTCTAGCGATAAGTTTAATCTTCGGAACTACATTCATATACGAGATCCTAAAGAAAAAACCGAAAGATTTGATCTTAAAATACTCCATGGCCATTGTAATTTTTATTTTAGTTGCAGGTGGTTTTTTTGTAAGAAATCTTTATTATTACAAAACCCCACTTTCGGGTTTCCCGATACCTATTTTTAATGAGATCAAAAAGTTAAATGAACCACCTGAACCAGAGCATGAATACCCACAAAGAACTGAAGAAGTCGGAACGGAATCTGGAGTTTTAAACATGGGTATAATGAATTATCTGAGATTTGCGTATGGAACTGAATGGTTAGTTATCTTTGGATTTATTTCGGGTTTGCTTTTAATGATCATAAAAAGAAGGGAAATGGATATATTAATTCTCTTGTCACTTGGTACATTGATATTATTGTTTTTTCAGGGGATCTCCAGGAGGGCTGAAGACACTGCAAGATATACTTTAGGGTGGGTCCCAATGATAGCGGTTGTTGTTGCAAGATATTTCACAAAAATATACGAGTTCTTCAAAAAATATCAAAAACAGATTGCCCTAGTAGTGTTCGGTTTCATTATTGTTATGAGTTTCCTTAATTTGAAAAGAAAGACGGATGGTATGATGCAGATAAAACAGTTCTCACCATTATATTTCAAGGCATGTGATTGGATAAAGGAAAATACTCCCCAAGACTCTCTTATAATGACTATCTGGTCAAATCGTGCTGTTTATAACTGCCAAAGAAATGTTGTTGGAAACGTTGCTGATATATCCCTGAGTACTGATGTAAACTATACATTAAATAAAACAGAGGAATATGGAGTTACACATATATTTTTACATAAATTTAGTCTAAGTAATAAACCAATGGGAGAAAAATATACCGTTGAATTTGCACAATTTTTGGAAAACAACCCAGAACATTTTGTCAATGTCTTTGAGAACGGGCCGGCATTGAACGAATGCCTACAAATGGGAGGATGTGACGGGAATATTGTTTATGAGGTTAAATACTTAACTGATTTAAGGTAAATAGAATGAAAGTATCGGATATTGCTGGAAGAGACTGGGATGTTCTAATTATTTTGGATGCATGTAGATATGATATCTTCAAAAAAACGTATAAAAAATTCCTTAAGAAAAAATCCAAATTAAAAAAAATGAATAGTCTAGGAAGATATACATCCCAATGGCTAGTAAGATCTTTTCCGAAAAATTATAATAATATAATCTATGTTTCAGGAAACCCAGTAATAAATTCAAGGATAAAAATGGAGTGTATGGGGGAAAAAATAGATAATAGAAAAAAATTCTTTAAATTAATAGATACCTGGGATTGGGGCTGGGACGAAAGTATTGGCACTACCCCACCAAAGAATGTGAATTTAGATTTTTTAAAATATTATGAAAAATTCCCTGAAAAGAGATTCGTTTTGCATTATATGCAGCCCCATATCCCTTATGTCCCCCTAGTTATTAGAGAAAAGACCTTATTGAATAAGAAAGAAAAGGACCTAACCTATTTCATGCTCAAAAAACCAATAATTCATAAAATATTACACTTTCCTATTTTCGAACCAATGACAGAATTAGGATCAAAAATAATTTACAGGCTATTTAAACTAAAAACAGGTATAGATTACCAAGAATCTAATTATAATTTTTTAAAGGAAAAATACGGGAAAGATCTTATAAGGGACTTTTACAAAGAAAACCTTGAATATGTACTAAGAAATGCAAAAGATCTTATTAATAAAATCGATGGAAAGATTGTTATAACATCTGATCATGGGGAAATGTTAGGTGAACATGGGATTTTCGGTCATACCTGTCAAGAAAATTATAAAGAACTTATAGAGGTCCCCTGGCTTGAAATTGAAAATTGAAACAATAAAAACCTTTGAAACTAAATTTATCAAGGTGATATAATGGATTGGGAAGGAAAAAATGTACTTGTCACAGGAGTAAGTGGTTTTGTCGGGTCATGGTTATCAGATACTTTAGTCGAAAGGGGCTCTAATTTATTCTCTTTTAAATATAGTGAAAAGTCTTTCTCTAATTTTGATTATTTAAATTTAAGTAAAAGATCTGAAAAAGTAATAAAAGGTAGTGTAACTGACTTGGAACTTTTGAAAAGAACTTTTAAAAAAAATGATATAGATACGTGCTTTCATCTCGCGGCCCAAACGATAGTTGGAGTAGGTATGAAGTCTCCTTTGTTAACTTTTAAAGTAAACATAGAGGGAACCTGGAATATCTTGGAATCATGTAGGCAGTCCAATGCCATAGAAAGAGTAATTATCGCATCTAGTGACAAAGCTTACGGGGCCCACGAAAAATTGCCCTATAAAGAAGACTATGCTTTATTACCTGCGGAACCTTATTCAACCTCAAAAGCCTGCGCGGATATCCTATCCCAACTATTTGGTAAATTCTATGGACTGCCGATAGGAATAGTCAGGCCCGCTAACATATTTGGCGGAGGCGACTTTAACTTTTCAAGAATAGTACCAAGTATATCAAAAGACATAATATTCAACAAAAGACCAGAGATAACCACACAAGGGAGAGCTATCAGAGACTTCATATATATTTCTGATATGATTGATGCTTACCTTACTCTCGCACAAAAACTGGATGATAAAAAGGTCAGGGGCGAACCGTTTAATTTCAGCGGTGAAAACAAAATTAGTATATTGGAACTAGTCAAAAAAATGATAGAGGTTTCCAACAAGGACTTGGAACCTAAAATACTCGGAACCCGTAACGAGGAGAAAGAAATTGACGAACAATACTTGAATTGTGAAAAAGCAAAAAGACTTCTTGGTTGGAAACCAAAAACTCCTTTAAAAGAAGGAATAAAGAAAAGCTTAGACTGGTACGAAGACTTCTTCAATTCAGATTTCTATAAGAAAGCAATTAGTTAGACTTCTCCCAGATAGCCCAAGGCGCACTATCTTCCCAAAGTTCATTTAATTGGATTACATCCTTGAAAGTATCCATACTCTTCCAAAACCCGTTATGTTTATACGCTGACAATTCTCCTTCCTCTGCTATTTTTTTAAGAACTTCTCTCTCCAGATCTTTATCCTTGTCCAGATAATCGAATATCTTTTTATTGAAAACGAAGAAACCACCATTAAGCCAATAATCTAACCTAGGTTTTTCCCTGAATGAATTAATTGTATAATATTCATCTTTATCATCTATATCCAAAATTCCATACTGATTAGGTACTCTGACCGCGGTTAAAGTAGCAATCTTACCGTGTTTTTTATGGAAATTGAACAAATCCTTAATATTAACGTCTGAAACCCCATCACCATATGTTACGAAAAAATTTTCACCTTTAACAAATTTTTTCACTTTTGCCAATCTACCGGCTTTTGGTGTTTCATCACCTGTATTTACAAACTTAATTTTCCAGTTCTCCTCTATATTCTCTTTTTTGGAAAAATATTCCCAAATATCGCCACCGTATTTACCAAGACATAGAACAAAATCCTTGAAACCATTCGAAGAATAAATTTTCATCAGATGCCATAATATAGGTCTCCCACCTATCTCTATCATATGTTTATTTCCATTCTCAGTATGAGGCCACAACCTAGTACCCTTCCCCCCACAAAAAATTACAACTTCCATATAACCATTTCTAAATTATCCCAAGAAATTTAAATATTTTTATCGGATTAGGATTTAAATAAAATTATGTATAGTTTTTTAGTATGATAGTATCTGTGATTATACCTTTCAGGAAAAAAAATTCTAAAGTAATCAACTGTATAAAATCTGTCAAAAAACAAAAATACAAAAAAATTGAAATAATTACATTAAGTGATAAATCAAAATTGGAAATAAATGGTTTAAAATCTTACTTAAACCCGAAATGGACTGGTGCTGGCGAGAAAAGAAATTTCGGTGTAAAGAAGTCTAAAGGTGATATATTATTTTTCCTAGATTCTGACTGTATCTTAAAAGAAGACGCGATTGAAAAATTGGTTGATTTATTCAAAAAATTAGACGTACATGCAATATCAGGCAAAACACTTGCCCCTAAACATGGGAACCTTCTTGGTACAGTAACCGGCTGGGAATATGAGGATAGATTCAATCAGATGGGTGAAGGATATGTGAGTGTTGCTGCCACAACTTGCCTAGGTGTTCTTAAAGACGCATTTGAAGACGTAGGGGGGTTCCAGGATTATAGTAGAGGTGAAGCTACAGGTGAAGACTGGGATTTTTCGACTCGACTAGTCTTAAAAGGTTACAAGATTTATCATACAAATAAAGTCCTGGTTACTCATGAACATGGTGATGAGAGTTTGGGACATTGGTTCAAAAGGAGAATACAACATTCGAAATACAGGATCGTTCATAAGAAGAAGTATGGAAAATTAGCTGATGAATACTCCAGCTGGAAGATGCTCATATCTACTACATTTCTCTTCTGTATACCTGTTGTAATTAGGATGTTCCCAAAAGTGAGAGACATAAGAATATTTTCACTGCCTTTTTTCGCATTCCTCAGAAATATCGCTTGGTCTGTTGGAATGATAAGCGGCTGGATTGAATCCAGAAGAATATCTTAATCAACTAAAATTTTGAGTATGTATCTGAAGAAAACCTTGCTGGCTTTAATGGTTCTTTTCATTTCATCCCAGCTAGTTAACGCTCTTTTAAAGGCTTTTACGAAAAATTTAGGTCTTAAATAAAAGCTCATTTTTGCTTTATGTGTCCATTCAAGTAACTCTTCATCAGACAGCTCAGAAGTAGATACTACACAACCATGCCAACCCTCCTGAGTATTCCAATTAGAAAAATCTTCTGTGGTTAAATATCCTTTCTTCTTAGCCCATTCATATGCTTCGGTGGCTGGATAAGGAATCAAAGGGAAGAACTGTGCATCATCAGGATCTAATTCCTTGGCAAATTCAATTGTCCGTTTGATTGTTTCTTCGGTTTCTCCAGGTAGACCCAAAATAAAACATCCATGAACCATTAAGCCAGCTTTCTTAGCATTTTCTGCAAATTCCCTAGATTGTTTCAAAGTGATTCCTTTGTTTGAATTGTTCAAAATTTCCTGAACACCGCTTTCATATCCCGGTATTATCAATCTACAACCTGCTCTTTTCATCAACTTCATCGTCTTTAAATCTAAATTTACTCTAACATTTGCCCACCAATTAATCTTTACCCCAATTCCTTTTTCTATTAGTAACCTACAAATCTTACGTGCCCTTTCTATATCCGCAGTTAGAGTGTCGTCCTCTATTCCTATTTCTCTTACTTCAGGAATATTTTTCAGGATATATTCGAACTCTGCAACTACATCTTCAGCACTTCTTAACCTGTAGTTTCGACCTAAGAAAACCTGGGGCCAATTACAAAAAAAACATCTAAATGGGCAACCTCGACCAGTCATCATCATAACCATTGGATGATTAGCTGAAGAGTAAAAATAATCCTCGATCTTTAGGTATTTTTTATAAATGGATGAAACAAACGGTAATTTATCTAGATCCTTGATATAAGGTCTATCAGGATTATGAACTATTTTTTTGTCCTCCCTAAAAGTCAATCCTTTGACTTCACTCAAATCTCCATTTTTTCCCAAAGTATGAGCTAAGTCTCTAAGTGTATAATCATACTCTTTCCTAGCTATTCCATCAACTTTTGAAGATTTCATTACTTCATCTGGCAATGCACTAACATGTGTTCCAACAAGAACAACAAAAGCGTTTGTCTCTTCTTTTAACTTCTCAGCTACCTTAACGTCGTTGTCTATACTTGGCGTAGATGTATCAGAAACTATTAATTGTGGATCAAATTCCTTTGCTATTTCAACAATCTCTTTAAGACCTAACCCTTTAGCAGGAGCATCTAGGAGTTTAACATCAAATTCTTCCTTATCTAAGACACCAGTAGCGTAAGATAACCATATAGGATAATAAATTGTCCCACCTTTAGTTACAGCGGGAGATCTAGAGTTACGTGAAAAGTATGGTAAAAAAGGCGGGTTCAAAATTAAGATTTTCATTCAGTTCTCATCTCTTATGGCAATGTAAATTATTGAAACAATTAAAAATAAAACAGTTCCGAGGGTAACCCAAGTTCCTATTCTCAAAGAAAGAGGTTTATAAATAAACTCCACTCTATGATCACCTGGTTCAAGAAAAACTGTTCTCAGAATATAATTTGCTCTTAAAATATCTGTCTCCTTACCATTATCATAGGCTTTCCATCCTGGATACCAATTTTCACTTAAGACTAAGAAACCTGAGTCATCTACTCCAATTTCAACCACAATTTTATTTGGAGAATAGAACGTTATATTAGCTTCCTGAAACTTTCCTTCATTATCTAAAACTTTCCCCGGGTCCTCTTCGAGTATTATTTTTTCCAAAGGATTGAATCCATCAGATTTCAATTCTGTTAAAATTTTACCATCTTCTTCTATTATCTCAAAGTCATGTACCAAATAGGCCCTAGGCAAGAATCTTTTATTCCGGTAAATATATGTCTGATTTGTTTCGTATTTAGAAGTTGCGATAAAAGCCCTTGGCATCATCTTTATAGTTCTATTAGTAAAGTAAACAAGCCTGAAATCGGGATTGTCAATTTTTTCTGTGGTTATAACATATCTTGAATTAAGGAGCATCAGTCCCTTGGATAAGTTTTCTTCTTTTATATCATCTTTATGTCTCAACATCTCGTGAATAAAATTCTCATAACGATCTGTTATGGAGAGGTCATATCCATTGACGAGTTCTATCCCACGCCTTATAGTCAGATGCTGGGGCAGTATCCAATTGGAACTGTCGTAAACTCTGAATCTTTCATCGTCTTCCTCAATTACTGAGATTAGATCAGAAACATCTATTTCTTCAATTACTGGATCTTCATAAATTTCCACAGGATTTACAATGAGTAAATATTTCTGCCAAAATATCCAAAGATCAATTAAAAGTAGAAGTATCGCTAAAAATACTAAGAATTTTTTAGGTAACCTATTCTTAACCCTAAGATTAATTAATAAAATGGAACCAAAAAAAAATATGATCAAAATAAGTATACTATTAAGTATGTGTGAATAAGCTAGGGGTATTTTTTCCAAATACATGCTAACGGATTTTAATTCATTTGTGTCAGAGTAATTCTGATATTTTCTAAGAAGAAGCTCCTCACCTAAATCTAGAATTCTTTCTCTCTGTGTGTACAAGAAAAACGCTATGACTAAAAGTAAGGTTAACAAAAAAATTAGAAGCTTATTAAACTTAAGGATCCTTTCTTTCTTAATTTCCGGGATTTTTGAAAATAGAAATGAGAAACCAAAACCAGAAAGTACCGACATTGAAAAAACGTAGATAAAGAGGGTAGTAGAGGGAATCCTAAAAACACTAAACCCAGGTATGTAGTTATAGAAGAATTTATAGAAGGGTGTGAATTTACCAAAGGCGTAAAAAAGTGAGAATAAAATTACAATTAAAAAGGCCTTAACATACTTATTTTTTCTGAATAGTAAAGCCATGAAAGCAAGTATGGTACTGATGACTCCAATATAAGCTGTGAGCTCAAAAAAATTCCTTCCTCCCCAATAACTCTGGTCCAGGGGGGTTCCAAAAATTTCAGGTGCGACGAACCCAACCAATTGATATGGTGGTAAGGAGAAAAGGGATGCTGATTCAAAAGTCAATCCCCCAGATCTTGTACTTGAGAAGAAGAACTCAAAAGAAGGTAAAAGTTGAATGGAGGATAGGAGTATGAAAATAACTACTGATATTAGGAATAGTGAAAATATTTTGATATTCTCTTTAATTTTTCTTTCTTTTAGGAATATTTGCAAATTTCTGACTAGAAAATAGATTCCCAATGCTATGTTACTGTAAAATGCGTGCTGAATATGTCCCGCGAGAACTTGTAAGGATAGAACTACCGATAAAAGAAGAACAAAAATTACTTTTCTCTTTTTTATTAATAACTCAGTGAAAAGAAATGTCAGAGGCGTCCAGATTATTGCATCTATATTGGCCAAATGTCCTGCAAAAATATGGTCAACAAAATAAGCACCGAACATAAAAGTGAGCGAAGAGAAGAATGAACTCTTGTTATCTAAACCAATCTGTTTTGTAAAGAAAAAAGTAAATATCCCCACCAAAAATATATCCAGTAAGAAAACGTAATTGAACACTATATCAGGATTGAAAAAAAGGTACATGATATTTATTGGATAAAACATTGAAGAAAGAACGTTACTAACAAAAGGATGACCAGAATAGTAAGAAGGGTTCCATAAAGGTAATTGCCCGTATTTCTGAAAAGTCTGATGAATCAGAAACTTCCACACAGAGAATTGTTCCATTACATCTTGGACAGGATAAAGCATATGGCCTGGATTAACTACAATCTTCCAAAAGAATAAACAGGTTAAGAAAAAAAGTAGGGATATGACTTTAACTGAGTTCCTCATTTAAACCGACTTTCGTAAAGATTATTTTTTCCTCATAGATTTAATGGTTTCTCTTAATTTCTCCTTCGTTTTCTTGGGACTTTCTTTCATTACCCTAGTATTGGTAAATACCTCCATAAAACC
>WJKS01000047.1 GCA_014728985.1 Candidatus Aenigmatarchaeota archaeon
ATCCAAACCATCTTCTCTGTTGACTTTCAATGCCTGTGCTAACATTCCATCTGATAAGTCAATACCATAACCATTTAATCCATGATTTTGCGTTAAGTAAAACACATCTTTTCCCGTTCCACAACCTACATCAAGATAGACAGCACCCTTACCAACCATTTGTGTGAATTTTCCGAAATGCTCCACTTCCGGTGGAGAATACTTGTGCCATTTGGCAAAATATCTCTCTGCAATTCCATCATATCCTTCTGAAGTTTCCATTATTTTTTGTTTTTCTGACATTTTTGCAACTCCATAATCACTTTATCAACTCCCAAACAAAATTCATCCAAATTATTCTCGGTCAACTTTAAAATCAATTCGTCCTTATCGAACCATTTCAATTCTGAATGACATTTTTTATTTAGCTTAGGTTTTCCAACTGATTTAACAAGATAGTTGATATGGAGAATATTGAGAGACTCGTCTTCATTTTCTATTTTGGTAACATAAGAAGTTAGTATTTCATTGCATTCTATATCAAGAGAAACTTCTTCTATCAGTTCTCTTTCCAATGTATCTAATGGTTGTTCCCCTGGTTCTATTTTTCCACCAATAAATTCCCAGAGATCAATATCGACTCTTTTACCCATGAGAATTTTATTTTCTTTCTGAATTGTTGCATTTACCAGTATTTTCCATTTTCCTTTGTTCATTCCCATAATCCATACTCCTCAAATATTTTTTTAGTTTTTTCTGGAACTTCAATACCATTTTTTAAATTTTTCATTCTAGTTTTATATGACCTTTCATTCGGTATTCTGAATTTTATATTCTGATCCTTAATAAATTTGAAAAGTTCTATGTTCTTTTTATCAAAATCTTCTTTATTAGTTGTTTTGTTTACATTTATTGCAATAAAAAAATCTCCTTTATTCGGCTTTTCGGTCATATTTCTCGTTCCAGTAACTTTTGGGTTTATTACACCACCTATTGTAGAACCACATAGAATACTTATCAGCATGTTCAAAAATAAACCTTTCATATCCCCATTACCAAATGGTAAAAGACCCCCTTCTAACGCTTTTTTCGGGTCAGTTGTTGGATTCCCGATTTTATCAACAGCACACCCATCTGGTAGTTCTTTATTTTCATTTAAATACTGATAAACTAAACCTCTAGGTATTTTAGCAGTTGAAAAATCAACGGTTATTGGGAACTCTTTGTATGGAATCGAGTATGATATTGGATTAGTTCCTAGTGTTTTTATTTTCCCCCCATTAAGAACAAGTGCTGGTGAGGATGTAGTCATTGATATTCCAATAAAACCTCTTTTACTTGCAATTTCACTATAATACCCCATTATACCAAGATGACTACAATTAATCACACCAACAGCCCCAATACCATATTTAATGGACTTTTCAACTGCCAATTTCATTGCCATACTTCCTATGGGATACCCAAGACCATAATTTCCATTGATAGTAGCAATTCCTCCATGATTTTTGATTAATTCTGGTTTTACTCTGAGATCTATAGTTTTGTTTTTAACCCCTTCAAGGATTTGTGGAAGCCTATTTATTCCATGATTTATATAACCCCTCAAATCTCCCTCCAAAAGAACTTCTGCTGTTATATTAGCATCAGAATCGGTGGTACCCAGTGACTTTAAAATCTTGATTATTTTCTTTTTTATTTCAGAAGGTATCATTGTGTCACTAGTAAATAGTTATGATACTTAAATATTTAAAGGGTTTATGGAACAAATTTACTTGATTTATTTAAAGAAAAACTACAAATACAACTAAAATCTAATTAATTATTAAGGGCTCTAACTTTCGTACACGATCTCGGATGAGGCTTTCCTTAAGCAATGCAAACATTTAAATATTAGTAACCATGATTTTAATATATGTTTGAAAGAAATCTCGCAAATAAACTCAAGGGATGGAATACTATTAGTGATATTTGTGAAAAACTGAATATTAGGAGAAGTAGCGCTTATCTTTATGTACACAAACTAAACAAAAAAGGGTTTGTTATCCAGAAAATCAAAAAACCCAGAGGTACAATGTACTTAATAGACTCAATACCAAAACCATTGGAAAAAGATGGTATGCTTGATGATACTGAAATTATGTCCTCAGAACTAGAATACTCAAAAAATGAAATCCAACCTGAACATAAAATATCTTTTCTACTCAAGGAATCAAATGAAAAAAATAATATCAGATTTAGAAAAGAGGCTAAGAAACTCTTGAGGTCAATAAAAAATTGGAAGAGACTTTACAGATATTTGAAAGCTTATGATGTCATTGACGAATTCCGAGAGATATATAAAGAGTCACTTGGAAAAATCAAAAAACTCCCTTCCATACCAAAAAGGTACAAAAAATTGATAGGTGTCTGAATGTTAGCTGACAAGAGTCTGTTGGAAAAATTGTTAGAATATATTGGGAAGAGATTGAACCATGAAGTAGAAGGTCTCTTAATAGGTGGAAACGCGATGGTGTTCTATGGTTTGCGTGAACAGACGAAAGATATGGACATAGTCTTTTTCAATAAGACTGACATTGCCGCAATAACACAAATAATAAAAAGCCATCCGTTATTTAGAAAGTCACAAATAACAAAAGAATACCCATACAAACTCGATGAGGAACTCACAAAGATGGGGGAACCAACTGTAATAGGTGACAATAACTTACCGAGATTTGATCTTTTTTACAATTCTGTTTTTTCAGTTGAAGCTTCTGATATTCTTGAGAAAACTAAAAGGAGCCTCAGATTTGATCTTTTAAAATTAAAATTAATAGAACCAGAAGATTTGATCTTTCTAAAAGGTGTCTCAGGTAGACCGGTTGATAAAGAAGATATAATAAAGTTGATTAAAAATCTGGAAATAAATTGGGAATCATTCCTTAATTTTGTTAAGAAAAAACATAAAGAGAACAATAAGATTGTCTGGTTACTTCTAGGAAATTTGTATGACATAAACCAAGAAGAGGAAATAGTTCCAATATCTGTTTTGGAAAAAATAGCAAGACTTTTTGATATGAAGTTGTAGTTACATTTTCAATGGTAAGATATAATCATAGAGTTAGATTTAGGCTTAGATTCTTGTACGTATTTTCGAATGAGACTTACTTTTAAATAGAAATTTATTTCCTATAAAGAAAGTGAATCATAAATAAAAGTATTCAATTCCTAAAATAAGTTATGGTAATAAAATCCTGCTCAGGGACTGGAGGTACATTAACTAAACCAACTGAAATTAAAGTAATGCGTTACGTGGAGCCAGATAGAACGCTTAGACGATTACCTTTGGTCTCTTGTGGGTATCAAGGAGTTCATCCTGGAGAAGCTAGTAGGTGTACAGCAGGTGGAGAAGAACCATATCCAACTTGTCTTCAGCATAGAGCATATGGACAATCCTAGATAATATAACCAAAATAAAATTTCTCGGATGAGGCTTACTTGTATCTATTTTAAGCCAAAAATTTTTAAAGTTCCTTATTAATTTATTAGAACATGTTAAAGAAAGTATTGATTATCCTATTACTGGTAGGAATATTTTCCATGAGTGGATGTATAGATAATAACTCATCATCAGGTTACAGTTCAGGTTCTGGGACAGAAAACTGTGGAGATTTAAATGAATATTGCTGTGAGTGGTTTGGCGAAGATGAGTTTGGACAATTTACAGCTAGGTATTATTGTAATGATTATTTAGAATGTAGGGCAGGAATTTGTGTGGAGGGCCCTGATTATCAGTCTGCTGGTAGGCCATAGAATTATATAGATCCTTGTTCCTAAAATTCAAGTGTCCTGGGAACTTTCCTGATTCCGATATATAACCCCGGACAATTTTTATCTTAAGCAATGAAAATATTCAAATATTAGTAACCATGATTTTAACACACATCCGAAAAAAATCATATAATAGAAATTTTCTTTTTGAATATAAAGACGGCTCAACTCTTCTTTTCTTTAAAAAGTAACATAATACTACCAATTATACCAATTAAAAATCCTATCGGACCACCAATTAGAGAAATTAAAAAGGAAAAACCGTGAAGAAATTCCATCAAATATCTGAGTAGAGTTATGTCTTGAAAAACTACAGCTAAGGCATAGAATAGATTATGTAATATTGAGAAAATAAGAGGGCATATAGCAGAAAGACCGGTTAATAACAGGAGAATCTTCAATCTTCCTTTGATTTTTTGTTTTAAAGTCAAAATAATTAAAATGATACCTAAAAAAAGGAAAAAGAATGCTAAAATTGCAACAAGTCCGAAAGCGCTTCGTCCAAAATCCCGCAAATTAATCAGAGTGAAATAACTCAAAAGAAAAACAAAAATCACTAGTTCCATAGAAAGTATAATCGGAATATATTTTCTATTTTTTCTCTCAGTGAAAAATCCCATATTAATTATTTGACCCCATTAAGAAATATCTCTTTGTCTAAAAACAAATACAACTATTAAATATTCGGATCTCTAACCTATACCTATAAACGGAGGGAGATTAATGAAACCTGAAAAACTATTCGGATCAAACGCGGGAAAAGTCTGGGGAATATTAGCGAACAAAAAGAAACCGCTTTCTGCATATAAAATAATGAAACTAAGTGATCTCAAAAGAGATGACGTATTATCTGGATTAGGATGGTTAGGTAAAGAAGGAAAAATTGAAGTGCTAGAAAATGGTAAATCAAAACTGTATAAGTTAACCTGATTCAAAATTAGGAAATTTTTAATTGTTTTTTACAAAAAAAGGGAAAAACTAAAACAAAGCCATGATCAATCTATTGTTATTCCTAGTATTACCGCAACCCAAGCATATCATCGTGTTCACCAGACCGTGACTGAAATTGAAACCTAGATATCCGTGACACAATTTACAATACACCCCACTCCCCTAAGTAATGTATTATGATTTAGTTTATTAACCAATTTTTGTGGAATCAAATAAGTTTACCAAAACAAATTTCGAATCAGAGAAATTTTAATAAGTGTTACCACTGAACCTGATTAGGATATAAAAACGTGCTCAGAAATAAAAATACTGAAAAACGTATATTGATAATGAAAGAGGAAAGATTTTTTAATAACGATACTTAATCAAAAGCACAAAGAACTAATTTTACAGTATCAAATACTAACTACAGCTTTATTTACAGCATCTATAAGTTTTGCAATAGGATATGCAACTGAACGCATTGAATCTATATCATCAAATAGAATGATTTTCTTTTCAATATTATATGGTTTAATAGGCTTTATTGGGATTACAACTTTATTCAATGAATATTTTAAAGGACTGAAAAATAAAATAATTACTATAAGTGAATCATATGGCTTGAGCAAGTAGATCCAATAGTAGGATTACTGATTTTGGTAGTAATCATAGTACTAATCGCTAAATTCCTTCCAAACAACTTCTAACAGCAGTCATCAAACTTAAAGAAATCTTTAACGTTTTCTTCAGCTCCACTTTTTCTACTTACACCTTTCCTGGAAAATAACCAGAATAAAAATGGCAGTAAAAGTAATAACAAAAGTAGTAACAGTAACCATGGTAACCATGCCCCAACGCCAACAAACATACCAGTTAATGAAGGCCATTCAAATCCTTCAACCACTCTTAATGTTGAAGTAACAGCATATCTTGGTGAACCTTCTGCAGCAACAGTAAATTGGTAATCATTGTTTTCTACTTCCGAAGGTACATTAACATAAAATTCAACTCCTTTTCTCTGATCTGGTTCTAGTGTTATTTCTGGTGCCATTCCAGTCATCCAATTACTTGCGTATCCTGATAATTCCAAACTGAATGTATCTGTAACATCACCTACATTTATTACATCGAATGTTATTTTCTCTATCTTACCTTTTTCGACTTTATGTACAGGATCAATATCAATCATTGGTACTCCTGTATAAACAGTAAATTCTCTAACTTTAGCATCTGAGGTATAACTACTCCAAGTTCTGACCACAAATGGCTCTGTACCTGCAGCATCTTCCGGAACATGTATACTAAATGATATTTCCTCTGAACCGTCTTCTGGTAGAGCAAACATACCATTAAAGATAACTTTATCAAATGCTTCCAAATTAGCTCTCATACCTGGCTCATATTCTGTCCCACAATTATTGATCTTTGCAAATACTCTTATGTCCTCATCAGGTTGTGCTTGTTCATTAGTCCAAATTTTTTCTACTTCCAAACAGTGATTTTTGTAATCAAAATGAATTTTATCTTCTCCTACTTTAAAGGTTTTAACAGAGGTTTCTGTAACATCACCCACCCTTGCGCTTATTTTAATTGAATGTGTACCTATAGAATATTCACAGGTATCAAAAGTGAATTTAAAGAATCTTATTTCCTCGTCATAGTATTTTATTGAAGTTGAATATTCGAGCTCATTATCAATATAAGATTTAACATAAACATACTGTGGGAAATCTGGTGCATCAACAAGTTCAATTGGTACACTTACTAAGACATTCTCACATTCTCCTGGAAATTCTGGATCTAAGGTTATATCCTTAATTTCGATATCATAATCTCCTATATCATCACAATCTCGTATATACAAGTTATCATATTCAACATTCTCATCATCGTCTGCTTCTATTAGGAATTTAACTTCATGGGTCCCTATTTCTAAATCACCAGAATCGTAAAGGTAATCAATTTCAAATGTCCTTATTTCATCTTCATTTAATGTAGCTGTATCTGTTCCTATGTAATTCCAGTATCCATCATCATTCTCAATATAAAAATTAACTTTTACAAATGTCCCATCTTCACCTTCTTCTAATTTTATCTTTGCGGATAACTCTATTGTCTCATCTTCATTATCACATACCCTGTAAGGATCCACATCTGTATCAATTGTTTCTATTTCTGTTTGTTCTGGTTGAGGTTCCTGTTCACAGTAACCATTTTCGCAACCATATTCACAGTACTCTATTGCTGTCCAAGTACAATCAGAATGTTGATAAGCTTTATGTGAAGAATCATAGCATTTCCAAGCTTGAGTACATTGAACTGGTTCTTCAAGTACAGTTACAGTCACATAATCATAATCGATTGCACCGTCATTGTCTGTTACTTTTAGGGTTATGTAGTGAGTTCCTACATTGTAGATTCTGTTGAAGGAAGCACTGTTGCTTAGGATACTTGATCCTTCTTTCCATTGGTAACCTGATATGTAACCGTCTGGATCATATGAATCATAACCGTTTAGAGTGACGGATTCACCTTCGTATACAGTCTGGTCAGGTCCTGCAATTGCTACAGGTGGCTGATTGA
>WJKS01000048.1 GCA_014728985.1 Candidatus Aenigmatarchaeota archaeon
CAGAAGTTTGTGTAATGTTTACCAGTGACTCCTACATTTGGTATATCAGGAAATCTCAAACAGAATTGCGGAACTATTAATGGGTTAGCAGGCATTTGAAATATTACCTGATTATTCTCGACCCTTTGGAAGTCAATTATTGATGCGATTGTGAAAAATAGATCATCTCTCCATCTACATACTATTGGGTATTGTTTGATGCTTCTGTGACCATTCTTTTTGAAAAATTTTTCGATCTCATGCCAGGATTCTATGTAACTGAATCTTTTTTTGGTGGGTGAATCCCCTAAAAACTCATAATTTTGACAGGGTTGGTCAGGGCAGTGGTCTCTATTTGGATCCAATGTCCAGTAGCCTTTACCACATTTAGGACATAATTTTCTCTGAAACCCTTTGTTGATTAAGAAATCTATTTTGTAATATTTTTCCCATTCTTTTTGGAATTTCTTCCTTAGTGTTTTCTTGTTAAGCATAGGTAATAATTATGGTGTAGAATATTTAATTGTTGGAAGTTTGTGCTTCTGAAGTCTTCCTAAAACTACTTAAATATGTGATTCTTATTTGGTAGGTATGAAAAGATACACTTATCCCAATGTTGATGCTGGGTCCAAGGTAAGATATGAGGATAGAGTTCGAATTGGAAGGTATATAGAACCTCTCGTGGCAAGAGTAACTACCAGAGCGTCTTATATACCAAATATTGGAAATGTGATTGGTCATGTAAGAACCACTTTGGGTGTATTGGAAATGGGCGTTACTGAATACAGTGAAACTACTTCGTCAGGTAAGTTTCATATGGATTTATATAGAAGATTAGGTCGACATGCCTCTAGACTTTCGAGTATTTTAGATTCTCCTCAGGCGAGGAGAGCTGAAGGTATGGTAGAAGGATGTGAAGGAATTCTAGCTGACTCACCAGAGATAGTCCCAGAACCTGTAAATCTAACAAGAGATGTTCTATCGGATACTAGGAGATTAGTTCCAATTATAAGAGAGATTTCCGAGTCAAGAAAAGCAGACCAAGTTCCTGAAGCCCTTTCAATTGCAATTGGGATGAAAGGACCCCTACAGAGATTTAGTGCTATAACTGGTCGTGTTTTGACAATAAGTGAAATTAAGAGATTAGATGGAATGGGATAATTAAAATCACTGCTCTACCCAGCAATCATCTGTTTCTCAGAAAATAACATAACCTTAGCAAGTTCTTCAATTAATTTAGGTTCAACAGCCATAACATCCGTTGTGGTCAGTATACCAACCAGTTCCCCATCCTCAAGAACAGGCAACCGTTTAATCTTATTCTCAACCATGATTTGACATGCTTCTCCAAGGTCTATATCTTCATCAACCGTTATTACCTCTTTTGTCATGGTCTGTTCTACCAGTGTTTGTGAAGAATCTAATCCAGTTGCGACAACCTTTCTTACAATATCACTCTCAGTAATTACCCCGATTATATCCCCTTTTCCCTCTTCAATAATGACAAGAGAACCAATCTTGAATTTAGCCATTAATCTGGCGGCCTCTTTGACTGATATATCATCATTTGCAACAATTACTTTTGGATTCATGGCATCTTTGACTTGCATAGCATATTATTTGGGGATAACAATATTAATGATTTATACTGAGAATTCAACTAATAGTTATGGAAGACTCATTTAACCTTTTCATCACTGTAGCAGTTGCTTTTATAATCAGTATTTATATTCTGTTTTATCTTCTTGTCCAAAGATATGGTGTTTGGGGAGATAGGGGTTAATTTAATTAACCTTTTAAGTGTTTCTAAATAGTAATAACATGATAGAATATGATGTTACCTGATGTTTTTTTGGAATGGGTATACAAAGGTAGAAGAGACATCCCTTCATTAGAATATCAAGATTTAGTAGCTCGTAAAAGGGAAGGACCTACTGATTTAGTAAGGCGTACCTTAGATGAAACTTCATCTCTATTACCATATCTTCAGAAAGATCCACGTGAATATATTAAAGGAGCAAAACATTTACTGGCGGATTGGTTAGAAACAAATGGAGAGGAATACGGATTTTCAAGAGAATTGGATTTAGAACCTTGTCTAAGAAGGGCTCTCTTAATACAGGAGGAACGTACTAGACTACAAACTTTAATAAATATTTCAAGAATTTTAAGTGGTAATCAATCAACTGATAGTGGGAGGGCTAGATTGTATTATAGGGTTGGTGATGATACTAGGGTTCTTAAAGTTTCCCAACATTCCGCTATATATTATTTCGGAAGAGTAGGTAACGAAGTTAATGATCCTTTCTCTGGTTTGGATGGTGGTAATCTCCCTTGGGACTATGTTTTAACTAGGGCTGCTGATGTATTTACTGTGGATGAGGGTCGTTTGAATATTGGATCCTTAGATCTTTTAAGAGATTTGTACAAAGGTAAGATCGGTGAACTGAGTGATAAAAGTAGAGTAATGATGGGTGAATTGGATGTGGTTGTTTTAACCGGATATGGGCATTTTGGAATTGAGTCATTAGAAAGAAGAGAAGATACAAGGATACTCTATGTACCTGCTAAATACCCTTGGGAGGAAGAAAGTGCTCCAAATAAAGTCTTCAGAGATTTTGTTATACCTTCAATGGAACACGAACTTAAGCATTTAGGTGATCTAAAATGTCTTGATGGTGTACCCTATAATGATATAGTATTAGAATTGAGGGCTCTCACAGAACAACTCGCTTCTATTTTAAGAAATTCCAATGATGTTAGAGAGAAGAGTAAAGTAAGGAAACTTTTAAGGGCTTATTTGGGTATCATAAGGGGTGAAGGAAGTTTAGTAGATTTACATTTCTTTTATCCAATGTCTCGTGATTTAAGATTTGCCTATTCCGATCTGGAATCAGAATCACAAAGACGATTAGAAGATGCGGTTCGAAGAGTAAATTAAATCGGAGTTAGTGAAGATATTCTCAAAAATTCTTAACTAAGATTTTGATCTCGTAATTATTAGAAGCTAATTTCGATTTCTTTACCCCTAAACTTTAATTTATTCTCATTTTTACCTTCTAATTTACCTATCTGAACCTTACCAGCTCCTACATCTTTTTTTAAGTCGTTTGAAAATTTCTCTAAAATTTGCTCAAAATCATTTTCAGATTTCATTGTTAGTTCTATCTTATCACTTACCTTAAGTCCCGCTTTTTTTCTCATTGATTGTATTTTTCTAGTTAAATCCCTGTAAAGACGTTCCTCCATTAAATTTTGGTCCTCTGATAGATCTAGGAAAACCTTACCTTTGTTGAAATCTTCAGCCGTAAACTCCCCTTTTGGTTCACTTTCAACCACTTCGACTTTTCTTACATTTGCTCTTTTCTTTATTATTTCTTCAAGGTTTTTCACAGATTCTTTGATATCTTCATCTTCAGAGACCAATACCATTTTTTTGACAGGCCATCTTAGTTTGAGATTAACTTTTTGTCTTGCAGATAGTGATGATTCAATTAAGTTTCTGACCACTTTCATGTCATTTTCTAATTTCTTATCTATTAAATCTTCTTGAACTTCTGGTAATTTTTCTAAATGAATACTTTCCTTACCCTTTTTCATAGATTTAATAACATCCTGATACCCCTTTTCAGCCAAATATGGACAAATTGGTGCGAGTAATTTAGTTAGAGAATCCACAGCAACTCCCATCGTGTAAAGAGCAGCTTTTCTATCTTTACCTTCATAGCTAGGCCAGGTTCTGTCTCTGACTAATTTAATGTACCACCTAGAGTAATCGTCCAGGACAAAATTTTCAAGTACTTCAACTGATTTATGGTTTTTATAATTGCTGAAATTCTCATTATACTTCTTGATTGCAGAATTCAATCGGGATAATAACCATTTATCTTCTTTTTCGAGTTTAGGTTTTTCTTTTGGAAATTCTTTAACATAAGTTTTAACGAATCTGAAAGTATTTCTGACAATATTTAACTTCTTTTTAACATTATCAGCGTCAGTCCAGTTAAAGTAAAAATCATTCCATGCAGCACTGGAAAGTAAATAATATCTGAGCACATCTCTTCCATATTTCTCTATAACTTCTTCAGGAGCTACAATATTACCCCGAGATTTAGACATCTTATCTCCGTGTGCATCCAGAACAAATCCGTGAAATAGGACATTATCGAACGGTCTCCTGTCAAAAGTTATAACACTGGTTATCATCTGAGAATTCCACCATCCTCTTATCTGGTCAGGTCCCTCAAGGTTGAACTCGTTTGGCCACCAATCCTCGAATAATTCCTTGTTTTTTGGGTAACCAAGGCTAGCCCAACTTGCTAGACCTGAGTCAAACCACACATCCAATACATCAGGGATTCTCTTCATCTTACCATCACATTCATCACAATCCATAACAACCTCGTCCACATATGGTCTATGTAAATCATCCAACTCCCTGGGCAATTCATCCGAAGAACCTATCACTTTTGTATTACCACATTTTTCACATTCCCAGATTGGTAGAGGTATTCCCCAATATCTTTGTCTTGACACCGGCCAGTCGCCTAATGATTCCAGCCAGTTATGGAATCTTTTACCAGCCCAGTTTGGGACCCAATTAACCTTTTTGTTTTCTTCAATCAATTTATCCCTTATTTCTGTCACTTTGAAAAACCACTGAGGTACTGCCATAAAAATCAACGGAGAGTCACATCTCCAACAGAAGGGGTAGTCGTGATGTACATTTTCCTTGGCAAATAATAGCCCTCTTTCTTTGAAATCTTCAATTATTTTCGAATCTGCATCTTTAACAAATATCCCTGAATATTTTCCACAATTTTCATTATATGTACCATCCATTTTAAGTGGAGAAATTATTGGAAGGTTATTTTCTTTACCAACTTTATAATCTTCTTCACCATGTCCTGGGGCCATATGGACTAAACCTGTTCCATCTTCAAGCGTTACGAATTGATCTGACATAACAACTCTCCAGGCGTTCTTGACATTCCTGTGGAAAGGAAATATGTCAGATAAAGGATGACTGTATTCCAGACCTTTGATGTCTTCCCCTAAAACAACTTTTTCTACATCATAATTATCTATTTCAGCCTTTTCCATTACCTGTTCAACTAGTTCGTGAGCAAATATTAGTGTCTCACCTTTTGCTTCTACATAAGCATAATGTGCTCCGGGTTTGGCCATTATTCCCGTGTTTGAAGGTAAAGTCCAGGGAGTAGTAGTCCATACTAACAAATAAGTATTCTCTTCATTTTTGACAGGGAATTTGACATAAACCGAGGGGTCTGTCACTTTATTATATTCAACTTCATTGTAAGCTACAGCAGTTTGACAATGAGGGCAAACATGAACACTGTACTTATCTTTGTAAAGGAGACCTTTTTCATAACCTACTTTGAATGTATACCATCCCCCTTCAATATATTCCTTTTTCAGGGTCAGGTAGGGATTATCCCACTCCATCCATACCCCCAGATTATTAAATTGATCATTCATAATATCCAGAAATTCTGTTGCGAATTTTTTACATTCTTTGTTAAATTTCTCAATACCTAATTCCTCTATTTCCTGTTTTGATTTTATCCCTAATTTCTTTTCAACCTTATTTTCTATTGGTAACCCATGAGTATCATATCCAGGCTGAGACCAAACATTAAATCCTTTCATTCTCTTGTACCTTAGAAATGAGTCTTTCAGAATTTTGTTCCAGGCAGTGCCCAGATGAATATAGCCAGTAGCATAAGGTGGTCCATCCAGAAAGTAGAATTTTTCCCCATCCTTGTTCATTTTTAGTACTTTTTTTGGAACATCATTCTTTTCCCAAAATTTTTGTAATTCTTCCTCTTGTTCTTTAACACTAACCATAAATACACCTCATCCTCTTAACAAACAATTTAGAATTCAAACTAAATAAAACCTTAAAATTAGAACACAATCCGGTCAACACCCACGGAAATCACAACAATTAATAGGGTGGGAAGATACTTAAAGATGAGGGTAGAGAAAATCCTAAATTAGAGCACTTCAAGATCGTGCGAATAACTCTCTGCAAGCCCAGAACCACTCATTTTTATGAACTCAGCGTTCTTTTGCATCTCTCCTATAGTTTTTGCTCCACAATAACTCATTCCTGATCTTAGGCCTCCAATCAGTTTTGAAATTACTTCTGAGACATTTCCTCTATACGGAACACATGCCTCGACACCTTCTGGTGTTATATCGAATATATCGATTTCTCTCCATTTCTTGGCGTCTCTCTTTTGCTTTGTGGTGAGGTTTGATCCTAGAGAAGCCGATCCTCTGTATATTTTGTACTTTCTCCCGTTTTTTATTATTTCTTTTCCAGGAGTTTCTTTCGTGCCCGCAAAAAAGAATCCAGACATTACAGATGATGCTCCTGCGGCTAACGCTTTTGTTATATCCCCTGATGTCCTTAGTCCACCATCGGCCATTACTGGTATATTATACTCTTTAGCTATACCTGCGCAGTCTGATATCGCAGTTAATTGTGGAACCCCTGAACCTGTAACTATTCGGGTTATACAGGTAGACCCAGGGCCTATACCAACTTTAATCCCATCGGCACCAGCCTTTATAAGTTCTTCAGTTGCTTCTGCTGTTGCTACATTACCGGCTATGACTTCAGTTCCATTAAAATTTTCTTTCACGGCTTTGATTGTATCTATACAAAGGTCAGAGTGTCCGTGAGCAATGTCAACGACTATGAAATCGCAACCCACTTTCAGTAAAGCTTCAGTCCTCTCAATTACATCTATTTTTACACCTATGGCAGCACCTACTCTTAATCTACCTTTTTTGTCCTTTGTTGCATTAGGAAATTCAGTTATTTTTTCTAGATCTTTACTGGTAATTAGTCCTTTTAAGAAGCCCTTTTTATCAACCAGGGGTATCTTCTCAATTTTTTCCTTCCTAAATATCTCTTTCGCTTCTTTCATGGTTATATCGGGACTGCTAGTTATAAGGTCATCATATTTTGTCATTACTTTAGAAATCCTTTTTTTAGGTGAATCTTCAAAAATAATATCCCTATTAGTTACAATACCTAACAATTTATTTTTTTTATCTACTACAAGTATACCGTTAACATCTTTCTTGTACATTAAAGTTCTAACTTCCTTAATAGTGTTTGTTGAAGAACAAGTATAAGGTTCTTCTATAACAATAGATTCTGATCTTTTGACCCTCTCAACTTCTTTAGCCTGTCTTTCAGGTGTCATAAATCTGTGAATTATTCCTATTCCTCCCTTTCTAGCCATTGCTATTGCCATTTGGGATTCTGTGACAGTATCCATATTAGTAGAGACCAAAGGTATATTCATTTTAATTTTTGGTGTTAGGAATGTAGATGTATCAACATCTTTTCTTGATTTAATAGGTGATCTTTTAGGAACCAATAGAACATCATCAAACGTCAAAGCTTCTTTTAAACCTTTCAATTTGTATCCTTACCAATATATGATAAAGAAAAAATAAATAATTAAAAAGGTAAGATAAAGTATGACAAAGGGTAATACTTACCCTATGGATCTCATCGAGTCTCCTTTTGATATACCCGTTCCTGAAGAATATCGAGAATTAGCCGAAAGAGTTGTAGTGCCAGGACCTGAGTTAGAAAGATATGAAACATATCATGCCGCACAAATTTCTGATAGATTTCAAGAAGGTCCTTATGATACTTTAGTTTTAGTTCCTCTTTTGAATGGAGCGAGAAATTTCGCAAAAGGGGTTTCGGGGAGAATTTCTTTACCTAGCAAACTTATGGGGTTTCGGGTTAGTAGTTACGGTTCTGGAACTGAATCTGATGGGAGCATTAAAATATATCCAGAAGGAGTTTTTGATTTACTTGATGAATTAGGTAAGCACTCAGAACCTATGTTAGTCATATTAGAAGACATAGTGGATTCTGGGCATACCTTCGATCGTTTGCAAAGACCTTGGGAACGAAGGGACCAGATTTTTTACCCTGGTGGGGAACCTGCTTCAGAAGATTTGATAGGAGCATTGGCAAGTCTCAATGGTTATGAGCCATTATTCTCAGCTTTATTGAGTAAACCCGGTAGGAGAGAGTTAGAAGTCCGTATAGATTACCTTGGTTTTATAATTCCAAATCTTTGGGTCAATGGGTATGGGCTTGATACAGATGGAGAATTCAGAGATGGAGATTGTGTATGGGAGATGAAGGTCTAAAATACCAAAATATTAGGAAAAAAAATAAATAATTAATTTCTTCATCACTAAAAATAAAACAATAATTAAGAGGTGATATCCATACCAGAGTGTACCCTCTGTGGAAAAGTTGTTGATAGACTGTTTCTCGCGGAAGTTGAAGGTTCAGAAATAGAAGTTTGTGAGGAATGTGGAAAGTTCGGTAAGGTTGTAAAAGAAATAAGGCCTAGAAAAGAAAAGGAAAATAAGTTTATTGTAAAAAAAGAGGTTGTTGAATTGGAAGAGTCGGAAGAGGAACTTAAACCGAATTATGGGGATTTAATCATTAGGGCCAGGCAAAAATCTGGTTTGGAAAGGAAAGAATTTGCAATGGAAATAAATGAAAAGGAGTCAATTATTAGAAGATTAGAATTACAGCAAATGGTCCCAAATGATAAACTGAAGAAAAAAATAGAGGATTTTTTGGATATAAAACTCACTGAGGTATACAAGAAGAAGAAAATCCAGTCAAGACCAGCAAAAGGTACTTTAACACTTGGTGATATAATAGAGATTAAGTGATGAATTATGGATTTGAAAGGAAGAGACGTGTTAAATTTTAAAAAATATAACAGAGAAGAATTAGAATACCTCATTGACTTGGGAATTAAAATCAAGAAAAGTCCTAAGAAGTATTATGATTCCCTAAAAAGAAAAACCCTTGTGATGTTGTTTGAGAAATCATCCACCAGGACCAGAACATCTTTTGAAGCGGGTATGAATCAGTTAGGTGGTCACGCAATATTTTTGGATTGGCAGTCTTCTCAGTTATCAATAGGTGCGGAACTAAAAGATGAGGCAAGATCAATTGAGAGATATTGTGAATGTATTGCAGCAAGAGTAAGAGAGCACAAAACACTTCAGTTAATGGCTAATGCTGTTGAGGTACCAGTGGTAAATATGCTCTGTGAAAAATATCATCCATGTCAGGGCATTGCAGATATGATGACAATCAAAGAGAAGTTGGGTGGATTTGAGGGTAAGAAATTAGTGTTTACAGGTATTGCGAATAATGTCAGTAATTCACTTGTTGTAACTGGGACCAAATTAGGTATGCAGGTCACATTAGCGATTCCGGAGAAAGACCCTGATGCAATTGATTATGAACTTGAGAAGATGGCTAAGAAAACCGGTTTATACGAGGAAACGACCGATCTTAAATCAGCGGTAAAAGATGCGGATATTATTTACACTGACACTTGGGTAAACATGGAATATATGAGTGATCCTAAATTTGCAAAAGAGAAGGAAAGAAGGATGAATACTTTTATGCCTTATCAGGTTAGTGCTAAATTACTCAAAGATACAGGTAGTAAGGCAAAAATAATGCACTGTTTAGCTGCTCATATAGGATATGAGATAACTAGAGATGCAATTGATCACCCAAATTCAGTTATATTTGATCAAGCCGAGAATAGGTTACATATCCAGAAAGCAATTCTTACCAGTTTGATTTGAATTAATCCTGATGTCAAGGTAGTATGATATCCTACCTTTAGTGATGATAGAAAGTATTTGTACTATTTAGATTTTCTAGCTATTTATTTTTTTATGAAGTCTAGTTGGTTAAATTCTTTTTTAGTAGAATCACGTAATTATTGGTGGGTTTCTTCTGAAATTCTCCTTAAAAAATGAGGATGTGATAGATATGGTATATACCGATTTACAAGAATATGATGGACCTTCGGAGGGATTAGTTCCTTCTCTTTTAGCCAGAGTTGATGGGACTTATGCTCATCCGCATTGGAGGTATTCTTTAACCGCCGAAAGGTCAGCTGAAGATAATGTTGTTCTATCGGTTGATGGAGCACCATTCATGATGGTAGGGAGGAGATATTGGGGTCCATTAGAAGAAGGATTCAATCTAGGTTCTAGAATTGGAGATACTGAAATCGGACGTAAAGTTACTTTATGGAGATGAGTCTCATGGTTGTAAAATGAAGTAGAGTAGATATTTACTATCAAATATCAATATGGATTTTTCTTTTTTTAGTTCCATATTTTTAAGAAAGAGGACATTTAAACTGAACTAATTCCACCAGTTTTAACTGGTGGATAAATATCGTGACCTAATCCTAAAATATTTCTAGAAGCGCAAAAATAGAGGCGTTTCTGGGAGTGATAAAATGAGTCAAGATTTATGTAGCTATAGCTCTAGCATTGGAAAAACTAGACACCACATATCTTTCATCCCCAAATATCGACATAAAATATTTGGTTTTGAGAGAATAAAAGTTGTTTGTGAAAAATCTTTCTATGAAACTGCTGAAAAATATGGATTGATTATCAAAGAATTAGGTTTTGATATAGATCATCTCCATATGGTAATTGA
>WJKS01000049.1 GCA_014728985.1 Candidatus Aenigmatarchaeota archaeon
AAATAAGATAAATTAACGTAGGAATCATTATAACCCAAACACTAAATCCCTGACCAATCCAAAATGTGAGAAATTTGGTAAAACTGCCTCTTATCTGATCAAATCTAGCATCTTTTCCTACTTTTATTACTCTTATCACGAGATAAGTGATCAGTCTCAATCCCCAGGCAAGAATCATTCCAAATAAAAGTAATTTATCTCCAGTAACCGAACCTCTCAGAAGGAATATTAACCCAAGAAGTATGAAACTTAATCCATATCCCATATCAGTTAACTTATCTGTCTTTAATAAATAGGCCGGTATAAACAGGATCACTTGCAAGCCTATGGAAATACCTAGTGCTGTTAGTATAAGCGACATACTATAATTATGGATTATACAATATTTGAATTCAATAACCAGATGGAAAGATTGAGTATAGCAGCAAAACTAACCCAAAGAATGTAGGGTATCAGTAAATAAGATGATCTCTTATCGATTTTCCGGAACTGATAAATTGTAAGTGCTATGAAAACCCAAAGTATTGTTATCTCAATGAACCCAAGCAAAGGGTCCTGTAAACCAAAGAAAAACAATGACCATAATATATTCAATACTAACTGAACTCCAAAAAGAACTATTCCTAATTTAACCTTCTTACTCATTCTTTTAATCAAAATTAGATAAAGAGAAATCCCCATCATCAAAAATAATGTTGTCCATACAGGCCCAAAAACCCAACTAGGTGGGTTAAAAGAAGGTTTTTGGATATTCTGATACCAGGTATTGACCGATTGTGAGGTAAATATTGACCCTATAAGACCTGCGGCCTGACAAATCATGATTGAAAGTACGAGCTTTACCCATCTATTTTTATTCATCTGAATCACCTGAAATCATATTTTTTACAGTTTCTTTCTTCTTTAATTTAAAGAGCTGTATCAGAATATATAGAGTTATAGCTACACTACCAGTAAAGACTATTGACAAAAACCAGATAATTCTTGAAAAAATATTCTCCTCTCGATAAAATACCCAAACATAGAAAACAAAAAAACTTATGTAGATATCAACTACAGTAACCAATAGCCATGGTTCCTCCCTAATATAAGAAACTGCTCTTCCCCAGTTTCCAGAAAAAATCCCCCAAGTGATCATAGAGACCATAACAATGAAAAGTAGGGAGAACAGTGACTTGAGTAACTTTATTTTAGTTGGTTCCCTCATATGTTACACACATATTTTTTATTCTCTTAATATTTTATTTTTCTAATAATTAATATGAGACAAAAAAGGGCAAGAATACTCAAAGACGGTAAAATTTCCAAAGGTCCTGTAATTTACTGGATGAGTCGGGATCAAAGAATGAATGATAACTGGGCCTTAATTCATTCACAGAATTTAGCTCTCAAAAAAAATGTCCCACTAGTCGTTGTTTTTTGTTTAGTACCTGAATTCCTGGGAGCAAATATAAGACAATATGGGTTTATGACAGAGGGACTTAAAGAGCTTGGAAACAATCTAAAAGACAAAAATATTGGTTTTGAATTGCTAATTGGCTCTCCTGGAAAAGAAATACCAAAATTCATGAATGAAAGTGATGCTGGTGTACTTATAACTGATTTCAACCCACTAAAAATAAAGAAAAACTGGGAAAATGATGTTTCAAATAAAATTAAAGTCGAATTTCACCAAGTAGATGCCCATAATATAGTTCCATGTTGGATTGCTTCTCCTAAACAAGAATATGCTGCTTACACATTTAGACCGAAGATAAATAAAAAACTATCAGAATTTTTGGATGAGTTTCCTAAGATCAAAGAGTACCCGCATGACCGGAAAGATAATGGAATGGATTGGAAGAAAGCTCTGAAAAGTTTGAAAGTTGATATGAAAATCCAAGAAGTAGATTGGATAAAACCTGGAGAGACAGAAGCTAAAGAAGTACTAAGAAATTTCATAGAAAATAAATTATCTTCTTATAGTAAAGATAGGAATGATCCTAATAAAGACAGTCAATCTGATTTATCACCTTATCTACATTTCGGTCAGATATCATCTCAAAGAGTAGCTTTAGAAATTAAAAAATCCAAGGTTAACAAAGATTTAAAAGAAGAATTTCTTGAGGAATTAATTGTTAGAAAAGAACTTTCAGATAATTTTTGCTTTTACAGCCCCAATTACGATTCTTTTGATGGGTTTCCTGACTGGGCTAAGAAAACTTTGAATGAACACCGAAAAGATAAAAGAGAATACAATTACTCATTTGAAGAATTTGAAAAAGCGAAAACTCACGATGACTTATGGAATGCTGCGCAAATGGAAATGGTGAAGAAGGGTAAAATGCATGGATATATGCGAATGTACTGGGCTAAGAAAATATTAGAATGGACTGAAAGCCCTGAAAAAGCATTAGAAATCGCTATTCATCTCAACGACAAATATGAATTAGACGGGAGAGACCCAAATGGATATGTCGGATGTGCATGGTCAATAGGTGGAGTTCATGATAGAGCTTGGAAGGAAAGGAAAGTGTTTGGTAAAATTAGGTATATGAGTTATAACGGATGTAAGAGAAAGTTTAATGTAGAAAAATATATTAAAAAATGGGATTAGAATCCTTTATTCTGGCCTTTCCAGGGTGGTTTCTTTCCCTTTTCAAATTCCTGAACACTTGGTCCATTAAGATTCTTTAGCCTCCAGCTACCATAAACATAACTTAAAATTAATATAAAGACTGTTAATGGCCATCCTGTGATCACATTTACTGTCCCAAATAAATCAGGGTTACCTAATCTGAAAAAGAATATCTGAATAACCAATTTGATAGAAAGTATCAATACCCAAAAAAGTGTGACTTCAGTATATGCAGGCCTTACTTTCTCATGCCAATACCAATTCAAAGACCAGCCCCTTGAAAGATGACTAGCCCATGAAACAAGAGGTTTTCTTAAAATTAGGCTTAGAACCGATAGAACTATTATGAGGAAATTAATAGCAATTCCCGGGAGAAAATATCCCTCTAGTCTGCCAAGAAATCTGGTTACCAAAACTGAAAACAAGGCTCCAAAAAAACCAAGCACAGAATATTTTATGGAATTTCCTTTCAACAACTTATAAATTGTAAATAAAAAAGAGGACATCATTGAAACTAAAACAGCATAACTGAAACCCAATGTTATATTAACTATCAAAAAAACAATAGATGGTAATATTATCTCAAGTGTGTTCCTGCGTTTAATCAAAACCTCATTTAATTGTTCTAATATCTCTTTGGATCTAGATCCCATAATTACCATTTAACTTACTGATTACATGAATTAACCTTTAGCTACAGCAAGTGGAACCATTCTAGCAACGGGTTTAGATATCCCGGCACCGTCCACACTTCGAATAACTTCATCAACATCCTTATAAGCACCTGGTGCCTCCTCGCTAAGAACTTTTGGATGAGTTGCCCTAGTATAAATTCCTTTTTCTTTTAATTCCTTTTTAACGTCTTCTCCCCAAAATTTCTTCAAAGCCCCTGTCCTTGACATAGTCCTACCAGCACCATGGCAAGTAGAATAAAAAGTCTCGGATGCCTTTTCTCTACCGACAAGAATATATGAAGCAGTACCCATTGATCCTGCTATTAGAACAGGTTGTCCCACGCCTTGATATACATCCGGAACTAATTTGTGTCTCTTTGGTAGGGCACGGGTAGATCCTTTCCTGTGGACATACAATTTCTTTTTTTTTCCATCTACTTCATGTTCCTCAAGCTTACAGATATTGTGACAAATACCGTAAATACTGTCCATTCCCATATCTTCCCATGTCCCTCCAATTACTTGCTCAAAACTCTCCCTGATCCAATGAGTCATAACCAATCTATTGGTAAAGGCGTAATTGACCGCACACTTCATTGCCTTATAATAATCCTGTCCTTCCTGGCTATCAGCGGGTGCACAGACTAATTGAGGATCCGGTAACCAAATACCATACTTTTTAGCGGCTTGTTTATGTTTCTTTAAGTAATCTGAAGCTACCTGATGACCAAATCCACGAGAACCACAATGGAGCATTATAACCACCTGATTCTTTTTCTCTATTCCAAACGCTTTAGCTACTTTCTCATCGAATAATCTATCAATACTTTGGATTTCTAAGAAATGATTACCGGCACCTAAAGTCCCCAATTGAGGTATACCTCTTTTCTTTGCTTTATCTGAAACTTTGTTAGGATCAGCACCTTCCATGCATCCGTTTTCTTCATTTCTTTTTAAATCCTCTTTTGTACCATAACCATTTTCTACCGCCCACCTAGCACCCTTAACCAGAACTTCATCCAGTTCATCATTGCTTAATTTTAACCTTCCTTTAGAACCAACACCAGAGGGGACATTTTTGAATAATTTAGAAATTAATTCCTGTAATTTTGGTTTTATTTCTTCTTCAGTTAGGTCAGTTTTAATCATCCTTATCCCACAGTTAATGTCAAATCCGGTCATGCCTGGTGATATAACTCCTTCTTTCCGATCAAATGCACCTACAGCCCCCATAGGAAGTCCGTAGCCCCAATGCATGTCTGGAAGTGCAACTGCATATTTTACAATACCAGGAAGACAAGCAACATTGGTAAGTTGTTTAACAGCATCATCCTGAACCTCATCGAAAATAGCGTCAGAAGCGTATATTCTACCAGGAACATTCATTTTTTCCCTTGCGGAAGTAGGTATTTCTCTTACAAAATCGTTAATTTTAACTGCCTTTTCTTTCATTTTAATCTCACCTCTAATGCAACAGAACTAGCTGCCGCACCCATTTCCGATTAGAATATTCGGTGGGTACGAACTAGAATTAGATTCGGAAAGGAAGTTTATATATCTAACACTACGGTAGCAATCCATTCTTTATCTTTCTTCTCGACCGAATATTTGTAATAAGTAACTGCTTTAGCAATGGTAAGTATCAATTCCTCTCTTATTTCTTCGCCATAACATTCTACTCTGATCTTAAAATCATCCCCCTCATCAAACTCTAAGACTCTGAATTTCGAAAAAAACATATTTTCAGTATCTATCACCGTCAACAGTTCTGAGAGCCAATTATGTATTAAATCCTCTTCATCCTCCCCTCCCACTTCAAGCATCAGAACTTTATCTTCTTCCATCTTATCAATATCACAAACTATGGAAAATAAGGCTTTACCAGAATTTTCAATTAATTCTTCTAAATTCTTACCATAAGCTTTGAACATAACATCAGAAGTAATATCATCAATAATTTCATATTTTTTCATATTTTAACACCCAAAGCCCTGAATAAATTAAGTAAAATAACAATAAAAACACTTATATACTTGAGTAATTAATGATTAACTGATTGATATGTCAATTAAATTTTGCAAGGTGATAGTCCTTGCCAGTTTCTGAAGCACCCTATAAGAGAACATACAAACACACCAGTACTCGTGGAAATGAACAAAAGGTAAGATGCGCAAAATGTGGTAAAATGGTTCCTAGATGGAAGACATTCACCATTCAGTCAGGTATGAGAATAACAGACCCTACAATACTAAAACAGGTTGATAAAAGAATGGTTCATCTGTTAAAAAGGAAGGAAAGGGTATGTCCGAAATGCGCAAGGTTCTACAACGTGGTAGAAAAAGGGAAGTCCAAGAGAAAAAAAGGTACTGGAAGGAATAAAAGGAGGTAATTAAACCTCAATCAATGTTCCGTTTTGTTCAGTAAATTCTATGGACACTCCTGGACATTTAGTTTTAACTACACCTTTTTCGAAATCCTTAGGAATTCCTACGAAGTTATAATTTTCTGTTTGCTTAACTTCTAAATTATCTTCAAGACGCTTTTCTATTACATTTTCACCTGAATAAATTACATAGAGCCTCATATCCGTAAGCCCTGTTTCCTGGAGATTTTCTAAGGTAAAGGAAAGTTCGCTCTTACTTGGATCATATAAACCTGAATATAACTGAAATTCGGCTACAGTACAATCATTTTTTTCCTCAATTCCTTTCTTACCTATACCAGAAGCCCAAAAAGATAATACGGCTGCAAGAAGAATAGTTCCTACAATTAAAGCTATAGCTAATACCAAAGGATTTATTCCTAAAATCGGCTCTTCTTCCACTTCAAATTGTCTGGTATGTGGCCTCATTCATGATCCTCTCTTTTCTAAATTTGTGATTATTACCTTAATATCGTTACTTAGACTTTTTATTTAACTCCCTTAGCTTATCTTCCATATTATTCTTCAATTCCTCATAAACACTTTTAGTTATTATTTTCTCATTCTTCTCTTTCTCAATTAATTTTAACATCCTCTTAATCTTCTCTTTTTCCCTAGAAAGGCTCTTATCTTCGGTTTTCGGAACCTTTAAAGAACCTTTAAGTTTCTCAAGGGCAGGGAATAAAGGCTTTTTCTTTGTTTTTCTTCTATAAAGTAAGAAGAATACTATCAATACCAATATTATAAGCACAAGTATAACCGGTATTATATAAAGTAGTTTACTGGGCTTCTCTTTAACCAATACCTTTTCATATAAAAGACTTCTTGACCTTTCTATGAGGTTCTTCGCATTAGCTATATCTTTAACAGATTCATCATATTCCTTACTGGCTAGGTTTTCCTCGGCTGACCTTATTTTTACATCTATTTCTTCCAAGAAAAGTTCTACTTCACTCACATCCTTGTCAGCCCTTTTTGCTACTTCTACCTCGGTTTTCAATTTCTCTAGATCTATTCTTAGATCATCTATTTGCTTTCTTAAGAGACTTTCAATAGAAGTATAAACAATTAATTTCATCATTCTTTTGTCGATTGTATTATTAGAAGAGGCAGATAGAGTAACATCATATTCACCTACGCCAGAATCTTTTGGTATCATAAATTCTAAAAGGAAAACAGATGTTTCTTCAACCTCAAGACCAATCAAACTAGCTGGTCTCACAGAATACCAATCTGAAGGTATCCCCAGAAGTGTTACCTCTATATCCTCAAGTAAAGTTTCTCCACTGTTCCTAACTGTAACTGGAATACTGGTATTCCAACCTTGTGCGAGCTCAACTTCTTCCCTGTAATCCATAATAGATATACTACTCTTCTTGGGGGGAGCCTCTTCCCATTCTTCAATTATTGTTTCCACGGGTTCCGATGGAGCTGCACCACCCCCTGTTGGGGATGAACTTACTGTTGTGGTTGTAACGTTAGTTGGTCTGGAAACTACAGTAAAAGATGTATTAGCAACTATAGCCGGCTGGACATTGTCGTATTTCACTCTCATGTTAAGAAGGTAATTGCCGAGAGGTTGATTGGTGAATATGTACGCGCTTCTTGTGAAACTTTGATTTGAGATTGCGGGTGTATAGAGTGCTTCTGAGGCTGTATACCAGGTTTCATTCTGGGCAGAGACCCAATATTCCAGATAAACGTCCTGGGCTACTTCTCCCTTATTCTCAATTATAGCCTCAAAATCCAAATAATCGCCCTGATACACCTCAAATTTTGCTAAATTTAAACGGACATCATAAGGACCACCACTTGCTACCCTGAAGGCTTTCAATTTCTGTGTCTGGAAATCACCATTTGTAACATTGATATAAGCGAGATACATTCCGGTTGCTGTTGTTGTCGGCATAGCGTATTCGTAAGTATAGTAACCTGATGTCTCTCTTGTTAACGAACTTTTGCTTATGTTGAAATACTGGTTTTCTGCAGGATCATAGACTATTAACTGGATGTGATCAGGATCAACAGGTTTTCCCTCACCATCATAAACAAGCAGTCCAAATCTCATTTCATTGTCCGGGTACCAGACTACGGCTGTTTCTAAATCTGCGAATAACCCACTCACAGTTATAATCTGTGGCTCTACTTCAAATGTTGTGTTAGTGTAGGAATAAGCATAAGAACCTGCTAAAGGATCGTAATAAGTCGAGTTTGCTTCTAAAGTGTAGTTACCTACTACAGCATCAGAGGAAAGTGTGAAACTGGGTAATGGAGAAACGATACCATCATAGGTGGTAGTTTTATTTTCTTTGTATGTGATGTTCTGGTTAGGATCTTTTAATGTGAAGGTGACGTTAACTCCGCTCAAGCCATGTCCAGTCGTGTTTCTTACCCGATAATAGATGGAACCCCTGTATCCTTGGTAATAATTATTCTCATTTACTGACACTGAATCCACGATTTTTGTGTAAACCGGGAATGTAGCGTTGTCTCCTCCTATATTTCCAAGATTGTCCTTGACATCTGTTTCTACAAAGTAAGTTCCCCTCATGCTTGTGTTTCCTGTCGTATTTGGGAAAGTTAGTTCCCAGATTGAGAAGTTACCTATCTCTGTTCTGAGCTGCATGTTAAAATGATAAGTATTATTGCTAGGATCTGTTACATTGACTTTGACATATTCTATACCTTCAAGGGTCTTGTCAGTTACGTTGGTTAGGATTGTTACGGTTCCGTCCTGCTCTATTTCAGCTGGACTGAAAGATGTGTTTACCAACGGCTCTGTAAGCGGGATTAAGCTTACGTTCAGATACTGGTAATCCGGGGTTGAATCTGACTGGTTAGCATCTACTAAAAAGACAGAATTATATATTAAATCAGGATTTGTGGTTACATTATATGTAACGTTGAAAGTCCTGTTCTCGGTCCTGTTTATTGAAAAACTGGTTGTGTTTACCTCTGTTGCGTTCCCTGCCTGAGGTGAAATGGTGAAATTAATCAGGGTGTTACCAAGATTTCTTACTTCAACTTCACACGCTGTTCCTTCATGGGGAACTGTAACTTTGAGACAATTGGTTGGTGTCATATTCCACGTTCTGTTCTCATTGATGAAGAAATTTAATCCTAAAGTCTGGGAACCATAATTTTCTGCGGTTACGTTTATTGTTCTATTGTACATGCCTGTAAGATAGGTTACAGGAACTGAAACGTTCACCTGGACAGACTGATTTGTACCGGCTACCACTGATGATAAAGATGATGGTTCATAGGTGACATTAAAGTCAGTAAGATTAATTGTATCGAAATCTATGTTCAATATGTCCTCGTTACCTGCGGATTCTATAGTGAAGTTGCCGACTATCTGATTGACTCCATCTGAAACATTACTGTAGATGTAAGATTCAGTTATTTGCATAATTGGGTTTGCTAAAATTGTAACATTAATGTATGTGGTATTTGTTGAATTCGTTCCATCAGGGTTTTCCCAGGTAACATTAGAATAAATGTAATAACTTCCGGGCAACTCATTTCGGGGGATTGTAATATTGAATGTTCTGGAGCAAATTTCTGATGGTGAAATATTTGAACAGTTTTCTAAAGTGGAATTGGATACCCAACCAGAAGGTAGATCTAAGGTGATGTTAGCTGACCTTCCGATGGCAATACCCGTGTTATTGACAGTGGACGTAAATTCAAAACTCTTATTACTAAGTGATATACCTGAGATTGATTGAGTTATTGGATCAACACTAATATTCATAGAGGTTTTATTAACAACAGTCACTTCGGCAGTCAAGTTATCCAAACCGTCATTTGAAGAGTTTGCAAAAATTAAACCAGAATAAGTACCAGGAGATGTATCCATTTCAACTGAAAGATTAATTGAAACATTATAAGAATCTGACATCCCCAAAGTGGGAATATTTTCAGGAAGAAAACTGAAGGAAAAATTCGAGGAAAAACCCGAAGCTGAGAAATTAATATCTGTTATATTATCATTACCCCAAGAAAAAACTGTAAAATTACCTATTATTCTGTCCAAACCATCTCCTATACTACCGGACACTGATGTCTGTGTTACGTTAATCTTTGGATTTGAAGCTACTGTTACATTAAAGATAGTGTAGTTACTTGAGATACTACCATCCGGGTTCTCCCAAGTTCCATTTACATAAATCTCATAGTTTTCTGGTACGGTCTGATTAGGAATTTCTATTTCGAAATCCCTTACACATGACTCAGAAGGGTTCATAAGGGAACAGTTTTCTAAAGTGGAATTGGATACCCAACCAGAAGGTAGATCTAGGGTGATGTTAGTATATCTCATCTTTCCTATTCCAATGTTCGTCAGGTTTGAAGAAAATGTGAAATTTTCCGTATCATAGACTGTGATGTTGTTGGAAGTATAGTTTCCCGGGCTCACTGTTATATTCCCATAAGTTGACGCTGGCTCAGTGATAAAGGTATCATTATGCCATCCTTCGTTTCCAAACTTAGAAGCGGAACAGTTCAAACTATAGGTACTCACAGCACTGGGCGCAGTAAAAGAAATAAAATAGGTACCATTACTGTAGTCTGTTATATTATCCTGGTAAATATTGGTACCTGGACATGTACAATTTATCTCAGCACTTGGTATATATTGATCCTGCCTGTAGTTTTTAACCTGAACCGTGGCATTAACAATTCTATTTATAAGACCTTCCTCATTGAAGATGAATGTGCTCACATTATAAATATTAGTTATATTGAAGGTGTATTCTGTTGAATTAAGGAATATTAAATCTGTCTCATAAGTTGTGAAATTTATCGTCCATTCTCCCACAGCAGAAGTATTATTTAATTCAAGAATATTAACAAACACGTTATCGTTAGCTACTTGATCATAACCTGTACCGCCATCATATAACTGAACAGTCTCATCATCAAAAATTGAAGGTGTACCCATATCCAAACTAGCGTTAGCAAAGGTCGTAATATTATAAGGATCGTAAGACACATTAAGTGATATTACAACTGTATCATTCCTGTTGTAAATTGTATGATTAGTTGATGGGGTTAATTCAGCCCTTAGAAATTCTGTTGACCCCTGAGTTATGTTTATTGCGTACTCATATCTATCCTTCAAATCCTCTATCTGATTTTTGTCTGCGCCCTGATCGTTTATATGAACCAGAATCGAATTAGAAATGGACTCACCAGATCCAATAGTAGTAGAATTCAAAGTAATACCGATTAAACCATCTGAATTTTGATTATCCGCATAGAAATTACTAGTTCCAGTTTCATTCACGTTAACGAATCCCCAATGATAGTTACCCCAAAAGTCTCTGGAGAACTGCCAAGAAAATGGTTCTGTTGAGTTTCCTTCTTCACCATAATCCCAACCGAATGCCTGGGAAGCATTGAAAGTTAATGCAGATGCTCTAGAAGAATTCCTGGTTATAGAATAACCTGCTAAATTAGAAAATTCGTGTTCTATTTTAACCCAAGATTTATTATCATAAAAGTAATATCTCTTTGTCACAAAACCTTCATTTGTTCGGTTAGATGTATTCCAAAAAAACTCATATCCTTTTTGTTCAACAGTGAGACGGTTAGGTCCAGGTATAATTGTAAAATTATTAGTGAGGTTAAAACTAAAATCGTGAGTACCGTTAGAATATCTCAAATGCTCTGCTGGATTTTCGTCTTCCGGTGTCGAAAAAATAGTAATATCAAAATCGTAACTTTTTCCTATTACTTTATAAATACCTGAAACGTTCTGACCTCTGTTAGTATCCACGTAAATACTGTTCCTTGTAGTATTAACATGTAATTTATCGTCCGTGGAAGTATAATTGAAATTGATATCATAACTAACATTAGGTTTCATCCCTCTTTCAACAGTATCAAAGTAAACATAATAAGTTCTTTGTTCATCTACTGAGGTAGTTCCATTCATAAAAAAGACTAAAGTACCAATTGCATTACTACTTGAATCATAATTTTCCCCCACATCAAACTGATAAGGTACCTCATGATGTATCTCACCAGATGAATATTCAAAAACTCTTAGTGAACTCTCATTAAAGGTCTCATAGTTATTTAAATCCGAAAGAAGACTTGTGAAATTGACCTCATACTCTACCGGCCAATTCGTTCTCTCATAAGAAGTTGAATTTATATCCAATTTTATCCTATAATACCAACTATTATTCCACCAAATATCAGGATTAAGATCATAAGAAGGATTATTAATATATCCCCAGACTATACTGACTGTGATAATGATTGATATAAATAAGACTAGGTAAAACCTATTCACTTTCATAGAATATATTTTAAATCTGGGGGAAATTAAGTCTTTTTATGGAATGAAAGAACCGAAAATTTCCCAAGGAAATTATCATTTCAAATTCTTTGCCATGTCTTCCAGTACTTTCCCCGGATCTTCTGATTTAACAACAGCAGAAGCCACTATAACTCCCTTTGTACCCAACTCTAACGCGGCTTTAACATCCTTGCCTTCAGAAATTCCTGCCCCACATAAAGGAACTATATGAGAATCAATCTTAGATACCTCTTCAACAAACTTTTTAACAGATTCAGGCATTACTTCGGATATTGGTCTACCAGTTCCTATCAGCTCGGGAAATTCATAAGCAATAAAATCTGGTTTAAACTTTGCCGCCTCTTTTGCAAAATTAAGTTCTGGTACACAAACAACTGTTGTTAGATTATTTTCCTCTGAGACTCTGATACTTTCTGATATCTGGTTTAACGTTAACCTATTCTCGGAATGATTAATTAATGTTCCCGAAGCACCTGCTTCCTTTGCTGCCAAAGCTAATTCATGACCGGTATGTGCACCTGGTTCAATTGGTTCAACGCTCTGGGCAAATATTGGAATATCTAACCAGGAACTTATTCGGAAAAGGTCTGCATCCTGAGGAGAAACAATGATATTAATATCATTTTCTTTAGAAACCTTCCCGCATATCTTAGCAAGTTCTACTGCTCTTTTACCTGTGCCCTCAGTGTAACTCTTAAAATTGATTATAATCAAAGGTAACTTCATTTCCACGCACCTCCATGAATTATTTGTTTAGCTTTTCTTAATTTCCAGACACTTCTTTCCTTTGCCCAAATATTTCTCCCGATTACCATTCCCGAAGCACCAGAAACCATGACATCTTTAACCATCTGGAAAAAATCCATTTCATTGTCTTTTGGTCCTCCACCTGCTGCAAGGACAGGAATGAAACCGGCGTCTTTTACAACTTGTCCAAACGTATCATTTGAACCGGTATAATAAGTCTTGACTATATCTACACCTAATTCCGCACCCACTCTGGCTGCGTATCTAACTAAAAAGACATCATTCTTCTTCTTCCCTTTAACCCTGGGATACATAAATCCTATTAAAGGCATTTTTCTCTTCAAACATTGTTTCTTAATCTCACAAAAATTTTCCAGCATTTCATCTTCATCCTCAGATCCCACATAAATTGTACATGCTACTCCAGTTGCACCTAATTTTTCTGCTTCCTTAACTGTACCTGTGATAGTTTGTATCATCTTAGGACCTAAATTTGTTCTTGCAGTCAATTTGACTATCAATGGAAGTTCTTTTGTATATTTTCTAATATAGGAAGCTGATCCAGGATGAACGATCAAAGCATTAGCACCACCCCCATGAACGATTCTGGCAACTCTAAGAGGATCCAGACTTATTCCTTCATATTCAGCAGGACCATGTTCTACTCCGTGGTCAAATGCTATGATTAGACTTTTTTTGGAATGAGGATTAATTATTTTATCCATCCTTTTTTGTTTTTTGTTGAAAAGCATCAATCATCTCCCCATTAAATTAATTATATCTTTTTCAGAAGGTAAATTTTTCGTTGCTCCAACACTCTCGATATTCAATGCAGCAGTAGCATTACCAAACATTAATGAATCCCTGAAAGAACCTGTTTTCATGAACCAATGGAGAAAACCCGCAGTAAATCCATCTCCTGCGCCTGTGGCATCTCTGATTTTAACTGAATAAGGTTTTTGTTTATAATAGTTCTCTCTGTCGGATCCTATTATTCCGTTCTTACCCAGAGTTACAACAACTGATTTCACTCCCATATCTAACAAGGCTTTTAAACCCTTCTTTTCATTTCTTGTATCGGTTAGGCTGCAAACTTCTTCTTTATTCATAATAGCAACATCAGATTGTCTGATTAAATTGGTTAACTCTCTTTTCCTGTGCTTAACCATTGTTATACTCGGATTTGCTAAAATTTTTCCACCACCCTTTTTGACCAAATTTACGGATTTTTTAACGGCTTCAACAGTCTGGTCACTTGTAACTGTTGTGAAAACAAACCATTTACTCTTCATAGTATCTTCTGGTATATCTTCTGGAGCTAAGTTATTATTAGCACCCCTGTATGTTAACAAACTTTTTTCTCCGTCTGGTGTTATGAATATTTGGGAAAAACCTGTCATTTTATCCTTATCCTTCTTGAGATAAGTTATATCAACACCCTCAGCGTCGAAATTTTCGGTTATCATCTCACCATTAGGGTCATCACCAATTCTACCGATAAAGACAACTTGGTTACCTAATTTAGAAAGGCCTACAGCAATATTATGTCCAGAACCACCTACATCGAACCTAAGTTTATCAATCTCTGTTTTTGAGGAGTAAGGAAAGCCTAGATACTGTTTTCTTTTCAACTTAAACCTCTCTAATCTGTCTGTATAAACAATTGTATCAAGCATTGCAGAACCGATCACTGAAACATCCATATACAATTAATTAGAATTCGAGTTTTTATTATTTGATGAAACAAATCTTACGAAAAATTCTTTTCTATGTAATACTAAATTAGTTAGAGATAGAATATGAGATTTGTAAAATTTTTGAAAGAGCTCCCAGAAAAAAGCGTGAAAGAAACTGGATTAAAGGGTGAAAATCTGGCAGCTATGTATAATCTCGGGCTTCCCGTCCCTAATGCTTTTGTGATTACTGTTGATGCTTACAAATACTTCCTCGAGAAAACTCAAATCAAAGTCGCTATATTTGATATCCTGAAAAAGACAGATATTCATGACTCTGAGCGACTAAAAAAGGACTCAGATAAAATACTTGAAATTATAAGAAAAACAAAAATACCCAATCAGATAAGGAATGAAATTATATCTTCCTATAGAGAATTATCAAAAGAATTCGGGAAAAAAACTGAATGGGTTGCTGTAAGGAGTTCTTCAACAATAGAGGATTTACCTGGAGCTAGTTCTATCCTGAACGTGAAGAGTGAAAAGGAGGTCGTCAAATCGGTCAAAAAATGCTGGTCTTCTCTTTTCACACCGAGATCAATATTCTATCGAAAAAAACAGAAAATCAGCCATAGAAAAGTTTCTGTTGCCGCTGTAGTACAAAAACAACTAGATTCAGATAAATCAGGATTAGGATTCACCATAGATCCCTCGTCAGGAAGAAAAGAAATTATTATAGAATCTTCTTGGGGCCAATGTCAAGGAATAACTTCAGGATTTATAACACCAGATAAATATATTCTCGATAAGAGAACGGGGATTATAACTGAAAAGAAAATAAGGAGAAAAACAAAAATGAGAGCTATCAGTAAAAAAAGTGGCCTAACAACAAAGAAAGTCCCCAAAAGTAAACAAAAAAAAGGGACTCTAAACAAGTATGAAATAACTAAAATATATAACCTAGGATTGAGGTTGGAAAAATATTATCAGGGACCTCAGGATTTTGAATGGGCTATAGAAGATGGTAAATTATACTTAATTCAGTCTAGACCTATTCAAAAAATATACAAAAAAGAAGAAGGAGAAGATGTGGAAACCAAAAAAGAACCTATACTAAAAGGTATCCCAGCTTCCCCCGGAGTAGTCTCTGGTAAAGTTAAACTAATAAAAGATTCATCTGAACTTGATAAATTAAAGAAGGGCGATGTGTTAGTTGCTAAGATGACAAACCCAGACTACGTTTCAGCTATGGAAAATATAGCTGCGTTGATAACAGACGAAGGTGGTCAAACATCACATACCTCTGTAGTAGCCAGGGAACTTGGAATCCCCTGTGTAGTAGGGACAGAAAAGGCTACAAAAAAACTCAAAAATGGAGAAATGATAACAATTGACGGTGATGACGGGCTTGTTTATCTTGGGAAATTATCTGCAAAGCACAAGAAAAAAATTAATTACAAAAACGTGAAAACGAAGACGAAAATTTACATGAATTTAGGTCAATCGAAAATAGCCCATAAATACAAGGACATTAAATGTGATGGTATCGGTCTTTTCCGTGCAGAGTTCATGGTAGCAGAACTTGGAGAACATCCGAATTATCTAATTGAAAAGGGAGAAGAAGAAAAAATAGTAAATGAATTTTCAAGAAAGATCAAAAAAGTTGCCGAGGTATTCCAACCAAAACCTGTTGTTTACCGATCACTTGACTTAAAAACAAACGAATATTCTAATCTCAAAGGTGGAAAAAAATATGAATCAAAGGAAAATAACCCAATGATTGGTTGGAGAGGGGCCGCACGTTATATAACTGATCCAAGATTATTCAAACTAGAACTAAAGGCACTTAAAAAAGTCAGAGATGAAGGTTATGATAATCTCTGGTTGATGATACCTTTTGTAAGAACCATCTGGGAACTGAGACAAATCAAAATGATGATCAAAGAATCTGGTCTATCAGATGATAATAAATTCCAATTATGGATAATGGTAGAAGTCCCCTCTTCTGCAATACTTATTGAAGATTTTATAAAAGAGGGGATAGATGGTATATCAATTGGAACTAATGACCTTACCCAATTTGTTCTTGCCGTTGACAGGGATTCTAAAACACTCAAAAGATGGTTTTATGAACAGGATCCAGCGGTCATGTGGTGTATAAAGAGAGTCATCAAAACTTGCAAAAAACAAGGGATTAGTAGTTCTATATGTGGACAGGCACCGAGCTTTTACCCTGAACTTACAAAAAATTTGGTTAAGTGGGGTATCACCAGTATTTCAGTTAACCCTGATGCTGTAAATAAAACCAGAAAAATTGTCTCCGATGCTGAAAAAGGTTTCCTAAGGAAATAATTTATTTTGACCTAAACTCATCAAGCCATACAGTTAATTCCTCAAGAAAAATTTTCCTATATTTTTGTGTCTCTTTAGGAAGGTCCATCAATTTTTGTTTTTTTGACAAAACTGAATCCTCAACTTCAAATATTTCTATAGGAACTACACAAAGTTCCATATTTGACTTCCCATCCCAATTTTCATTGACGAAAAAACCCAATTTCTTTAAAGGTCTATCCCAAGTAACATCTACAGTGATCCAATCCCCATTAACTAAAATTTTAAAGAAGTTATGGTAATCAAATATTTCATACTCATCTAGTATTCTCTTGATTTCTTTTGGGAAAACAACATTCAAATCATTAAATTTATGAAGAGCAATAAAATCTTTGGTTTCTATCCCCAATTCATCATACAATTCTTTTAACAGCTCATGTTTCCCTGAACAAGTACCTTTTCTTTTCTCATAAACATCTTTGGGGTCCCTTGAATTAATGTCCCCATAAGGAATATCTCTAACCTTCTCAAATAACTTTATTACCCATTCATCTGAATCTAAATGATCTACCCATTCTTGGATTATTTCTTCTTTTAACTGGTGTTTCATAAACCCACAAATCTAGAATTTTATCTCCTTTTCAATTCACTTGAAATTTTCTCCAATTTTCCTTTTTCAATTTTAGAAGTAGGATAAGCAACTCTCTCA
>WJKS01000050.1 GCA_014728985.1 Candidatus Aenigmatarchaeota archaeon
CCAGGCACGCACATTAGTCCAGGAATCTGATAATATATCCCATGTTTTTTGAAGGTCTTTGTCCATCTTATCGGTTAATAAATAGAAGTAAACGCTTTATAACATTTTGATTAGTCATGTGGCCCAAAGTTTTTCCAATTTATATACAATGACATGAAATGATTATGTCTTCTTGTTCCATCAAGGTCACATCCGCTTGCTTGAACAGTCCAGGAAGGATTATTTTCCAGATCTCTACCAAATACTAACGAATATTCTCCGCCTATCTCGAATTGCAGAATTACTCCTCCAGGCGTTTCCTGGGCTTCAACCAGATTACTGGGACCATAAACTGATGATATATCTGAAGTCATATTTACAGTATTCCAGGACAAGTTTAAATAACTAATAGTCCCGGCAGGATTCGAACCTGCGTCCGAGGCTCCAAAGGCCCCTATCCTTGACCACTAGACTACGGGACTGTATAAAAACAAATAGGAATAAGAAAAATTAAAATTTAAGCATTTCTACCTTCCCTTTGCTTCAGTTCTCTCTCTTTCTTTTCTCTGATCTGCCTTTCCATTACCGATTCTACTTCATCTACCAGGTCTAATAACTCCCAACCCTGCTTTTTAACCCTGAAATCACCTTTAGTTGTATTTATTGACATTGTTAGCTCATGTGTGTCTTTTCCACCATCTTTTTTGAAAGTTTCAATGGCTAGCCTAAAACTTTGAATATTTTCAGTACCGAATATCTTGCTATATTTATCGGCCAAAGGCATCATTTTTCTTTTAACGTCTTCTATAGTTTCAACTTCAAAATCATCAAATCCTATCAGTTCGATTACTTTCATTGTTTCCCACCTCTGAACATTTTTGTGATACGATACTTAAGTCTTTTTTATTGAGTTCCATATTTACAGTTGGTTTTATATACTTTAACTCCTAGATTTCTGAGGTTGAGAATGTCAGGAATACTTTTATATGACGATGGAGCTACTGTACCAGGAAATAATGGTTATGATATCTTCAGTGGACTTAGGGAATTAGATTATGATGTGGTCTCCCCAGGCAATGTCCAAGAAGCATTATCATTATTGGATAGTGGAGGATATGATATCGTTCTGGTAAATATAAGACCAAGATATAGAAGATTTACCGGAATATCAGCTGCAAGATCAATAAGAGAACGTCATCCTTCTACTAAGGTTGTTGTTTATGGTACAGAAAATCCTTTATTTTATGTTCTTTTAGGTCTTTTTAATGTAGATTTTTGGCCTTCTGGGCCAAGCGGACCAGTTGATCTGAAAGAAAGAGTGAGAAAAATGAATGGATACTCGGAAATTTAGGTTAAATAAGTATCCCAAACTCACAGTTTTTTAATCTTTAAATTAAATTTCTTTATTATGTTAGATCAAGGAATTCTTAGGGAATATTTAGAGAAAAAAGATATTTGGTATAAAATTCACAAAAAAGAATCGACTGTCCATACAGCAGATGCTGCAGCAAAGACAGGAATACCATTGGAGAGAATAACCAAATCACTTGTCTGTCTTACAGATAGTAAAGCAATAGTTGCGATAATTCCAGGTAACGAGAGATTGGATACTAAAAAACTCGCTAGAGTAATCGACGCTAAAAAAGTTAGGATATGTCCATTCAAAAAGGTTCATGAATTCAGTGGTTATGATCCTGGTGCTACTCCACCCTGTTGTTATGAGAATGTAGAAAGGGTTATTATGGATAAAAAAATTCTAGAATTTGAGACTACATTTGGCGGAGGAGGAACTAACCAGTCTTTATTGGAAATTAAACCTCGGGACATTGTTAAACTTAACAAAGCTTTAGTTGAAGATATTACTTAGATTTTAGGTTCTTCACCATTTTTCTTAAACTAGGTTTCCATTCTTCTGGTACAAGTTTCCAGGCATCTACGGGGTAACAGAGTTTCTTGGTCCTGCTTGAGTGCTCATATTTAAACTCCACGAGACCAGCCTTTTCAAGCTTTTTTAAGGCGTATCTTACCCTTCCTCCTGTCATCTTCAGTTTCTTTGCTATTTTGTAAGTACATGTTCCCGGATTTTTACAAACAAAGCTGTAAACTACATCATCTGTGAAACTACTCTTAGCCTCCAATTGAATCACTTCTGTGTATTAAACTATACTAAAAAACTTCTATAAATATTTAACCTATGTTGTAATCCCTCTTATTTCATTAAGGGTTATTAAAATTATTTATTTATAAAACAACATATGTTGTATATGCCAATAAGTAAAACTGAGTTAGAAAAAACCTTGTTGTTAGGTATGCTTATGCTTACTAAGGGATCTAAAGAAAAAATTGTCCCTAAGAATAAAATTACAGAAAAGTTTGCCAGGAGTAAGAGGAAGTATGTTTCTCGTGGTTTGGATAGGCTAGTTGATAAAGAATTCCTTGAAAAAGTAGAAGGTGGATATAAATTCAAAGATAAGGGTTTGGAAGAGGGATCTAAAGCATTAACTGAAGGAGCTCAATTGTGGTATATGGATTAAGTGACATTTCCACAACCTATTTAAACCTATAACTACAACTACAAACCTAAGTGATAATGGTGTCAGGTGAATATCGGACAAGGTGAATGTAAAACATTTGTCTATTTCTAATTATCAAGATATCCAAAAAATCTCGTCCTCTGTCAAAATAATTCATCTAAGAAAATTCGCTAGTATTAAATTAATCAAGAAAATTCTCAAGAAGAATTCAGGTATAGAAAAAATCTCACTTTCGAAATACGTTTATACCAGATCTAATTCTCATGTTTTTGATTTTATAGAGGATAATGACATAGAGGTAAGCATCAGAAATAAAGGCCCAGGTAGACCAAATTTACTTGAGACAATTCGAATATAATTTAAATATAACCAAGAAATAATTCAAGAGGTGTTGATAGATGAGAATATTGCAATTGCATGTTGACTTTGTGGAGTATGAACCAATAGAAAAAGAAATTAAGATGGCAGAGGAAGCCAAAAAGGAAAAGAAAAAATACAAGGATTTAGTCACACTTTTTGTTGCAGTTGAGGATGGAGATACACCTTCTGTTTCTAGGAAAGCTATGAAAGAAGTCAAGAAAAGCCTTGACGTGATGAAAGTTAACGAAGTTCTTATTTATCCATTTGCTCATCTAAGTAGTAATTTGGCTAAACCATCCCAGGCACTGAAGGTAGTAAAAGAAATGGAGAAAGAATCAAAAAAACTCAAACTCAAAACTCACAGATCACCCTTTGGTTGGAACAAACAATTCTCACTTAAAATTAAGGGACATCCATTGGCTGAACAGGCTAAGACCATTACTTCCGAAGGTGTGAAAAAAGAAAAAAAAGAATTGGTCTCAAAAGCTTTACAGGACGAGGAAAAGGTAAAATCTAGTTGGAATATAATGAAACCAAATGGAGAGTTAATTCCAATAGAACTGAAGAATAATAAAATTGTTACGAAAAACGAATTCGACTTCAAGAAGCAACCTAACCTTGAAAAATTTGCCAAATATGAGATAGCGAAAAGCAGGGAAGTTAAAATAGCTCCACCACATATCAAAATGATGCGGGAAATGGAAATTGCTGATTATGAAGATGCAAGTGACCCTGGAAATCTCAGATTTTTCCCGAAAGGTAGGTTAATTAAATCACTGTTAGAGGATTATGTTACCCAGAAAGTCGTGGATTATGGTGGTATGGAAGTTGAAACTCCATTAATGTATAGTGTTGATCACCCAGCTGCTATTGATTATCTAAACAAATTTCCTGCAAGACAATATATAGTCAAATCAGGCGATAGAGAGTTTTTCCTGAGGTTCGCTGCTTGTTTTGGACAGTTTTGTATAGCGGATGATATGACAATTTCCCACAAGAATCTTCCTGTTTGGTTATAAGAATTGACCAGGTACAGTTTCAGAAGGGAAAGAAAGAGTGAATTAGCTGGTTTGAGGAGATTAAGAGCGTTTACAATGCCGGATGTTCATGCTTTTTGTGAGAATATCCCCCAGGCAATTCGGGAATTTGAAAAGAGGTTCAAGATGTGCCAGGAAACTCTTGAGGGCATAGGATTTGATAAAGAGAATTATGAGTTGGCTGTAAGATTTACAAAGGAATTCTATGATGAAAATAAGGACTTTATAGAACTATTATTGAAGCTCCACGGAAAACCAGCTTTGGTGGAAATATGGGATAGAAGAGCATTTTATTTTGTATTAAAGTATGAGTTTAATATAGTGGATGCCTTGGATAAATGCTCAGCCTTATCAACAGACCAGATAGATATAGAAAATGCAGATAGATACGGGATACAATATATAAATGAAGATGGGAAGAAAGAGAATGTTATAATTCTCCATTGTTCCCCAAGTGGTGCTATAGAACGAGTAATTTATGCATTATTAGAAAAAGAATACCTCAAGGAAAAATCAGGCGGAACACCAGAATTTCCTCTTTGGTTATCTCCGACACAGGTGAGAATAATACCTGTATCGGACGATTATTTAGAATTTGCTCAGGATCTTATGAATAAGTTTATTCAGGAGAAAGTCCGGGTGGATGTTGATGATAGAGTAATGACCGTCCAAAAAAGGGTAAGAGATGCAGAATTGGAATGGGTTCCATTTACTCTAGTTGTTGGTGGAAGAGAAAAGAAAGAAGGAAAACTCACGGTTAGATTAAGGTCAGAAGACAGTAAAGAGGTAAAGATGGAGTTTAAGGGTTTAGTTGAAAGAATAAAAGATCAAACAAAAGATAAACCTTTCAAAAAACTGTCTCTACCAAACATGCTTTCAAAGAGACCAGTATTTTTAGGTTAATTAGAAAAATTAAAAAAAGAAAAAAATCTACTTGGCTTTTCCTGCAGCCTTTAGACCGGCTGCATTATGCCATACAAGATCAAACAATGGTTTTCCAAGATTTTCTGCTGCGTACTTTGATTTTGTCCAAAACATCATTTGCTGAGATGTATGGACATTCTCTGGATCTGATAATCCCATTGACAATTGGTCACCATCAATTACATAGAAATTCCCATGTAGAGGAACCTTCATATCTGATATACTTCTAATTTCCGCTACTCCTGATAAAGCTTTGATTGCTTCTGCACATCTCTCGTCCCTTTTGGTTGCAATTTTAATATCAACTCCTCTTTCTTTTAGTTTCTTTAAAAGATTAAATTGGTTTTCATATAATTCATTCAAACCTTTAGGAGTCGTTACAATACTGACTGAGGACGATGCATTTCTTAACATGGTATCCATTTGTTGGAGGACTGAGTATCTTCCTTTCAAAGAACCTGTTAAGTCTTCAGGTAACACCAACTGTAGTCCCTTTTGATGGACCCCTTTTAGTTCTTCCATTATTTCTGAATCCTTTAGTCTTTCTATTCTCGAAACCTCTCTCTGATAATTTTCCCTTAGTTTCTCCTTGCTTTTTTCCAGTGCTTCTTTTGGTTCTACTGCTACATATTTCAATGGTTTGGATGTCTGTATTACTACGAAACCTTTATCTGCCAATGTCTGCAGTACGTCATAGCTCCTTGATCTTGGCACGTTTGCAACAGCAGATAATTCGCCTGCGGTAGCAACCCCTTTAGCAAGAAGCGCGACCCAAAGTTTTCTCTCGTATAAGTTCAATCCAATGCTTTTTAATGCATCCATAACTTCGGATGAGGCTAACATTTTACACCCCCTTATTACTTAATAGTGATTGACCATTTAAGAATTTATTTATTACTCTATAACTTTGAGTGAATTTTCTTTCTATTTAATTTGTATTTATTTTCTTATTTTTTGCTTGAAAACTGTTGTTTGAAGAGGTTTTTTATTTTTTTAAGCTCATTTGGTTTTTCTCTATCAGGTCTGAATCTTATTAACCTTGGAAATCTTAATGCGTAACCTGACTCGTACTTTGGAGACTCTTGTATCTCTTCATAACCTACCTCTATAACCACTTCAGGTTTCAGTTTAACCTCCCTACCTTTTTCTTCCAAAACCAGGTCTTTGAGCTTCTTTGTCAGGTTTTCAAATTGTTCGTCACTCAATCCTGTCCCTAATTTCCCACATGCGAGATATTTGTCAGAAACCTCATTTTTCAGACAACCGAGTGTAAATGAGCCGAACCAACTGGATCTTTTTCCTGTTCCCCATTCCGCACTGATGATTGCTAAATCAAGTGGTTCGAGAATAGGCTTCACTTTAAGCCATTGCCCAACTCTTCGACCTGGTTGGTATTTTGCCTTAAGGTTTTTTACCATTATACCTTCTTGTTCCATTGATGCCTTTTGGTAAAATTCTCTAGCTTCTTTAATATTTTTTGGAATTAAACTTTGCGACAATTGGAATTTACCTTTGATTATTTTAATGGTCTCCTTTAGTTTTTTTCTTCTAGTTTCATAATCTTTATTCAAAAGACTTTTTCCCTCCAGGTAAACAATGTCAAAAAGTTGCATGCATATTGGGATCTCTTTTGTCATTTTTTCAATATCATATTTTCTTTGTACACGTCTGGATAGCTGTTGGAAAGGTATAGAACCATTTGTTTTTGGGTCAATACCAATTAATTCACCTTCTACTATACATTTATTACTCTTGATTCCTTTCTTCGCTAATTTAACCAAGTCGGGAAATTGGTCTGTCACGTCTTCTAATCTTCGTGTGAAAAGCAACACTTTATCCTTGTTTTTATGAATTTCAATTCTAACTCCGTCATATTTGTACTCTATTATCACATCTTCATATTTTCCCATAGCCTGCTCTAGGTTTCCTGCCGATTCACCTAACATTACAATATAGGGATTTCCTATTGTTAGACTGACTTTTTTTAGTCCGTTTTCTCCCTCTTCTTTAGCTATTTTAGCAATTTTTCCATAATTAGGATTCAAGAACCATGCTCTCTCAACCATTTTTTTATCTACTTTGAACGCCTTTGATATAGCGTCTCTTGTTATACCTTCGGCAACTCCTATTCTGAGTGTTTCAACTGATGTTCTGACTATGTATTTTGCTTCCTTTGGTTTGGATGAGGACAATAGTTCTGAAATTAAGTTTACCTTTCTATCTTGGGAACCCTCACCTTCTATTTTGGATAGTTTTTGGAGATTGTTAAATACCAATTCAACTGTTAATTTTTTTTGAGCCAGTGAGGATTGAGTTTTGGATTTGATACATTCTTCGGCAACTGAGCCTAGATCACCTAAATCCCTAAATTTTCCCGTTATCTCACTTTCTGATAGTCCCGTAGTTTTTGATAAAGTTTTAATCATCATTTTATTGGCAATACCAGTTTTTTCTTCGGATTTGGTTGGGAATATTTTTCCAGAAGCAAGTAGAACAACCTTTGGAAGTAAATTTGTTGGTGTTTTTTTGAGTAAATTAGAAAGTATTTCTGTTTTTTTTAATTTTCCCGATTCTTTTTCAAGTTTTTCATATGTTTCAACAAGAGCTGAGTATTTCATAACTAATTATTCTTTTTCTCAGATGTTAATAGTTTTTGGTAATTTAGAAAGAAAGTACTTTTAACAGTAGGTTTTATATTTGCATCTCTTATTTTTAATTATTATATGCGTAATACTCCATACTACTTTGAAACAGATGAAGAAACAGTCTTAGCATCTAGAAATCATTTACAGAGAGAATTTGGTTTAGTTCCTCCCACAGATCCAAGTTGTTGTGCTCCTGATAAGCTAGTTTGGGAAAATCCAAGTGGCTTAGGGGTATATAGAGTCGATTTCGTTGAAGAGGGTGAAGGTGGTATCGTAATATTCAGGTATTGGGATCAAAGATATGATCCAGTCAGAGATGGTGATCCGATGGGTGATGCAGTGGAGTTTTTTGCTAAAAATTATCCATATTCAGGAGTTACTGATTCCTTGAGTAGAGATTTGACTTTGAATTTTGATTGAGCTTCTTAAAAACCGATATAATGACAGTTCGTTAAATCTCAATGACATCTTAAAATTTAATATCTTAAAAACCCAATTTTAATTATGGATGTTTTTGATTGTATTGAGTCAAGAAGGTCGGTCAGAAGTTACGATAAGAAAGACGTTCCTAAGGAATTAATAGCACAGATTTTGGTTGCAGGAACTTACGCTCCTTCTGCAGGGAATACTCAGGAATGGGAATTTATTGTAGTAAAGGACAGAAAAATTAAGGAAAAGTTATTTGAATCTGCGTTGAGACAGGAGCAAATAAGGGAAGCACCTGTTATCATTGTTGTTGGAGCAAATTTGAAAAAAATAGGGCTGAAATACAGGGAAAGGGGGAAAAATGTCTACTCTCTCCAAGATACAGCCGCTTGTGTACAAAACATGCTTCTAGCTGCTAATGCCTTAGGTTTAGGTACCTGCTGGATTGGTGCCTTTGATGAAAACAAAGTTTCGAGTGCAGTTCAATTACCAGACGAAATAAGACCAATGGCTATGATTACAGTTGGTTTCCCTTTGACTTATAAAAAACTCCCAAGTCCAGATAGAATCCCCTTTGAAAGAGTTAGTTGGCAGGAGAAGTATGGTAAAGAGCTTGAATGGTTCATGGATTACAGTAAATTAACTAGGTTCCATTGGCAGCCATTAGATCAGCAGATAGAAGAACTATCAAGGAGACTTAAGGAACTCAAAAAAGAAAGAGAAGAATTAAAAGAAAAAGAATCAGGATTTGGCAACAAGTTGAAAGACATCTTCAAGAAAAACAAGGAATAGAAACTTTTAATTGTTAAAAACAATATTCTTTATAGATAATTATGATACGAAAATTCCTAATTCTTAATTTATTTTTACTCCTATTGATACCAGTGTTAACTTTTTCAGAAGACGTTAAGGTTCTTTCCCCTGATTCTGCAATGGTTGTCTATGCTGGGGAGACAAATGAGCTTAAAGTTCCTGTGAAAAATGAAGGAGATACGAGGGACACGGTTTACATTTCTATCTGGCCTACTCAATGGGTAAGTCTGGAGAAATATTGGCTAAATTTGGACCCAGGTGAGTCAAGATTAATTTCAATATTCATTGCTCCGCCAGAAGAAGCTGAAAGCGGAACAATGGTCTTCACACTTACTGCCCAGTCACTTAACACAAACAGGACAAGTACAGATTCCTTATTTGTGGATATCAAAAGGAAGTCTAATATTTTCATTTCTGAGGTAACACTTAATAAAGAGAGATTGGATCCTGGTGAGTCACTTGAAATAAATTCAATTCTAACTAACCTCCATAAAAACGAAAAAAAGAGGGTTTTTCTTGAAACAAGGATTATAAGTGAGGGTAGATCTATCGAGAAGTTTGAGGAGACTATAGACCTAGAACCAAAAACTGTGAAAACGGTTAAGAATTTTTATGAGATAGATAAATTACAGGAATACGGTGAATATCAGGTAGAAGTTGAACTAAAGGATAATTTAAAAAATCTTCTAGACAAAGAGATGGAGGAATTTGAGATTGAAGAAAATTTTGAAATAGTAAAACACGAATCAAAGGAATATGGAGTTTTCTACACATCTACGATAATAGAGATATCCAATAATGGCAATGTTCCTAATTCGAATTATACGGTTCAAGAATCACTTCCTAAAATAACTAAATACTTCTTTTATCCAGAAATAGAGCCTTCAACCGAACAAGAGAAAGATAATAGAGTTTTGTATACCTGGGAGATTCAGAACCTGGATCCAGGTCAGACAAAAGTAGTAAGATATAGACTCAGGTTTGTTAATATTTTTGTAGCGGTCCTCATATTTCTAATTTTAATTATCTTAACCTACGAATATCTGACCCAACCGATATTAAGAAAGAAATATTTTGGGGATTTGGCTGGAGATGAGGAATTGAAAATCACGCTCCATGTAACGAACAAGAAAAAAAGAACCCTAAAAGATATTGTAGTTAAAGATAAGGTTCCACCAATAGCAAAGGTAGTTAAGAAGTTCGACACTAGAAAACCTGAAATAGAAGTGAAGTCAAGCGGAACACAATTAAAATGGAAAATAGAGAAACTCAAACCAGGAGAAGAGATACTTTTAACTTACAAGGTAAAACCATTAATAGATGTTATAGGAAAATTGAAATTACCAAAATCTTACCTCACATATAAAGGTAAAGTAAAAAGGAATAGAAAAGTAGTTTCTAAGTCGGTTTCAATAACGGGAAAAGTTAAATAATCTTATGTATATTTCTAATAGAGTAATAACCCCTTGTAGCTCAATGGCAGAGCGCACGGCTGTAGATGTTTGCTGTTTTGCATTCATCACCAGTA
>WJKS01000051.1 GCA_014728985.1 Candidatus Aenigmatarchaeota archaeon
TGCATGGAGTTATGTTAAAATTCTCTAGCAAATTCGGTAAAGAAATTAATTCTTACTCTTTCTTTTGAAGCTTGGGGTAATACAGCAATCTCCACTTCATGTTTTCCGATAATTTCTGGGACTACTATTTGTTCTTGAACTAACCTGCTTTCCCCTGGATCTAAAAACATTTTTTCTCTAGAAATTATATCCCCATTTACTGAGATAATGATCTCAAACTCTTCGATCTCTGGATAATGAGATTTAATATTATAATAAACATTGAAATTTGTCTGGTTAACTAGTTTCGTTGGAAACCTGTAAATAACCACTCCATTCTCAATCAGAGTGTAACTATAATGTTCTGGTCCTATTCTGAATCCGAGAGGCGACCAAAAAGGTCCTTCATCATCCTCACAATATATTTCGTTATGATTAAGATCTACACAAATAGAATCATACTTACCTGGTTGGTTAATATCTAAGAAAAGAATGTTATATTTCTCATTTCCTATTCTTGCTCTCTGGACTCTATTGAAGTCGGATAAAGAATAATCTATTTCACATACAGGGCTTGGTTCTACCCAAGGATTTTCTACCTTAACAAAATCCCAGTAAAGTTCTACGAATCCCTCACCTGAGGGTAAATTCATTGAGATAAAGATGAGAATCAGGAAAAATACTAGAATCATTGACAAATTAAGGTAAAAGAACCCATCTAATTCAATCCTCTTTTTGGATTTTTTATTCCTTTTCACAAAAAGCAGACCGATTACAGAAATTGAAACTATAAACCATAATGGGTTGAGAATGTTTTGTACACTAATTCTGATACCTAATAAATGTATTAGCACACCCAATAAAATTACAAGAGATATACTCAAAGATATAGATATTACTAATCTTTCGGATGTCTCGGCATTTTTACCCAAAAAAAAGAGGGTAAATAGATAACCCGGGAGGAAAGTTGCTAAAGAAAGGGCCAAAAATGCTCTGATTCCACTTATGACAGGAGAACTTATCTTAAGGTTTATCAGTATCAATGATAAAATCAAAACTAAGTACAAAAGAATTATTTTTTTTAACCCTCTGGACATTTGTAATCATTAATTAGTAAACAGTGAGATTTATAAATAGTGTGATTATTGGGGAAGGTATGGTATCTTTAAATTAGTTAAAACTGGTTTTCCTCCTTCTGGTGTAGCTATGACCTCAACTTTATGTTCTCTCTGGATTGGCAGAATCGTTATTTCTTCTTCGATTGTCCTTCTTTCTAAAGGCCTTAAAAAGATTTCCTGCTTTGAGACTATATTATTGTTTACAGTTAAGACCACATCATATTTCTTAGCATCCAAGTAATAGGATTTGATATTATAAGATATCGTGAAAACTGTCCTTCCGATCAGTTTTTGGGGGTAAAAAAAGATGACTATACTCTCTTCACCTAAAAACCTGTAACTGTAAGTACTTCCACCTATTAGAAAAGTCTCAGAAGGTGAAAAGGGTCCCTCAGCATGTTCACAATAAATATCATTGTCATTAACATCAACACAGATAGAATCATATTTTTCCGGTTGATTAATATCCATAAAAAGGATATCATAATTAGAATGTCCTATCTGAATCTCCCTGATTTTGCTGATACCTGAAAGAGAACATTTCATATCCTTACAAAGTGCTGTATCTGTAGGCCAAGGATTCTCAACGTTAATAAACTCCCAATAAACGTCTACAAATCCCCTTGGTAAAGAGGGGCTAACTGATATATAACTCAGGACTATGAAAAATAGTAGAATTAATGCTAAGTTCACATAAAAAACCATGTCTATCCCCAATATTTTTCTTTTCTTTGGTTTTTTAGGTGGTTTTTTGTAGAGAAATAAAGTTATAGTGATAATCGAAAGAACAAACCAAACGGGGTTCAGGATATTAGTAGGATCAATATTAAATCCGATGAGATAAAGAGCCACACCTGAAAGCATTACAATACATATACTCATTGCTATTGAGATTATCAACATATTTGGATGTTCTTGATGTCTTTCCTGAAATAGAAGTATGAAGACGTATCCTGGGATAAAAGTTGAGAGTGAAAGTACCAGTATTGCTTTGAATATCTGAAACATGGTAACATGGGATTCTAGGTTAATTAGAAGTAATATTGACAAAAGGACTAGGTATGTCAGCAGTAATGTTGGTTTACTCACAGGTATCACGTCTGTTGATATTATTGTTGGACTGTTAAGAAATAGATTGTGTTGTGTTAGTTGAAATATACATTTTAGTCTATTTCCAGTGAGTATTAAGTCTTGTTAAATAGTGATTAGGTTAGTGGAATCCTGATTATTCAAAATCTTTCCAAATTTCCTCTTTGTTCTTTATGATTGTATTGTCTTTATCCTCTATCGATTCAGCTATTTTTTTTACCTTACCCAGATCTATTAAATTCTCGGTTAACATAAATCGAAGAATTTCTTGAACATCTAAATAATCTAAACCATTTTTTTACAATACCAATGTGCAGATTTATCATTAGTTAGAACTATATGGTCTCTGCTTTTCGCTAGAATAATTACTTGTATTTCTCCGGGATTTAATCTCTTTTCTTTTTCCAATATTTTATTATAATCTTCCCGTTCTTTCTTACTCAGATCCAAGAATTTCACATGGTCGAATATCTTATCAACAAAATCATACCCATGATCCTTTGAAACTAGAAGTTCTTCCTTTACTTCCTCAGCCGATAGTAAGGTCTCTCCCGATAATTTCTCTAATAGTTCAATCTCATCTATCTTCGCAAACATACTTAATACATCAGCGTCACAAATGAACTTCATTTGTTCTTCCTCTTGATTTCCTTGATTTTTTTATCCATTTTTTCTGATTTTTCAGTTTCTAATACTCTTTTAACTCCTCTATCTTTAAGTGTTTCCTTGAATTCAACTGTAGTCAAACCAGCTATTTCTGCTGCCCTTCCGAGGGATATTTCATTCTCCTTGTACATTTCTATGGCTATTGCTATTTTTAATTCAGGTCTTGTTCTCAACATTGTCCTCAATGCATCCTTTACTACGTCAGATTTACTTGAATAGTACCCGCTTGAAACTAGGGCATCGATCTCATTTCTCATTACTTTTGGTATACTAAAACTCGATGGCATTCAATCACCTAATAAATATTATCAATTATTATTATTTAAAATTATCTATTGATAAATATCTAAAAAAATCTGAGTCTCTGAATCGGTGAAAAAATGGTGATTAAACTCTGAGTTTATACATGTTAACTTCAAGTTAAAATATGCAATCTGGTCTATTTCCGGTGAGTATTAAGTCTTGTTAAATAGTGATTAGGTTAGTGGAATTGGTACCCTAATATTAAATAATCTCAAGGGCTAAGTCCCAAAATTTTTCTTCACCATTAATTAAAACTCTCTTTCCACTGACAATATCCGAATACAATCTATGATTCTTTCTGTAATTTTCAATGAAATCTTCTCTTCCTATGACTATTGGAGATAATTCAATATTTGTTAAAATACTATTTTCCTTTATTTTGTTCAAAACTAATTCTTCTTTTTCTTCCTCGCAAACAACCAAAATATCCAAATCGCTTTTATCTGAAACCTCTCCGGATGCATAACTTCCAAATATAATTGAAAAATCTGATATCTCATTCAAATTTCTTCTTAGTTCTATTATTAGAGATCTTAATTCCTTATTACGGGATAAGAATAAATCGAGATTATATTTCTCAAGTATTGAAAAAATCCAGGTATTTTTTGAATCATAAACAGGAGATACAATTGTAGATTTGCCGAGCTTTTCTGTTCTAACTATCCCTGATCCCTCAAGTTTATTTACTATTTTTAGGACACCAGCAACAGATATTCCTGTAGCCCTTCCGAGGTCACTCAAATTAACTATCTTATCTACTCTAATCAATTCATTCAGAACATTCAATGTTCCTTCTGACAAGGGTATTAATTCTCTTATCATTCCAATACCTCGATTACCTTATTGACAAAATTCTGGGCTTTCTTAAATACATATTCTGCTATTTTCTTTTCATCAAATTTTTCTGAGGGACGATATATCACGGTACTTCTGACTAATCTTATTTTGTTTGCGAAAGCTAATTCTTCTTCTTTTAACAGATCTAATCTACTTCTGAGTGATTCAATATTTTTTAACTCGTCAAATCCTATCTTCTTGAGTTTCAATAATGTTATTAGCAAGCAAAAATGATCTCGACATTCTTTACCAAGTTCTTTGACTATTATCGCATTTGCAGATTGGTATATAGCAGAATAAGCAGGGACAATAGACCATTCATAAGCTTCGTTATCCAGGAGTATTTTAGCCGTATTTAATGCTTTTTTTGCTGAATTTACATAGGTTCTGTAAAATTTCTTGGATGTTTTGACAAAGGTTCTAGTTCTTATTAACTTTCTTTCCTCTTTCATGCAATCTTGGAAAGTTTTTTCTATCCTTTTCTCTCCCTTTGGAAGATTTCCTGGTAATTTATCTATTGTTTTCATAGTATTTATTTAAACTATGAGTTTATATATGTTAACTTTTAGTTAAAATATGCAATCTGGTCTGTTCCGGTGAGGTTTAAGAAATGTTAAATAGTGATTAGGTCAGTGGAATTCTGATTATTTCTTTTTCTTATATATCTTATAATGATATATTAGTATAAAATAAAAATATAATTGAGAAGATTTATTGAAATCAGACTTAGTATTAACCTACACCATCCAAAATATATCCCACTGAACCAGTTTCTCCTACCAAAAGTTGGCAAGCCTGACTAAAAGACTGAAATATGTTCCCCGGTACACTAGAGTATTCATCACCAGAACTTCTATAATAGGCAGGTCCAGAATAATTATCATGTCCTGTTAAATGAGTCTTTGTCCGAACCAGCGCATCTATTAATCTCATATTAGCATCACACATATAAGGTACTAAATCACCAGAAGCTTCCAATAAGATATCATCACCCAAACCCGATATACGTTGAAATAGATCATCATATAAAGAACCTATAGAGATAACTTGGTCCCCAATGTCTCCAAGAAATTCCAGTCTTCCAGGCTTAAATTGGATGTCCCTAACTGTACCTTCTATACGTATATGTTCTGGTATTTGTTTTCCTAGTAAAATTAACTCCCTAACCAATAAATCTGTCCATAATCTATGTATATCATCAACAGAAAATGTTTCTTTACCCACACATTCTTCAGAAACACGTAACAAACCATCTGGGTGATCAAGAAGTTTTCTGAATTTAATTGAACCATCATGGCATCCAATCAAATTTAAAAGATGTAAATAAAAATGACCATCTGGGTATCTGTCTTGATACCTTCTTGTACCATCTTTTTTTCTAGCAAGGTATTTGGCCCAATAAGACCTATTCCATTTCACTCCATCATAATTTGATGTTTCTGTATCAGAAGGTCTTGGTTTGGTTAGTCTTCCAACAGTGACGTTAGGTTTTACCGGATCTCCCATAGACATGTCATCTGGAATAACTCTTCTCATTGGAACATAAGCTTCAGTTTCATCTGATTCTATATCTGAAGAATAAAAATGACTTAAAACTGTCCCAACACCAATTAATAAACCAATAATTCTAAGAAGACTTGGGTCATCTTTCTTAAAAGCTCTATAAGTAGCGTATCCTAATGAAAACACAGATGCTGCCCCCAAAACTCCAGGTACCCATCTTGGTAAAGACATATATTATCACTATTCAATAGTCAATAAAGATATAAATACCCATTAAAATCTTATCCGTTCATATTACTAGTTAAAATATATTTTTACCGTCTTCAAAATGAATTTTAATAATATCTTTTAATGATATATTAAAGAAAAATAAAAACTGTTGGAAGATGGAGTCCTAACTCCATTATCTAGCAGGGCTTCCATGGGATTAACATGTTAGAATCCTATCGGTATCAAACCGACTCGGTTTCTACGCTCTCTGCTCAGTTTATATTTATTCGTGGGACGATATGATTACGTCCCAACAGGCAGGATGAGGATCTGACCAATTGAGAGTATACCAGGGTTGGTCAAATTGTTGAGTTGTACTGTACCGTCACGCCAACTTCCCCATCCCAAGCCCGTTCCGTTTTCACCACCCAGAGATGTCCAGATAGACCAGAGACTGTCACCAGACTGGACTTCATATTCTTCACCGGCTGAAACGGCAGTACCTGTAGTAGTGGCAGCAGTAGTCGCCTCAGGTTCCGGGTTAGTTTCGACGACGGATAAGATTGTACTGAAGTCATTTCCAAGCCTTCCCCCGAGGTTGTTTCCGGTGAAAGACCAGTTACCCTCGAAAAGATGTTCGCCGGGTTCCACGTCAGCGGGGACATCGAACTGGAGATGAATCCAGAACCTGGAACCGCCCCCAACGGTGAAGTTTTGCATGTAAAAGCGATTGCCATCTCGGTTAAGGGGTTCCCGACGGTGATCCCCCTGAATGAAATCGGCCCTCACTGGATTGACCCAACTTGGGACATCAATCCAAATGAGACTCTCCTGTGCTTCACTGTCACTGCCGCCGCCGACTGCGATATTCTCACAGAACACCCAAACGTCTGGGTCCTCCACGATCTCGACCTCAGAAGGCGTAACGGTGATCACACACTCACCCCAAGGAGTTACTTCACGACCACCATCACAACAGTGGGGACCACCAAAGGTTGAGTCCCCTCTCCACGAGCCCACCAACTCCGCCGTCCAGTCATTCTGGACACAAACATCCACGTCCTCCGGCCAACTGAAGTGGATCGTCTGACCTGGCTGGATTGTTGTCTGATAGATAAGGTTCCAACCACCACCAGGTCGAGTGAATATCTTCAAAGTTTCTTCCGTCCCCCATTCCACCGGAAGGGTGACAGACCCTCCATTACAATCAGCCCTCATTGTGGGTTCACCACAAGCGAAGGTCCCAGTGGGGAACATTACCCAAAGAATCCCCACGATCATCAAAGAAATAAACGTGATATACAACTTCCGTTCCTTCATTTCGAACTCCTCCATTCATAATCAGTCACTTCCTCCCTCGCCATTCCAAGAAAACCTCTGGGAGGAGAAAGAAGTTTCTTGGTTCAGTAACCCTCGCGATCGATCACTGAAATGTCCTTTTCTACTACATCTCTACCAGGACAAGAGGTAGAGTGGTTAAAAATTTATAATTGTCATCTAGTTATTACGGGGATACTAGCAAACCCCAAGTCTAGAATCGGATCCTAACCGGAGATGTTATGGGCATCTCAACCATGCAGGAAATTTTAGTGGTTCCTGCTTCACTTATAGACAATTCAGGTAGAGTCTATCTCACCCTCTGTTTAGTTTTTTCACCGTACGCCCTTTTCGGGTTTCTTGTGGGGTCTAGGGATGACCCTTATTCGATTTTACTATTCAATTGTTCACGACCCCCTTTTCCTTGACCTTTGGAAACCCGCAAGGGTTGCATCAAAGGGTGTAAGGAGACCGTCCCTCAGAGAGGGAGAGAGATTGGGAAATCAGTTTCCCCGCCTTTCTCCTCCCCCGAGAAGAATCGTTTAAAACACAAGACAACCAAGTCATTCCCAAAAGATGAGTATGACTAATCGATTGTCCCGTGCTTCTCCAGACTTCCCAAGAAGGAAAATCCGAAGTGGGATTTTTTGATTTATTTTTGTAATGTATGTTGTAATTCCCTTCAGAGGTTTTTTTCAACCCCTTAAAGAGTTCGTTTTGGTTGAGGTCCTTAATATCTCGGTTTTGATCAACTTTTTCCTAAAAGTTTGTATTATTATAGACGATAATAACACTCTTAAACCTTTACTTATATCAAATAATAATATACCTCTAAAAAAAGTAAATTTAAATCTATTCTACTCAACTTTTTAGTTATGAGAACCGAGGCCGTAATTGAAGTAGTCCAAAATGATGATGTTCTAGTTTGTGTACATCCAGAACAGGCAACCAGGATAATAAAAGGAAGAATTAGGGAGTTAAATCCTAAATTCGGTCCTGAAAGAGTATATTATTCTCAGAGCGGGGACCTGGGCCGCACCACATCTTTCCATACTTATTCACCACCTTATACATGGGGTGGAAATATTTTACCACCACCTGATCAGGTAGGTAAAGTATATATTGCCGGTGCATTTAGGGACGCTTCTGTTTACCAACAAAAAAGATGGTTGGAAGGAAATGGTTATGATACAATTTTAGTGGATGATGCAATAGAAGGAAATGTACATGTTTGACTGTTCATAGTTTATTATAGTGATATGTATTCTGATTTAATATCCTATCCCTAATGACCTTCTGGTCTTTCCTAAATATTCTCACCGCATTCAAAACTTAACTTAATAGTCATTCAATTTGTCAGAAGTCCCGTATTACTCAGACTTAAATAATCTGTTATTTTATATTAGGTTATGTCCAGAGGAGCACGGTTCATGATAACACCCGCATATGAAGTTCGTGGAGGTTTACCTTTTGAAAAACCTGGAATAAGATTAGGGATTGTCTATGATCCTAGTGCAAAGCATCCAGTATTATCTCCAAGCAAAGCTTATTGTCTCTTAGAACATGGACATACAGACACAGAATATGGGCAAACTCTAGAAAGGGTAAAAGATTTTGTTGGAACACTAACTAACCCGGAAAGAGTAATTACTAGGACTGAAACCCCTTGTAAAGGTGCCACTACTGTAAGATTACCTGAAGAATACGTTCCAAGGTTAATTGAAGTACTCAGGAGAGCATAGGTCAACAAAAAAAACGACTGATAAATTCGTTAAGAGGTTTTTGAATCAGATGACTGAATTCAGGGAAAGACCTAAATATAGACAACCTTATTCCATTCTTAGAGACCCTGACATTAGATTAACTCGAAGATATAACCCTGCTTTAGCTCAGAGATGGGTTGAAAAAAGACATTTTGAAGAAAAAGTGAGGGGTAGAAAAAGGGTAAGAATAAGATATCCTTAATTTAGTTTGATATTAGGATGATTTTTCAAATAAAAGGAAAATAATAAAAATTAAAAAAACGTTCCTCAATTTTAACAGAATCCGGTTATCTTCGCCTTCTTTTTCCAGAACGAGATGGTCTCCCTCCTAAAGCCCTATCGAGAAATTTTGGGAGAAAAGTTCGATAAACATTGGTAGCTGGTCCACTACCAGACCCATCATAATCTGGAGCCACGCCTGCCCTTCTCTGTGCTTTTGTTGAACGTGCACCAATACTAACACTCCTTCCATATTTCCCCATAAATTCACCTCCAAGTACTATTTTCTTTCCAAGTATAGTTACCTTAAACTTAAATGTTTTTTTCAGGAATTAGTTCCTAAAGAGTAAATTGAAAATAAAAATTTAATTTTTATACTGAAAGGAATCCCCAGATTTTCACTTTTAGTCTTCTTCTAAATAACGTATACTACCAATTTTTCTTCCTCCTCCCGCAGTATTGAAACCTATTAAACTAACTGTTTGAGGACCTCTCGAATATCTTCTTATAATTACATCAACAGGAGTGCCTATATCCATCTCTCCCATTGTACTAGTTAAGGAGATATTTCCTCTTAACGGGTAACCTTCAACTTCTAACTGTCCGGACAAAAATTGATCTAAAGTCACTGGACGCCTAGTCAAAACTACTTGGCCCGTAACTATACCTAAAAAATATCGACGAAATTTTGACATTGTAAATCTATAAAGTAAGAGAAAACTTAAATAACTATCGTAAAGAGAAGGTTCCTTCAGAATCTCCGTCAAGGTATCAATTCTGGTGAGTAAGTTACTTTAATTCCATTTTCCCATGCATATCTTATATTTTTTTCCAATCCAACTCTCCATCTATCTACATATTCTCCAGTTTTATCAACCCCAAGGTCTAAAACTTGGCCAACTGTTAAATTAGGAAATTCCGGTCTACCATTTCTATCTAAAGGATTATTCATCGCCAAATCTGATCTACTTGCACCTTCTGGGATAACATATGCGTGACCTATATCATTGATCCAAAATATCCGACCAGTTCCTCCAGATTGAATATGAAGAATAGCTGCAGTATCTAAACAATTTACACCTAGAACATCAAAAACAGTGCCATCGGGATAAACTCCAAGGTCTTTTGGGGTAACATATATTTTCCTCATAAAACCAATCAAAGAGTTTAACCTATTTATTCCTGATTATAATTTATCCAAGAATTCTAATCAACATCCTTATGTTTCTGAAAAACAAATATCCCCACAGTACAAGAAAGAGAGGGGCCTCCGCGCAAAGGAAGCGAAAGATTCTAGACAAATTCATAGCTTCCTGCTCCTCTCCTTGAAATAATCTAAAAAAATCTAATATTTATCTTTTTTAGGAAAAAATATTACTATATGAAAGAAAAAAGAGTGAAAGATATATTCTCTGTATCAGATGTATTCTCTTCCCCAAAAAGATTACTTCTTTTAGAGTTTTTCAGAAAAGGGCCTAGTAAATGGACAGATATAGATAATTTCTTCAATAAAAAGACGAATGTATCTGCGTCAGTATCCGAGATATACAAACACATCCATGTTCTTAAAGATAATAACTACATTGCAAAGAGGGGGAATAGTTATATTATCACTAAAAGAGGAATGAGAGCAATTGACTTGGTGAAAGAAATAGCTAATACTGAACCTAAGGTTCCTAAAGTTGAGATGGAGTTCTAAAAACCTGAAGCAGTACTTCCGAAAGTGTCTCAGAATAAGTAAAAAATAATAAGAAACCCATCCAAATATCATTTGAGGTGAATTTGAATGGGTGACTGTAAAATTATCTTTGGAAATAGTACATAAAAAGTTTTTGAATAAGTTCTGTAAA
>WJKS01000052.1 GCA_014728985.1 Candidatus Aenigmatarchaeota archaeon
CCCCTTAACCAATGATCTAGTGTCAATTCTACACCATTCAATCCCTGGCTATCAATTCCAGCAAACCCTAGAATATGGCTTGCCAACTCCCCTTTAGGATAATAACGTTTACTCTCTTCAGTAAAGTCTATACCTTTTAAATTTAATTCTTTAATCTTTACTGCTATCTCATCATCAATCTTCCGCTTTATGTAAACACTAGCTCGATTCATAGTTATCCGTTTGTAGACTTCTTCTTCCGTCATAGCTAATAAGTCTGACAATAAACGTGCTGTCTCTTTAGGATTCTCAACCTCCGAGGGATTAGCAACAACAGTCTCGGCTGTACCACTTACTGCTAATTTTTTACCCGTACGGTCCAAAATTAAACCTCTTTTTGGCTCAACTTTCAACTCACGAAGCCTCTGTTCTAAAGCCTCTTCTTCATAAAAGCCACTATGTATAACCTGAACCCAGATTAAACGGCCTAATAATATAAACATTAGGAAAACCACAATCAAGAATAGGATAGTTATCCTCTTCTTTATATGTAGTTTTAAATGATTTGCCATCAACACCCCTCCATACTTTTAATCGTCCAGGGTACCAGCTTCTACAGAGGTCAAATTTTTAAACCAATCTGCTACTCCCTGAACAACCTGTGTCTCTTCTTTATTATTTTTTGTGTTTTTAGTTCTATTGCTATTAGTAGAATTATTCTCTAATGATATATAGTATACTTTATCCTTATCAGGGTCTGCCATTTTTAATTCTTTTCTAGCTATATTCTCAATCTTTTCTAAAGATTGACTTTGAGCTATCTGTAATCTTATCTTCTCATTCTTATTTTCTATATCAGATAATTCCTTCTCTAATTTATCAATTTGATAATTAGTTGTGCTTATTTGAACAAATTGATTGATATATAACACCACAATAAAACCAAACAAGACTATTATACAACCAATCCCTAGTGCCTTCAAGGCAAAAGGTGTATCTTTCTTCTGCTTTTTTTTACTTTTAGGTCTATTCCCCTGTTTATTGACTTTTTTCTTTGTACCATATTTATCATATTTATATTTGGGCTGTTTATTCCTTACTACCAATTTATTCACCCCCTGGCTAAATTAGAACAATAAACCACCAACTATAGCTTTTCTGCTACACGTAAGCGAGCACTTCTAGCACGCGGATTTCTCTCAACCTCGTCATCAGATGGCATAATTGGTTTGCGAGTAATGACCTTAAGCTCTGGCTCAATATCACAAGTACATGGCATATCCTTTGGACAGATACATTCCTTCACCTTTTCTTTAAAAAAGTGTTTTACTATCCTATCTTCCAAAGAATGAAATGATATTACACAGATACGTCCACCTGGGTTTAATACTTCTAAAGCATCTTCTAATACGTTTTTGAGGACATTTAGTTCATCATTTACTGCGATTCTCAGTGCCTGAAAAGTACGTTTGGCAGGATGGGGACCATTTTTACGAGCACCTGCTGGTATCGCACTCTTGATAATATCAACCAGATCTCCTGTAGTATTAATTGGATTCTTTCTCCGTTCTTTTACAATAAACTTGGCAATCCTTTTTGCCCAGTTCTCCTCACCATATTCAGTAATAATTTTGGTTAACTTTTTTTCATTCCAACGATTAACGATTCCTTTAGCTGTCAACCTTTGCCTACGGTCCATACGCATATCTAGCTCAGCATCATGTTGATAGCTAAACCCCCTCTCTATATCGTCAACTTGAAAAGAAGAAAAACCTAAATCCATTAACAATCCATCCACTGTTACAAAACCATTATAATATAAGACTTTTTTCACATTTTGAAAGTTATCTCTAACTAGTGTTAAACGATCACTATACTCCTCTAGACGTTTTTGAGCTTTGTCAATTGCAAATTGGTCCTGGTCTATACCTATTAAATGACCTTCTGGACCTAATCTATCTAAGATTAGTTCCGAGTGACCTCCTCCTCCTAAGGTACAATCGACATAAACTCCATCTTCCTTTATATCCAGATTATCTATACTTTCTTCTAATAATACAGTTTCATGTTTAAGTTCCATTGTATATCACCTCTATTTATATTCCTAATTCTTCCATAGTTTCTGCTATATCTTCATAAGAGTCTGCTGTCATTTCCATATATTGATCCCAATTTTCTTTGCTCCATAGTTCAATCCGCTCAGAAATACCGGTGATGACTACTTCTTTCTCTAATTGGGCATGTTCACATAAATTTTGTGGAATATTAACTCGTCCAGATTTATCCAGGGTACACTCTGTTGCACCTGAAAAGAAGAAACGGACAAAGGCTCGTGCGTTTTTACTTGTCATCGGAAGGGATTTTAGCTTTTCTTCTAGGATACGCCATTCTTCCATTGGGTATACAAAGAGGCAATTATCCAGACCCCGGGTAAGGACAAAAGGATCTCCTAAATCATCCCGAAATTTAGATGGAATTATTAACCTCCCTTTACTATCCATGGAATGGCGATATTCGCCCATGAACATAATTTACTCATTCCCTTCCACTTTTCTCCCACACTTCCCCCACAACTGTCCCACATCTCCCCACTTTCTCCCACTTAATTTTCTATATTCTATGTTTTCAAGCAATCTCCTTTGTGTTTTTGAAATAAATTACAAAAAAAATTGGAAAAAGGTCACTTTTGGCTCACAATTACATATGATAATAAAGAGAGATTACTGTGCAGAGGGGGGAAAAATCATAATGAAAATTGACTTCTTCTATACCTGGGCCAAAAATAGAGATACCCAGCATGAATATATGAAAAGTTTTTGTGGCGGATTTCGCCTGCCAGGTTTCCTAAAATTCCTCACTGTATTTATTCCAAATAGTAAAAAGCAATAAGTCACACCAGTGTACTTACCAACAATTTTGCTGCAAAAAAAATAAAGCTACTCTACTTGTTAAAAAGTAAGAGTAGCCTTTTTCTTTAACTATTTTTCCGTTCATTGCGTTTTTTTAACCACTTCTTTTTACTTTTATTACTGATTAGTCTGGCCCGGGTAACGGCATCTTCACCAAACTTGTCTTTTAGATCATCCATTATTTTGGTCAGAGTATCTGAACGAAGGGAGTCATTCTCTTCAAATAAGGAGAGTTGTTGTTGTTCTTCTTTAATTAATTTTGAAACTGAGAGTCCCAATAGCCGAAAACTTTTATTGTAAAGCCCTGTCTTTCTCAGCAATTCTATCCCAACCTCATAGAGAATCTGGGTAGAATTGGTGCTCCGGGTCAGCGTTTTACTTCTTGTAATAGTTTTAAAGTTGGAATAGCGTAGTTTGATACTGACTGTTCGCCCCAGAATATTAGACTTTCTAAGCCTGCGCCCTACTTGTTCTGCTAGTTCTAATAAAGTTGTTTCTAAAAATTCGGGACTACTTGTATCTTCTTTAAAAGTAATCTCATTGCCAACTGATTTTACCTGTGAAGAAGGCTCCACCTTTCGATAATCCTGTCCATGAGCCAGCTTATAAAGATCCAATCCCAACTTACCCAGACTGGACTTCAATGCAGTCGGCTCTAGTTTGGCCAACATCCCGATAGTCTTAATTCCCCTGGACAATAGAAATTCTTCTGTCTTCTTGCCAACTCCCCATAACCGTTTAATAGGTAATGGCCAGACCTTCTCTTCAATCTGGTTACTGGTAATCACCACAAATCCATCGGGTTTATCAAGGTCTGAGGACAACTTGGCTAAGAATTTATTGGGAGCAACCCCCACCGATGCCACCAAATCTAACTCATCTTTGATAGCATCCTTAATCTTCAAACCAATCTCCACTGGACTGCCGAATAATTTCTCACATCCCCGTACATCTAAAAAAGCCTCATCTAATGACAAAGGCTCAACCATTGGGGTATATCTTCGGAATATTTTCCGTATCTTTCTAGACACCTCTTCATATTTACCCATATTACCCGCCAGATAAATACCCTCGGGGCAACGCCGATAGGCCTGCTGTAATGGCATGGCTGAATGGATACCATATTTCCGGGCTTCATATGAACAAGTAGAGACAACCCCCCGGGATTGAGGATTATTTCCACCAATAATAACCGGTTTACCTCGCAACTCAGGATTGTCTCGCTGTTCTACCGCCGCATAAAAGGCATCCATATCAACATGTATTATGTAACACTTATCTATTCCTTTAAGATTGAGTAACTCTTCTCTCTTTTGTTGATCCACTTTTACC
>WJKS01000053.1 GCA_014728985.1 Candidatus Aenigmatarchaeota archaeon
CCAGAAACTTTTCAAATAAAAAGTAGTACTTCTATCTCAGGGGTTCCCCATATAGGTAACGCCTCTGATGTAATAAGACATGATGCTGTTGTCCGCTCTTTGAGAAATATGGGGAAGAAAGTACATTTTATCTGGGTATCAGAGGATATGGATCCTCTGAGAAAAGTTCCTGCTGGTATACCAAAAAAATTCAGTAAATATCTTGGAATGCCTGTCTCAAGTTTACCTTGTCCGGTAGGTTGTTGCGAGAATTATGTTAAACACTTCACCAGACTATTCATAAAAAGTTTACACGAACACTTCGGAACTGAACCTGAATTAATTTCAACGACAGATTCTTACAAGGACGGAGGGTTTTATCCATATATCAAATTAGCATTCGAGAAAACTGATATAATAAGAGGCATCCTGAATAAAAATAGAACGAATCCTCTACCAAAGGTCTGGAGTCCTTGGAAACCTGTATGTGATAATTGCGGAAAATTAATTACCACTAAAGTAATTGATTTAGATGGAGATATTGTAAAATATGAATGTAAAGACTATTCTTTCAAAGAATTTGGTCAGGAAGCTTACACTAAAGTGGAGGGATGTGGTCATAAAGGAGACAGTGACATTAAAAAGGGAAATGGAAAATTACTATGGAAAATAGAGTGGGCAGCTGAATGGCCTCTGTGGAAAATTAACTTCGAAGGAGCTGGGAAAGAACATTATATGCCTGGGGGATCCTTCTGGAATGCAGGTGAAATCTGTGAAAGAGTTTATAACTGGCCGGAACCTTATCCAGGAGAAAATGAAATCCAGCCTTATGAATACATACTAGTTAGTGGAGAAAAAATGTCCGCATCCAAAGGTAATGTAGTCGCAACATGGGAATGGCCAGAATTTGCCCCACCAGAAATACTTAGAATGTTACTTATAAAGAGACCGAATAAGACAAGAGGCTTCTCTTATGAAAAAATCCCAGAAATGGTTGATGAGTTTGATGAATTAAAAGAAATTTATTATGACCATAAAGAAATTGAAAACGATAAGGAACTGAGAAATCTCAAAAAACTTTATGAAAACAGTATAACAGAAAAGGAAAATCATTATATACCAAATGTATCATTCGGTTATTTGTCATTAATGAGCCAAATGATACCTGAAGCTACTGCTGAAAACTTTGAAAAAGTTATTGAAATCTTGACAAAGACGGGGCATTTAGATAAAGTGAATGATAAAATTAAAATGAAAGTACTTGATAGGATAAAAAAAGCCGAGAGGTGGATGGAGAAATATGGTCCTGACGATGAAAAAATAGAATTATTACCAAAAGTTCCTGCAGAAATAATCGATAAATTAAGTAAAGAACAGAAATTATCTCTAGAAGAACTTTCAAATTCTATCAAAAAAGATTTAGCACGTAAAGACTTGTGGAATGAAATAAAATCAATCGCTGAAAAAAACCAGGTGAAACCAGGTAAAATTTTCCAAGCAGCTTATTTAGTTCTACTCGGGAAAAAGAGGGGACCCAGGCTAATACCGTTCATTGAATTACTTGACAAAGATTTTGTTATAAGTAGATTCAAACTAGAGAACTGAATAAAATGTTAAGTATATTCTTCAATAATCTATTACCATGAGTATCTTCCAGAACATTCAAGAATCAAAAATCTACAAGAATGAACAAGCATTATCAACAGAATTCCTACCTAATTTTCTTCCGCACAGAGAAACACAAATTCAGGAAATAGCAAGGAATCTTAACCCACTGACTAAAGGAAGAAAGCCACAGAACACATTCATCTCTGGTCCACCAGGAATAGGGAAAACCTGCGTTACCAGATTTGTCTTCCGGGAGTTGGATGAGTATGCTGGAGAAAAAGTTGATACGGTTTTCGTTAACACATGGGATTATAATACTGCTCCTGCATTACTTACCAAGATTGTTATTGAACTTGGTTATCCTATACCAAGAAGAGGGTTATCAAAGGATGAAATAGTTGAGAAATTAATTGAAATACTGAAAAGGAAAGGTAAATCTGTGGTTATTGGACTGGATGAAATAGATCAGTTGGTGAATAAGGATGGAACTGCACTATATGACTTGTTAAGAATCAATCAGTATGTTAAAACTCCTGTAGGATTAGTTATGATCTCAAACTACTCCAATATCTTCTCAAACATTGAACCAAGGATTAAGAGCAGCTTAGATACTCAAGAAATTGGTTTTAAAGGCTATTCTCTTCAGGAAATGAAGGATATTCTCAAAGAAAGGTGCAATGAAGCGTTCAGGACTGGTTCTGTGCAGGAAGGGGTACTATTACTCTGCGGGAACCATGCTGTTAACCGGGGTGGAGATGTTAGAGTAGGACTGGAATGCCTTAGAAAAGCCGCAAAAATTTGTGAGAAAGAAGATAATGACAGGATTCTGGTAAAACACGTGAAAGAAATACTTCCCAGCGTTAAAAAAGTGAAATTACAGATAATGAGGGACAGACTGGAAGGTGTTGATAAGAATATAGTTGAGATACTTAAAAACGAGAAAAAGATGGTTTTCAGTGATTTTGAAGAGAAATATAACCAAAAACATGAATCTTTATCACATACTTCACTTAAAAAACACCTGGATTACCTTGAAGGAGCAGGGTTAATAAGAACGAGTGAGACAAGATCAGGCAGTAGAGGGAGAAAAAGTTATATTAGTCTAGTGAAACGTAAGAATTTTTAATTTTAACTTCATTCTAACCACACCGTTTCAAAAGATTATTGTTTAATGACTCTTAAAAATTAATTATGGGAACTAACCAAATCTATTTGGATAAATTATCTGATAAGGAACTGGGTTATCTACTGGGGTTTTTTCTAGGAGATGGATATTTATACTATTATAAATCCGGACATTACGTGGTTGAATTTTATTTAAACTCCAAAAAAGACATCAAAATAAAGAGTTACATAGTGTTATTAATGAGAAAAATAGGTCTGAAACCATTTCTAATAAAGGATAGGAGATTTAATTCGATTAGAATTAAAGTGAACTCTAAAAAATTATTCAAATTTATAAGAAAAGAAATGAATTTAATTAAAAATTATAATTATACCTTAAATCAATTAATTGGTTTTGTTTCTGGGTTTATAGATGCGGATGGTTATGTAGAAAATGGTGAAATACAATTAACCCAAAAAGAAAAGGAGAACCTGCTCCTAATCAAAAAAATGTGTGATTCGATAGGAATTAAAGTTAGAAAATTTTGGTCTATGGATAATTATAAAACAAAAAATAAAATTTGGAGAATGAGAATATCAACATCATTCAAATATATTGGACATAACTCTATCAAAGTCTTCAGAAAATATGGTATACCCAATAGCGAGGGGAAGATTTGAACTTCCGACCTTTACCCAGATGATTCATCATCTTCGGGGTGTCCCAAGGCAGCCCTTATGAGCCTTCCGCCATAAGTCCGCGAGCACTCCAGGCATAGAGGATTCCAATGAACCTTGCTCCACCTCGCTCTTGGAAACACTGCGATTTAACCTCGCTAACTTATTATGTTAGAACAGACAAATATAAATGTTAACTTATTTTCTCTTCGGAATCATTAATTATTTCAACCTAAAATCATCAGATTATATCCATGTGGTTCATCTACGCACTACTATCAGCATTATTTATGTCATCCTATGCTTTGTTGATGAGAAAAAGTCTAAAAGACAAAGGAGATCCAATAGTATTTGCACTACTCCTTAATTTTATCATTACATTTCTCCTCCTAGTGACAATACCTTTTGAAAACATGACTTACTCATTCACCAACAGTAATTCTATAGTCCTTGTTCTGACAATTATAGGTACTGCTATTGTTGCGATTCTATTCACCAAGGGTAGAAGACTTGAGGAAGCATCTAATGTATCAATAGGTGCACAGGTAGGTCGTATCTGGAGTTTGGTTGGTGCCGCGCTGATACTAGGGGAACCAATAACTACCTACAAAATGATCGGCGTAGGACTGGTAATACTGGGGAATATTCTAATCTCATGGAAAGGACAAAAGTTAAAATTAACTAGGGGGATGCTATTCGTGATCTCTGGTTCATTATTATTCGCAACTGTTAATTTTGGTGATAAATACCTACTCAGAACGTTTTCCACCGGTTTCTATAACTTCCTGCTATATTCGTTCTCTTCAATAATACTTCTCGCTTTCATAAGATTTGATTTCAAAAAAATCAAAAAGGAAATGAAACTTCACGGACCAATAGTCTTTCTTATCGGTACATTTTTCACTCTGGGGATGTATTTTTTCCAACTCGCCCTTAAATTTGGTGAGGTATCAAGAGTGGTCCCTGTACACAGTTCCTCAATGATCTTTACTATTCTAGCCGGAATAATCTTACTCAAAGAAAGAGATGATCTTATCAAGAAATTAATAGCGGGAGCAATTGTATTTGCTGGTGTATATTTGCTGATTATCTGATAATTTATTTTTTGATAGGAATACCAACAGTAACATCACTTATACTTTTCTTCGGCATTCTTTTTGAAACGTCTAATATTTCTATTGAAATTACCCTACCATCCTTGGTCATATCTATAACTATACCATCGGCTACCTCTTCGCTCAGTTCATACTTACCTTTCTGGAAATGAATATTCATTGCATCCACGTCAGGATCGTATGTTATTCTCACGTTCTCACCTATATCTCGCTGATTCTATTTCCTTTCTAGAAATTTTTCTTTCCCGGATCTTTCCCTTAGCATGATTTGAATAAACTATCTTCATTATCTATAATTTAATTCCTAGAATAATATATCTTAGGAGAAACTCAAATAGCCCTATTTCTATCCTCAGCCAAGTCAATATCAGGAGAAACTATTTCTAGTCGTTCAATCTTACTCTTCAGGGAATTAATCCTTCCCTCAATATCATCAAGTGTTTTGTCATAAGTCATTGCATCATCAATCGTCTTGTCAAATTTCTGTGAAAGATAGGAAAGATACTTGGATATCAGGTTGATCTGTTGGGTAATAGTGTTAATCTTTTCAACGACCTCTCCCATATTTGGTTGGTCAGATACAGAAATAGTCTGTGGTTTTTTCTCAGTCTTTGGTTTAAAATCAAACGTTTCTTCCTCTCTTCTACTGGTTCCGAACATAATAAGATTATTAGAGGTTAAAGATTTAAATGGTGATTAAACTCTAGTAGTAATGTGTATTTACGATAGGCTGCCATAAATTACGATAATTCTCATTCAAATTACCTTTACAAACTCCTTCAAAAACACATTCATCGTATGAGTCAAGTTTCACAGCTAGGTTAAATGTACATGGTTTCTTGTTACATTCTCTATCCACACAAAGTATCTTCTCCTTACAACAGCTTCTTCCTAAGGTCCAAAAGAAATCATTCATCATAAGGATGGGATGTCCAGAGAGTTTTGATATTAATTTTAATGCCTCTACTGATGCGTTTCTTATTTCTTCATCTGATTTCATGGGTTCCTTATTTATTAATTTTCTTTTTAATTCTTCATCTAATATCTCAACGCACCCTATTCTCATTAGTACCCTTTGCATGTGGTAATCCATGATAGGTATTATATTCTCAGGGTCTTTTGGCTGGAGTGGTCCAGATTCCATTAAATATTTCAAAAAAAACAGTGCTTTTCTTTCTCAAAGTATCACTGTAACAATCAAAATCTTCCAATAGTTCATAAAGACCTTTACCATCATTGATAAGAAAAATATTGCTTAATTCTACTAATTTGGTTATTTTTCCATCATATTTTTCACTCAATACTTTCGAGATATCTATTATGAATCTAGATCTTTCTTCAAGCCTATCCAAGGTACAAACATTTGGGTCATCCTCACAAAAGAATGGTTTCAATTTTTCTGACAATTCATCAGTTGTTAGTTTTTCAAGATATTTTGGATCCAATAACTCAGAATTAGTTTTCATTAGTTTGGTAAACACGAATTTTAGGTAACCCCATCCCACTAAATTCCTTTTCTTGCTGATCAGGGTATGTGTTTGGTGACATATGGCAATAGAATAAATGTAAGCTCTCATTTTGATTTCTGGGTCAACTTTTATTAGCGTGAACTCATCTTGATAGAAACTCTTCCTAAATCTAAGATTTTGAATAATATTTGCTACTTTCTCACATTGTTTTTTGTTGACTTCTAAGAAAATGAATTTCACCAATAATTATCTACTTAACTATAAATTCCATGGGTAATTCGGCTTCCTCTAACTTTCTTTTTGGTAAGACATTCAGACGTTCCAAACCTATTATCTTTCCTTTTTTATCTTTTTTTAGGATTATCTCTTCGCCTGTCTCTTCACATATGAATTCTTTTTTTGGGTCATCAAACCATATATCTATTGTATTACCCATTTTATTGAAAACTATTGTCATTTTTTCCATATACTTTCACCTTCCATAATCCTACTAGTTAAGTATGTAGTTATGATATAACCTTCGCCATTTAAATGCTTACAAACTACACAAATATACTTTTTCTTGATTTCCCTGTAATAAAGATAAACTTTTGGGTCTCTTTTACTCTTTCTAATCTCATCTGGATCCTTTAGGGTATTCATAACATTCTTCTTCCTTCCCTTCATAGAGGGATGCTTTGCATTTATAATAAAGGTCCAGTATTCTTTTGTCGTTCTAACAATTTTTCCCAATTTACAAGTAATTTCAAAATAGTGTACCATAACATTATATTGGATTTTGGATTAAAAATAGGGTATTCTAAAGATTATAATTCTAATGGGCCGACCCAGAATTGAACTGGGCTCTCTGCCTTGTAAGGGCAATATCCTAACCGATAGACTATCGGCCCTTGGTAAAATATTTGGATAAATTAGACTTAAAAACATAATTGTCTTTATCAAGATAAGTTAATTTGTAAAAAATCAGGAAGGAAATGAATGATTTGCTTTCATCATCATTCCAACGAACTGCTTGATTTCTCCCCTTGGTTTTCCCCTGTAAGAACCATCATACATCTTGATCGTTCCTTTATCACCATTAAAAGTCACCATGTATTTGCTACCATTTACCCAGTTGATCCTGGGGATAACTGATACCATACTCAGGGATTCTGGTTTGTCTGAAAGATACTCGAGGTATTTTTGATTATTTTCGAGCTTGTTTCCTCTTAGAATCTGATACCACATCCCATGGATATACTTGAACATTGCCTGTTTGACTTCCTCACTGTTCTGGTTGACTATCATTAGTAATTGCTGGGAGCTGAGTTTAACCTGACTGAGGTTTACTCCGAGTAATCTCTGAATTCCCTTCATTACTTTGTTTGTTACATGGTCTTTGCCCCGATATATTTCTAATATCCCTGTTTCTCTATTCAGGAAACAAATGACCTTCCTCTGAATCTTCTCTTTACCCTTTTCCCTCAGATAATCCGCCATTTCTTCAGCTCTTTTAGAGAAGACTCTTTTCATCCCTGTCTCTATATCCTCTTCATAGGACGCTATTATTCTCAGTTCCTTATCTCCCTTACCAGATCTTTTCACCTGAAATTCACAACTTCCATAACTTTCCCCATGAAGCCTGTATATTATATCAAACTTCTTAGGGACTGAACTCATTCTAAAAACTGACACTGTTACCATTCTAAACCACCTCATTTCTAATCTTTAGTGTCTATACATTAAATTCTAATAAATATTTTTATACTGGTAGTACTTAAATAGTATTGAAGGGGTGAGGTTGGAATGAAAAAGAAAAAGACGTCCAAATCAGAGGAATATGATACCAAAAACACTAGGAAAATTGTTGAAATTCTAGATGAGAACCCTAGAGGTCTTACAATAACTGATATAGCGTCAGAACTGGCTTTAAACCGTCACACTGTAACTAAAATCCTTGAAAGGATGTTAATCGAAAAAAGGGTAGATTATGATGAAAAAGGACCTGCTAAAATATTCTATTCGACAGGAACCAGTAAGTTTGTAGGGAGGGTAGATCAGGGAAAATTTGATAAATTATGGATAGACGTATTCAAACCCAAATATGAGGAAGAAGAAGAATTCATAAGGATTAACCAAACCAAACATGACCATCTGATCAGATCTTCAAGTAAATTCAAAAGTGTTGGTGCAATTGCGATTAAAAGAAAGAATGTAATTAACCTGATTAGAATCCTGAAAGATGTTGCTAGGGATGAATTGAATTTAAAGGTTTAATTACCAATAATAAAGGGAGATTAGTATGTCACAAAAAGAATTACAAGAAAAAATGATTCAATACCAAGCCTTAGAGGAAACTTTCAAAGAATTAAATGAAAGAAGGGATATATTTACTTCAAAAATGATGGAAATAGAACAAACTAAAGAGGCGATAGATGAAGTAATTAAAGCTAAAGAGGATGAAGTCTACATACCTCTAGGTTCAAGCGTTTTTCTACCTGGGAAATTAAATAAAAAGGAGAAGATGATTGTGGGTATAGGGGCAGATGCTATCATGGAAAAAAATGTTGATGAGGTTAAAGAAATACTTGACCAGAGGAAAAAAATGATTGAGGATGGTCTAGAAGATGTTCAAAATCACATGAAAGATGTAGTTGGGAAAATCAGGAAAATAGAACCCGAAATTCAAAAAATGTATTCACAATTACAAAAATCTGCGGAAACTGAAGTGCAGGCAGGTTAGAATATGTTCAACATTCTGAAAGAGAAACTAAACAACGTAGTCAGGTCAGTAAGTAAGACTGCAGAAAAGATTCCTAAAAAAATCACTGAAAAAGAAATCTCTGAAAAGGATCTCTCAGATGCGTTGGATGATTTGGAATTAAGTCTACTTCAGGCTGACGTAGCTTTAGAAGTATCTGACAAAATTAAAGAGGACCTTAAACATGCCTTAGTTGGTAAGAAGGTTAAAAGAGGTCAAGTTAAAAAAATAGTAGAGAAAACTATCAGAAAAAGTCTACTTGAGATACTTGATGTACCTAAGATGGATATTGAGAAAGTTATTAAAGACAATAAGCCCTGCCTTATTCTGTTCATTGGATTTAATGGTTCTGGAAAAACAACGACTCTTGCGAAATTAGGTCACAGGTTCCAAGGAAAGGGTTACTCATGTATATTTGCTGCCGGTGATTCCTTTAGAGCAGCGGCAATAGAACAACTCGAAGAACACGGAAAAAATCTTGGAATAAAAGTGATAAAACACAAACGTGGCGCTGATTCTGCTGCGGTTATATATGATTCGATGGAGCACGCTAAATCCAAGGGAATTGACGTTGTTTTAGCAGACAGTGCTGGTAGGATGCATACAGATCAGAATCTTATGGACGAATTGAAAAAAATAGTTAGGGTTAATAAACCCCATCTGAAAATACTGGTCATTGACTCACTTACCGGGAATGATGCAGTAGAGCAGTCCAGAAAATTTGATGAAGATATTGGGATTGATGGTGTAGTTTTGACAAAGGTTGACGTTAACAAAAAAGGTGGAGCTATACTTAGCGCTTGTAAAATTCTTGGGAAACCTATAGTTGGGCTTGGCGTTGGTCAGGAGTATGATGATTTAAAAGAATTTGATAAGGAGGAATTTGTTAAGGGGGTCTTAGAATAAAGATTATATTACTCTAATAACCCAGCTCTTCTCAAGGCACAAGTACAAGAACGTATATGATCTCCTGTTACTCCTATTTTTTCTGCAAGTTCTGCTTGACCACCTAGATAAAGAGTTGCTCTCACAATATCATCATAATTTCTCAGTGCACGTCCACAGTAAGGAGCATACTTCGGACCAACGATTCTCCTCATAACAGGTAATGTTTCCTCAAATTCTTTTTTTTCTCCAAGAGAAAGGTCTTCAATATCAACAAAATAAGATCTTGACATGAAAAATTCCATATATCTTAGATATTTAAATCTATTGTTAACATTCCTAGATTAATAAAAATCAATTTAAGTCTTCATCCTTCTAATTAACTAATAGTTGATGGTTATGGGAATTAAAGACATGGGTAAGAGTATAAGTGACTTAATGAGAAGGGTTCTTACCAAGACTACGGTAGACAGAGATTCTATTGAAGCATTTGTAAAAGGTCTTCAAAGAATACTACTTAAATCAGATGTGGAGGTTAATCTTGTTTATGAGTTATCGCAAAATATAAGAGACAGATCACTTAAAGAAAAACCGCCTGAAGGACTGACTCTTAGAGAACATTTCACCAAGGTAATCTACGAAGAATTGGTTAAATTACTCGGGGAAAACCAGGAATCATTAATTGGTAAGAAAAGGATAATGCTTGTTGGATTATTTGGTTCTGGTAAGACTACTACTGCCGCAAAACTCGGTAAAAAATTGAAAAAACAGGGTTTAAGGGTAGGAATGATAGCAGCAGATTATCACAGACCAGCGGCACCAGAGCAACTACAACAATTGGGGAATAAAATAGATGTACCTGTTTACTATTCTGATAAAAAAGATCCTCAGACTGCCTTAAGATCTGGTTTGGCAAAATTCCATAAATTTGATACTGTAATTATAGATACAGCTGGTAGAGATGCGTTAGACAAGGATTTGGCCACTGAGTTAAAA
>WJKS01000054.1 GCA_014728985.1 Candidatus Aenigmatarchaeota archaeon
AATTTATACTAAATCTATTGATTATTATAAATCATATTTATTAGAAGAAAATGAACCTTCTGATAGAAAATTCTTTGAAATAAGAAGCGAACCATCATCAACACAGATAGATGAATTTGATTATCACCTTCTCAATGAAATGGCAGATAATGCCCGTATTCCTACAAAAGACCTAGCAGAAAGATTTAATTGTTCATCACAAAAAATCACTTTTAGGATAAAAAATCTAATCAAAAGAAATATAATAAATGCTTTTAGAATAACTATTGACTATGAGAAAATAGGACTCCATTATTTTTTTCTCGACATTTATCTACGAGATTATGCAAGAAGAGATGAAATCATCAATTATCTTGAAACAAAACCGTATTTTATTGTTTTGAACAACGCTGTTGGGTGGGCTGATATAGAACCAGAATTTATATTAAAAAATACTGATGAATTATTTCAAGTAATTGAAGAAATTGATAAAAGATTTCCTAATACTATTTTAAAACAGGAATTTTGGCTCGTGGATAAAGTCCATAAGGTCCGATGGTTACCAGAACTAACAGAGAAGGATTTCAAATAAAAAAGAGGGAGTAAATGGTTGAGCTTGATGTAAAAGACAAGAAAATACTCTATCACCTGGACCTTAATTGCCGACAGAGTAACAGTCAGATTGGAAAGAAGGTCGGTCTATCACGTAAGGTTGTCTCTTATCGGATTAAACGGATGGAGGAAGAAGGAGTTATCAAAAACTATTGGACGGCTATCAATGCGTTTAAACTGGGATACCAGGTGTTCAGAGTTTACATTAAATTCCAAGATGTAACTGAAGATAAGAAACAGGAAATAATTGAGTACTTTGCGAGTTATAAAAACGTATGGACCATGTATTCATCCAAGGTTCCAATTGATTTAGGGATAGTTATATGGGTGAAGAAGACCTGTGAGTTCTATCGTTTCTGGGATAAAACATTGACTCTTTATGAACCCTACTTTGCTGAATATTCAACATCCATTTATATTACAAGTATCCACTATAAGAAAACCTATTTAATAAATGATAAAGAAGAATCTGAAAACAGAAAACTCTATGAAACCTCTTGTGAAAGCAACATTGTAGATATAGATGAAATAGACTACCAATTACTCAATACCTTGGCTCTGAATGCAAGAATCCCACTCGTTGAACTAGCAGAGAAACTGGGTTGTTCTTCTCAAAATGTGAACTATAAAATTAAGAACCTTATGAAAAGTAGAGTGATAAATGGTTTCAGGGTTAATCTGTTTTTATCAGAGATTGGAATGAAGAATTTCAAGGTTGATATCTATCTGAAAGATTATGCAAAAAGAAAAGCAATCATTGAGTATCTTGAAAAGCAGCCATATTTTGTCATTCTGAATGTTGCGATTGGATGGGCTGATATTGAACCAGAGTTGATTGTTGATAATGTAGAGCATTTATTAGAAATCCTGGAGGATTTGAATAAACGATTTCCAAATGCAGTTAAGAAGAATGTATTTTGGATAACAAGCAAACAACACAAGTTCCGATGGTTACCAGAATTAACAGAGAAGGATTTCAAATCATAAAGAATTGTTATATCATGGAGAATTTAGATTCTTTCCATTTTCTTTATAAAACTATCTTTTAGTTATTTTTTAAATAGCCAAAGCATTTTCAAAAGAGAAAATAGGAGATATAAGGCGATTAGTTTTATCCGGGTTATCAAAATATGAAGTAGCAACTCTCCTAGGGATATCAAGTTCAGCGGTATATAATCATACCCATGATATTACCAGTAAAAAAACTGGGGATAAAGGTATCAGAGGGAAAACACTTGTGTTATTGAAACAGTTAATTAAGGAAGGATACGTGTTTTCTACTGGAAAATATAGTTCCAATCTTCACACCATCAAGAAACATTTCCCATATGTAAAACGAACACACATTGATGGAAAATCAGTGTATTACCTGGATAAAAAAAGAAACAATCTCTTGAAGCAATGTTAAAGCAAAAGCAATCAAATATTATGAGCTATACAGATCTTTCAGCTATGACCACCGTTTTTGATGTAGAGTTGAAAAAGAGGGATAAACAACGATTCCTTGGTAAAAAGAAAGAAAAATCTTATCGAAAAATAAAACCCTCTAAAAAGAATGATCAACCTGTTTCCAAGGGGAAAGAATCATCAGATAATGGTTTCCTTGGTATATTTATCTCAATGATTAGTGGACTATTAATACTATTAGGTATAATTCTAATTGCTGTTGGAACAACCTATAATCCATTGAAAGAAAAGGTAGATAATAAAGATAGATACTGTCCGAGATGCGGTAGATCTATTCCATTTGATGCAGTTGTTTGCCCTTATTGCAAGTATGATTTCGATAATACTGCATAAAACATATAATAAAATAGTTATTTCCCAACTTTATGGGTTGGGGAAGATTAAAAGAAAGTTAAATTTAATAAAAAGAAATAGAACATTATCAATTTTGTGAATTATCATTATAAAATCAAGTTGAAAAAGATTTGTGGAAATAAGATCCAGATTATTCTAATCTCTAACATATTTCACTTTATAGCATCGAGTACATCTATAACGTTGCTCGAATTTTCCTTTCCCCACGTTTCTAGGGCCACCGAGTTTTGTCCACTTATGTAAACCAAATAGACATTTCAATCTCATACTATGATATACTCATTATAGTGATCTGTAATAAAATTTGTTTTTTGAAAACCATTTAAAAATCCTAATTCTTATAGGATTCTAAAAAACTTGTATATGTGGAAAATTCACTTCTTAACAGTTTTCATAATCATATAATAAAATTAAGGGTTTTCTTGAATTGAGAATGATAATAGTTGTGTTAAACATAACTAAATAGTATCTTTAAGGAGGCGGTGTGAGCCTGAGGTGGGACATCTAGGAAAGATAGCAAAATGACTCCATTATTGAATGTAAGCTAAATGTAGGATTCTAACTCACACCATTATCATACTACTAATTGTGTTTAAATAATTTTAATGTATGAAGATATGTAGATAGAGGTGAAGGTAGATATTCAAAAGCAAAAATAAGAGGAAATTGTTAGTTTATTGGTAGTTTTGTATTGTTTAATATCAATATCCAAAATCCAGATTTTTCTCTATTTTTGTAGGTAAGGGAAACATCAAAAATAAATAAAACATTATTCTACTGAAATTAATATTTCATTTTGAACAAAGTATTAAAACTACTATTCATTCTGTATTGATTATTAGAATTGAAAAACCAAAGAACCATTAATGTTAATGGCGGAAATTTTAATTCTATAAAAAAAACAAGAAGTGGAAATAATGGAAGGAACAATAAAATGGTATAACCCTCGAAAAGGGTTTGGCTTTATTGAAGTCGAAGAAGGGAAGGATATATTCATACATCAATCACAAGTCCCAGAGGGGACTCATCTTGACGAGGGAGATAAAGTATCCTTTGAAGTCGAAGAAGGTGAAAAAGGACCTCAAGCAACGAATCTTAAAAAAGTTGAATAATTATTCTGAATTCTTCTACATTCTTTTTTTCTTTTTTTCCCAAAATGCTCGTCTACGTTCACTGATTTCTCTGATTCTTTTCTGTTTGTGATCTTGGAACTTATCTGACAATGTATTATTCCCCCGAGTATTATATTTCTTAAGTAATTCAAACCATTTAAAACTTTGTTGTAGTTCAAAGGTTTAAATTATTATTTCACAGTTCGTTCAATTTATGTTCCAGGTCCTGAATCTCATGACGTATTTTCTCATAATCCTTATGGAAATTTTTCTCATGTTTTTCAAAATCTTTATCGGACATCTCATGAG
>WJKS01000055.1 GCA_014728985.1 Candidatus Aenigmatarchaeota archaeon
ACCTATTAGATAGAACAGAGCTATTATTGGTTTTTCTTTTCTGGTTAGTCCAACCATACTAAATTTATGAATTTGATTTAATTTAAGTAGTTTAATCAATAATACAGCTTTCCTGTAGACTTGGCATTTATGCAGGAGGAGAGATTTGAACTCTCGTACCCACTAAGGGACTAGGCCCTCAACCTAGCGGAATTGACCAGACTATCCGACCCCTGCTTATCCAATAAATTCATAGTTTAGAACTTTAAATATTATTTTGGCTGCTAAGATTTCAGTTATTTTGTTTTCCCCCAGAGGTCTTGTTTCCACCACATCCATACCAATAAGATTAGAGTAATTGCAAATCATTTTTAGCTTCTCAATAAAATCTTGATATCCAATCCCACCGGGTTCAGGAGTTCCCACCCCGGGAGCAATAGAAGGATCAAAAACATCCATGTCAACAGTCAAATAAACATACCTACCTTTAACAAATTTCTCAAGATTCTTAAAATTAGGGTTAACTAGAATATCCTTGGAGAATTCATGTTCAAATTCATCTCCAGTTCTGGGTCCAATCAGACAAACCTTATTTTTCCCGACTATTTTAATTCCTTTTCTTAACCAGGTATTATGAGTGTATTCACTCCCTTCCCAGACTTCTTTAAGATCATAATGTGCGTCAAAGCAAACAATCTTAGAGCCTTTTGGTAATCCCCTGACCGCACCTAAACTTATCAGATGTTCACCGCCAAGCATCAATGGGAACTTCTTAATCTCAATTAACTCTTTGACCTTTTTTTCAATTTTTTCAAGCGTTTCTTGCGCGTTCCCCCTTATAGGAGAGATATCACCTACGTCTAAAATCTTAACTTCTTCTAACAGATTTTTTTCACTCTCAATATCAAAAGGTTCAATAAAATTAGCAGCCTCCCTAATAATCTTGGGCCCAAATCTTGTTCCAGGTAGATAATCCACAGTTGAATCCAGAGGGACTCCAAAAACCGCTACTTTCGCTTCTTTATAGCTTTCAACACTACTTGGAAATAAATTTGTATTATAATAATATTCCATCAAACCACCTTTATTTCTTTCCTATTAAACTCTTAGTAGAATTGGTGATTCTTGGTAAATAACTCTTACCTATATTTCGGATGAAGTGATACATTGAAAATAACTCCCAGGAGAAAAAGAAATAAAGGGAATAACCAAATAAATCTATTTCAAAGAGCCTGTAAAAATCAAAGAAAGGTATACTGTTTGACCATTTAGGGTACGACCAAAAGTTCCAGAACTCCCAGAAAAATCCAACTATTATTCCTGCAACAAGTAGTGATACAGCTATTTGCCAGTCTCCCTTGCTAATACCTCTAATGATAGATGGATTATCATTCATGTAATTAATAGGATCAAATATCAGAAACAAGCTTATCCAGATCAAGGGGAAGGTGAGTTTAGAGTAAAAAATAGGAAGTAAGAATAAAATTAATCCTGCAAAAATAGTCAAATAAAGGAAGAATCTAGTAAAATTAAACTTCTTTATCTTAAATTTGAAGCCTGTTAGTGCGTTGATTAGATCTGTTACTTCAAATATCGAGGGTAAAACAAAGGAAAAAACCAAGGAAGAAATTATAAAATATCCCCAGAAGGAAAACCCATCTATTTCAATGAAATTCCACACCTGAATGCAGTTCACGATAATTTCAAATAAAGTCCAGATTAGAAAAGAAACGAGGAATAAACTAATAAAATCCTTGATATTATTTTTCATCAGCGATTTCCCTCTGAACTTGTAAACTAAACCGTCTACAAACAGTATAAATCCCGCCCAGATAAAGGGAAAGTAACAGTGAGTGAAAACCTCTATGTTCAAGTCCAAAATTATGTTTAACCATAGTGTTACGTTAACAAGAATAATGAGAAGGAAGCCCAAAATACCATATAATGGCATATTCTTACTTTTTGGATTTACCATCCTTTTTCCTCATTTTTTTATTTGTGCTTGAAATGATAAATAAACCTATAGTACAGATAATAAGGGTGTTAGTAATAACCGTTAAAACAATGTCCGGGTAAAACCCAGCGTTTTTAATCCCGTAGACCGCGGGTAGTTGGGATAAAACCGCCGCAGCAAGGCCTCTGGGGAACATTACGGATATCAGATTCCTGTTTTTGGTTAATATATTATCTTTAGCTGTTGCCAGATAAGTTGAAAGTACCCTACCAATAAGCAGAAGAGACGATAAAAGAACACTTAAGAAGAGGAGGTAAAAGTCCGCAAAGACAACTATAATTCCAAGGTATACAAAAAAGAATGTTCTGACTAAGAATGATATTTCTGAATGGAATTCCTTCATAGCCCTTTCAGTTTTCATCTTATCCTTTGATTTTATCATATTTGATATAGTTCTCGCATTTCCTAGTACCAGACCAAACATTAGTGATGATATAGCTCCGTTTCCTCCTAAACTTTCGACAAGAGAAAACAAAAGAAAAACTACACCTAATGTTAGTATATGCTTATAGGGTTCATTTTCGACTACTTTTAAAATCTTCAGCCAAATAACACCTATCAGAAGTCCTAACATTGCACCTATTGAGAATTCACTTGCTATCCCGTGTGTAACTGAATAGAGGCCATTATTTGTGGGATATGCTATTAATTGGAGTAAAGTTATTCCTATGATGACTGTAAGCGCATCTGTGAAAGCGGACTCTAGACTTAGTAATGTGACAACTTTACCGCTGGTTTCTACCTTTCTAATTAATGGAATGACTACTGAGGAACTTGACACTCCTACCATAACACCCAATAATAGGCCTGGTAATAACCCCCATTCAAGGAAATACATCGCAAATAACGAGGTAAGAATCATTGAGGTTGTTACAGAAAGAACCGCCAGTAAAATTGCTCTGGAACTTTCCCGCAGAACCTTGTAAAGATTCAGGTTAAGACCACCTTCGAACAAAATTATCATCAATGCTAAGGACGAGAATATCTGTGAAAATCCTTGAAGTGAGGAAGGATCAATAACATGGAATATTGGTCCCAGTAAAAGTCCAAGTCCTAGGAGTATCAATATGTCCGGAACACCAGTTTTTTTGAATATATAATTACCAATGAATCCTAGGATGGTAATAAACCCGAACATGGTGAATATTCCTATTGCGAGCATGGTATCTAGTTAAATTATGCATCTTTGATTAATAATAATTTATCCAAGACTAAAAATCAGTAAGTATTAAAAACGTGAAATTTGTAGAATTATAACATGTCAAAGAAAGATAAGAAGTCAAAAATATCAAAACCAGTTGCGATAATTCTAATTATTCTGATGTTAGGCTCAACTATTGGTATGTTTGCAAGTATTTTTCTTAATCCTGAAGAGGAGGTTGAACTACCTAACAATAAGATAATCAAATACAGGCTTACAGAAGCTCAGGTCAAGAAATTAATTGGTGATCCCCGGTATAAGACAGTTATTGAATATGAATACCCTTCCGGTTGTTTGGAATGTGCAAATCTTTTGAATAATCTTGAGTATTTCACAATGAACTCAGAAAATCAGATTTATCTCCAGGAGATTCAGAAGGATGGCATATCTTCCAGTAAATTGACCGTAACTAGTCTTCGTGGACAGGAAATACTTTATAATCCTACTACAGAAGAGGCTTTAGATATTATCTGTGAGTTAATTATTTCAAGTCCTCTATTCTGTCTTAATTTAGGTGGATAAAATTGAGGCCTAAATATCATTTTATCTTTTCAATTATAATATCCGTCATCTTCTTTTTCATTACCGGATCCTTGTTTTCCTCTTTAGTTTGTTTTTTGGTCGGTTTCTTTACAGATTTAGATCATTTTTTGGATTACTTGATAGTTAATAAGAAAATCCCCTTTGGCAAGGATTTCTTTGATTATTTTTATGAGGCAAGATTCAGAAAAATCTATCTTTTTTTACATTCAGTGGAATTGATACCAGTGATTTATTTTTTGGGAAATATCTTCCTGGATAGAATTATGGTTTATGCTATACTTACCGGGTTTATAACTCATTTAGCCTTTGATTATATTAAAAATACTCAGAACCCCCTTTCCTATTTCTTGATTTACAGAATTTTAGTGAATTTTGACGCTATTAAAGTCCTGGGCTTTGACTTTACTTCTGAAGAAAAGGATTAATAACTTAGTTTTTGTTTCATTTCTTTCCTTTCATCCAGGAATCTTTTAATAACTCTTGGTAAGTCCTCTGGTTCAACTCTAAGAACTTCTGAGGCCTGTTTAAGTATTTTTTCCTTTTCTTTAAGTTCTTTCCATTCTTTTTGTGAAATCTGCATAAGGAATTATTAGTGATAAAGAATTAAATTAGTTTTCTGGAACTTTTAGTTTCTCTGCACTATAAACATCAGTATCAGGTTCCCCAAAGTTTTGGTATCATGAACAACTATAAAATCATAATCAGAACCAATTTCTTCTCTAGTCCTTCGTGTCTTGATATAGCATTCGTATTATTAGACCTGGTCCTAGCAAGGTCAGAACTCCTAGGTTAGAAATGATGTCTCTAGTATTCATGTAATCATTGCAACTAATAAGTAGTTAATCCTCATATAAAGATTTCCATTCTTCTGTGTATATTATTTTCTTAGAGTTTTGACTTGTTTCCTCATTTCCTTCCATTCATTGAAAAGTTCTTCTACCTTTTCAGGTAATTTATTCTCGTCTTTAACCCCAAGTACTTTACAGGATTCTTTTAACAGTTTTTCACTTTCTTTTAACTGCTTAATAGCTAAGTCCCCGGCAACAAACTCAATCCTTACAACTCCGTCCTGAACTCGTTTGGTCTTAGTAATAAGTATATTCTCAATTTCTTTGGTGTTATCAACATGTGTTCCTCCACATGCTTCATGATCTATTTTATCAATTGATATTACTCTTACAGTACTTTCCGGCACTACTCCTCCCTGATAGATTCTGAATCCATATTTTTTCTCAGCTTCTTCTCTTGGTAAGGATTCTTTAATAACTGGATAACCTTTTCTGATGATTTCATTAGCCTTTTCCTCGATTTTTTCTTCTTCCTGATCTGTTAGAGAATCATAGTGAGTTATATCTAATCTAGCTTTCTTACTGGTTTTTCTTGCTGAATGCTGCCATACCCATGGACCTAGTATTTCCCGGCAAGCAGTGTTTATTACGTGTGTTCCTGTATGGTGTTGTGTAAGAATTTTTCTGTTATAAGAGTTAATTCTTCCTTCGACCTCTTTTCCTGGTTCTAATTCACCCATTATTCTGTGCATAACAATGTCTCCTACTTTCTGGACATCAGATAAGGGTGAGCTTCCTATGAAACCTAGGTCTGCTTTCTGACCACCACCTTCAGGATAAAATGCAGTTTGGTCGAGAATAACCCATTTATCATCAATCATTTTAAGGACCTTTGCCTTGAATTCCAGTATCTTCTCATTTTCCCTATAGAGTAACTTAGTTGCTGGTAATCCTTCCAGGTCCATATTTTGTCTTTCAATTTTCTTTTCAGGTTTTTCATATCTTTCAGTAACCTTAGTGTAAAAATCTTCGGGTATATTCAGATCAGGTTTGAAATCCTGAATTAATTCTGGTGTAATCCCCTTGGAATCATACATTTCAATCATTTTCTGTTCTGTAAATTGTTCTTCCTGTTCGACCATTCTTTTGACTATGTTTTTTGTTCTCAATTTGGTTTCATGGAACCTTTTTCTCTCAACTTCTATTATTTTCTTAATCCAGTCTATGTTCTGCTCAAGTTCAGGTATGATTGGTTTAAGATGTTTAGCATGCATTTCACAGACATCTCCCAGATCTATATTCCAGTGATAATCGTCAATAAACCCTAGTGCTCTTCTCAGGATTACTCTCAGATTATATCCTCCACCGGTATTGCTTGGTAGCATTCCATCAGATATAGCCATGGTTAATGCTTTAGTGTGATCACAAATCGCATATAATGCCTGCATTGGTTTTACTTTCTTGTTAAGAATATCTACTG
>WJKS01000056.1 GCA_014728985.1 Candidatus Aenigmatarchaeota archaeon
ACCAAGGAAAACTTGAAGTCGAATTTAAGCTGGAATATCCAATGCCATGCGTGGGATCATTCTCACAAGGTTCATTAATGGTATTCGGTAAAGCAGTTTAAAGTTGCTAGGATTAAATTGAAGTTTTTTATTTTTTCTTTTTTTAAATTATATTTCTGACTTTAATTTGGTAGAAAAATTTTTTACTTTTTAGATAGTAAATTAGTCTACTAAAGTTAAGAAAAAAAGGTTCTTAACCAGATAAACTTTAAATCTTTGTTCCTTTAAAGTGATAACTAGTTGATATAATATGATAATCAAAAAGATATCTTTCATGATAATTTTGTTTTCGATTTTTTTATCACCTTTTGTTAAAGGAGTTACTGTTTCATGTCCGACTTATTTAGGTAATGGTGACTATGAGTTTTCAAATTCTAACCCAACTGAAGTTCAAGTTCAAATAAGTAATATTCCCAGTTCTGTTGTAGTAACACCTGATACTAAATTCAACCTAACTGTTGATGGGACTAAGATAAGGAACTTTAAATATTCAGGAGAAGGTGAATTATATTTCAAATCATTTGTTAAATATTCAGATCAAAGTGCTTCTGCAAGCTTAGAATGTAATTTTTACGCTTCTGACGATGAACCAGAGACAACCACCACAACCACAACTACAACCACTACAATATCGAATGATTGTACTGGGAAAAGTTACTCAGTTTGTGTTTCTATGGATCATTGTGAATGGGTAGGAGATCCAAGATTTGGTCATTGTGAAGAAAAGGAAACAACCACCACCACAACCACAACTACCACAGTATCTACAACCACTACAGTTCCAACTACCACAACTACCACACAAAATAATTCAGGTGGAGATAATGGGAACGATGATTCAGGTGGATCAGGGGGGTCTTTTGGTGGAGGAGGTGGGTCAGGAGGCCAGGTCAAGTCAACTGGTTTTGAAGATTTCCCATCTTATACAAGAGCTGAAATTGGCGAGGAAGTAATTGTGGAAGGTAGTTTTTATAGTAGATTCAGAAGTGATAAAGAGGTTAATTTCAAAATATCAGGTATAGATAATAATTGGTTTACAATATCTCCTTCATCCGCATCAGTCGGGTATGATGAGGAAGTCCCTATAATAATTACTTTTAATGTTCTTCAAGGTGTGAATCCGGGTGATTATCCATTTGAGATATCAACTGAAGTAGGATCGATGACTTATGAAGAAAAAATAACCTTGGTGGTAACACAGAGTCAAGTCACAACTCCAAATACTACCGCTACCACAGTTGAAAGTGTGAATAATTTGGAAGGACCTAATGAAAGCGAGGAAACTAAATCTCCATTTACGGGTATGTTAACGGGTACTTTTGACTTAGTAAAGAAGTTTTGGTATCTGGTTTTCATTCCAATAACTTTATTCTTATTATGGAAAGTTTTTGGTCCCTCATTTACAGTGAAAAATGATCAAGATTATATTCCAACTCAAAAAGTCGTTAAGGTTCCCTCTGAACCGAAAAGTGAATACATTGAAATAAAAAAATCTGAACCAAAGGAAGTAAAGGAGAAACCTAAAGTTGAAAAGAAAAAAGATGAATCACTGGTTAAAGCGAGAGAAAAGGTCATTAGAGAAATGAGACAAAGAGCAATGGAAACAGAAAAAAGATATAAAAAATAATTGTCGCTAAAATAGAAGTAAAATAACTAAAAAAGATTAAAATACCTTCTTTTTCTTCTTTTAAGAGTTTATATAAGTCTATTTTCTATTTAAAGACCAAAAAAGCCGAATAAGGTTTAAATCTTTATTATATAAATACTCTTATTAGATTTAACCAGTGAAAGCCATGAAAAATAAAACGTTTTTACTAATGGGTTTATTATTACTTTTATTACCTTTAACACTTTCTTTAGAGGTATATGTTAGACCTCCTCGGATAGTTGCGAGAATGAATGTGACTCCTGGAGAAACATCTACTTATGAAGGATTTTTGGAAGTCAAGAATCAGAATGATTTCCCTGTTAATGTTACTTTGGAACCACAGGGTTCTCTTAAAGATAAGGTACAGTTAACCGAAGATTCAGTATCTCTAGATCCGGATGAATTGAGAGCGATTGATTTTACTATTAATGTAAAACAGCCTGGTACATATCAAGACATTGTTCTCGTAACCTATAGAGCAGAAGATACACCTGCTGTTGGGCTTCAGGCAGAAATAATAGTTTTAGCTAATGAAGTCGAATCAGAGGATGGAGAAAATAGAACCAATATTCCGAAATATGGTATAATAGGATTTATATTTTTAGTAATAATAATTGTAGTATTGATTTTACTTAAAAGGAGGTGTGTTTGATGAATAAGAGAGTAAGCTTAGTATTATTTTTAATAGTTTTTTCATTCCAATTAGTTTTGGCCAATGAGGTTGCGTTGGTAGTGAAGGATACAAACAATCTCGACTACACGCATGAGTATAAGGTCAATCATATTTTAGAAGAGATGGGATTTGGGGTTACTCTAATAGATGGAAACTCCGAATCTATTGATTATTCTGATTTTGCTGTGATAGTTATTACAGGTAGACCCTCTAACGTCTATTCTTATGAACACCTTGATGATTTTGTTAAGGACATTCCTGTCAATAATAACCCAACTATTGTTATAGATTCTGCTTATCCAGATGATTTTGATTGGATTGAGCCAGGGGCAGTGAGTACATTATTTTCAAGTTCCCCTAAGTATATTAAAGTTGAGGAAGAACACCCAATACTTTCTAGTTATAGTATCGGGGACAGAATTCTTACACATATTGTCGGCGGCCAACCAGTTCTTGACTTAGAAATATCTAGATCAAAATTGAATCCAGTTGCATCATTTGATAATTCACACGGAACTTCAGTAATATCCGTGGCAGATTTCGGACAGGAGTTATATGATGATAAAACCTCAAAAGCAAGAGCCGTTTTCTTTGGTATAACCAATTCCCTATACTGGACAGAAGAAGCCGAGGATATGTTTGAAAACTCAGTTTTATGGGTTCTTGCTGATGCAGATGATGATGGTCTATTAGATCATGAAGACAACTGCAGGCAGGTCTCCAACCCAGATCAGTCAGATTCAGACGGTGACGGTATAGGAAACGTTTGTGACACATGCCCAGAAGAGGATTCCACAGGATACGACCAAAATACTGACGGTTGTATTGATGACTCTGATGGTGACGGTGTTAAGGATAATGTTGATAATTGTCCGATTCATGAGAATCCAGATCAGATAGACTCTAATGAAGACGGAATAGGAGATGAATGTAGTATATTACCTGGTGAATCAGTTTATTTGGATATAGATGAAGATGGAACTGAAGAATCGGCTACAAACAAGAACAATATTACAGATGATGGTTATGAGTTTTATAAGGATCCAAACGGGAACACAAATGCCCTGAAGTTAGATGGGGATGATGATGGATTTACCGACTATTTGGTTGATACAGATTCAGGAGGTTATGATAAATACTGGGATCCTGATGATGAAATCCTGACAGCCGTACAGAAAATCGATGGCGAATATTACATTGATACCGACTCAGATGGTAAGGTGGACAAAGTATGGGATAGAGATGCTAATCAGTTATACGGAGTAACCGAACAGGATGTCGATGGTGACGAAATGAATGAAAAGGCCAAGGATAATGATAATGACGGTTCATTTGACGAGTACTTTGATGAGGACGGTTCCACACAACTCCTATCAATTGAAGACGGAGATGAGGATGGGAAAAACGACTTTGTAATAGGACTTGAAAAGGCCCAGATATACTGGGACCCTGATGAAAAAATTGTTACAGACATTCTTGAAGAGGATGTTGATAATGACGGTGAGATTAACTTCGTAGTAGATGTGGACGGGGACGATAATTATGATAAAATTTATATGATCAACACTCTTTACGGATTACCAGACCTTGAAATCGAATCTTATTCAGTCTCTCCAAAGACTTTAAGTCCTGGAGGCAACGTAAAAGTTGAAGCCACGATTAGAAATACAGGAGGTTATGATGCCAATAATTTTACAGTCAGTTTTAGGGGACAGGAAAAGGTCCTTTCTATTGCTGCGGGAGAATCAGAAGATGTAAGTTTCATATGGAGTAACGTTCCCGCAGGTTCACATTCAGTTAGTTTAACGGTTGATTCAGAAGATGTTATACTTGAATCCGATGAGGATAATAATATGGATTCGGAGACTGTGAAGGTTTCCTCTCCAAAATCAGAAGAAGAACAACCAGTTTATCGACCTTCTTCCAGCGGAAGTTCTGGAGGAAAGAGAATAGCCCATTTAACCGGGTTTCCTGATCAGGTAGTTGTACAGCAGGGAGAAATCAAGACAGTAACAGGGCAATTTGAAACTAACATGACATTTAGTTTATGGAATATAACCTTTTCATTGTCTGCTGATGGTTTCAACCAAAGTTGGACATCCATAGAACCGGAGGTTATTGAAGTATTAACTCTAACAGACGATCCTGCTGATATCACAATAGAATTCCAGATACCTGATGATGCAGAGATATATACTTATCCGCTAACCTTGAGAGCTCTTTCAAACAGGGAAGGTATAATCAGGGATTATGAAACTGAGATTAACCTTCTAATAGAGGAAAAAGAGTCCGAAGAACCAACCACAACAACCACAACAATGCCTCAAGAGGAAGAAGATGAGGATAAATCACCTTTAAGCGGTTTATTTACACTTACAGGTACAGAGATATTAGCAATTGCTATCGGTCTCCTATTAGCAGCTATCATTGTGGTTCTGATATTTTTCCGGGACAGGATTCCAAAAATAGAGTTTAGACTAAGGGAAACCGATCAAAACTACTCTTATAAAAAGGAATAAAATAAAGAAAAATTCATCCTCTTTTAAAGGATTAATTACTAATTTTTCACCATCAAAAATAGATATTCAAAGATTCTAAAAATTCCGTCACTGGTTTAAATCCTTTTCTATTAAAAGTATAAAAAGATTATTCACCAAAAAGTAAATACAATTATATAAAATTCACTGGGAAGTAATCAATATGAAAGATAAAACAGTTCAAGACATTTTTGATGTGAGCCAAACATTTGCTTCAGGGAAGAGACTTCTTCTTCTGTTCATTCTTAGAAACGAGCCAATGGGATACACAATGATTACCAATTACTTTGACAGGGTGGATGTTCCTATAGGAAGCAGTGAAGTCTATAAACATCTGAAACAACTTTTAAGCGGAGGATACATAACAAAGAAAGGCAATTCTTATTTATTGACACTGAAAGGACTTAAAGCAGTAGAGTCAACACTCGAGATAGTAGAAACTCCTCCTGAAATCCCAGAACTTAAACTATCCTTTGAGGGAAGGGGCAAATCTAAATAAGTATTAACATCTAAAAATTAAGAGAGTGAATAGATGGCTGAGAAGAGATGGTCAGATTATTGGAAGAAATATAAATCAGATGAGATTACGAAAAAACCTACTAAGTCTTATAAGAAAAAAGAAAGACCTACTATTAAAATAACGCCAAAAGTACCCAAGATATCGGGTCCAAAGACTAATGTAAATTTCAAATCTATTTTTACCGTGATGCTCGCACTTACTGTTCTTGGATTAGGGGTTTGGCAATTTAGATCGGCCAGGATGATAGAAACCCTTGAAGAAGAAGAGTTGAGTCTTGAATGTGAGCTTGGTAATTGTACAGAACAATTGAGTACACTTAACAGTACATTGAATAGTTGTACATCTAATCTGGAAAGCTGTACAAGTGATCTTACAGATAAATTATCAGATCTTAATAGTTGTGAAAGTACTAAGACCAATATTAATGAAGAGTTTAGCATGTGTGAAGACGAATTATTGGAATACAGAAGGGATTATAGTGACCTTGAAGATGACTATAATGATTGTCAGGATGTTTTAGATGATAAGAAGGACGATCTAAGTTCCTGTCAGAATAACCTGGACGATAAGAGGAGTGATTATAACAAATTAAAGAGTAATTATCAAGACCTTTGTAACGCTAATTGCGCTCAGGACTGTACGTTTGATTCGGGTAATGAGGAATACGAATGCCCAAACGCTACTACAACTACTTCAACAACTACAACAGTTTCCACTACAACAACCACTACTTAATTTCTCTCTACTAATATTGTCTTATGAATGAACTATGGCTATTACTTACCTTGTTTTTTGGTTTTTGTTTGTACTATATGCTGAAGAATAAGCTTGCTATATTTTTCCCGAGTTTTAGTGGTATGATAAAAATCATTGACGGTTTTGCTGATGTTGAAAAGGATGATGTTTTATATGATTTGGGTTCAGGTGATGGGCGGATATTGAGACATTTTGCTGAGAAAGGCCTTAAGTGTGTGGGAATAGAACACAATTTTCTTTTAAATAGAATCTCGAAGAAAAAACTGGAAGTCTATCCGAATGTTAAGATTATTCATGGGGATATTTTTGATCAGGATCTTTCTGATGCAACTGTAGTCATTGCCTATCTGTCTAGGATTGTGACAAAAAGATTGCAAAGGAAGATTGAGAATGAATGTAAGAAAGGAACCAGGATCATTTTGGTTTCTTATAAGTTCAGTGATTGGAATCCGATCAAAGTTAGGAAATGGCTATGGATCCCTATAAGATTATATGTAATTTAGGTAAATTTCTCTCCAGTTCTAACCCCCGAAAAATGAGGAAAACAGAAAAACTCAAAAATCACCCAAAAATACTCTATTATTATGAGAGTATTATAGTCAAGTCCTGAAAACAGTAAAAATAAGCTTTAGAGGACCTTTTCTAATTCAATGGGCTTTAGAAGTTTTTTTTATCAAAATTTACCTTTTTTCTTGGAATTATTACCCCAATTTTCCTTACTTTTACATTTGTGGTCAATACACATGGTATATGACTTCCTACCTCTCAATACTTTTATCATTGGAAGCCCGCATTCCGGGCATTTTTTATCTAAGATAACTATCTTCCCTCCCTGGGGTAGAGGATAGCTACGATTACAGTCAGGAAAGTTATCACACCCTATGAACCTTTTACCTGTTTTCTTGGACCGAATTATCTTGAGGTTTCCTCCACACTTCGGGCATTCACCAACCATCTTCTGGTTTCTCTTGAAAGAGATATAAGCTTTGGATAATTCCTCCCCAATTTCATCCTGTTTCTTCTTGAAGTCAGATAATATTTCTATAAGAACTTCTTTTGCTTCTTCGACTACTTCTGATCTTTTTTTCTTACCTTCTCTTATCTGGTCCATCTCTTTTTCAAATTTCCTGGTCAGTTTTTCGCTAACAATTTTAGGACAATCCTTTTCCAGAACTTCTGATACTTTCTCTCCGAACTTGGTAACCCTTATTGACTTCTCCTTAATGTAACCCCTGTCATAGAGTGTTTGTATTATATTGGCCCTCGTGGCTTTCGTCCCTATTCCCTTTCTCTCCATCTCTTTGACTATAGATCCTTGAGTATATCTTTTGGGTGGCTCGGTTTCTTTATCCAACATTAACAGTTCTTTCACTTTTACCGCATCCCCGCTTTTTAAATCAGGGAGAATTTGTTCCTTAAATCTCGCATATTTTCCATAGAATTCTATCCAGCCAGCTTCGACCGTGCGTTTACCTGTGAGTAAGTAATTATATCCGCTTACGTCTAAGGTTATCTTCATTGATTCTCTAACCGCACTGGGGCCAAAGACCGATAAAAACCTTCGGACGATTAGGTCATAAAGTTTTCTTTGGGTACTGGATAATTTTCCTGAGAATTCACCAGTCGGGAATATTGC
>WJKS01000057.1 GCA_014728985.1 Candidatus Aenigmatarchaeota archaeon
ATTCTTTATTCTTTAATATACTTTTGAATTTGTTAATTGGCTCCAATACTTTTTTGTTATTTAAAGATTTAGCATAACCATTGCTAGTCAACAATAATATAACTATACCTATTACTATTATCTTTTTCAATGAAATTACCCCCATGTTATCATCCTCATAGCTTCATACCTAACTACTTATTTACAACCATATCAAATTCTAAATATCAATAGTTGAACAAATAATCTGAATCACTCTCATCAAAAGCACACTTACTTAGACAAAAAGAAAATAAGAAAGATAGAAATATAAGTTTGTACAAAATATTAATATACCATTAAAATCATTATTTTTAAATGAGATCATTCTTTTATCAAATCCTTTTCATCTTACATTTACGACACACTTTAAAATGTGAAGGAATTAATCTATCCATATATTAATTAGATTATTAACTTTTTATGTAAATATACACCTAATTATAAAGCTACTATAACTATCTAATCCATTCAATTTTTCCTGTTCCATTCTCACCAAGATTTAATATTCTTGTTAAATTACTGCCATCTTCATTAACCATATATATATTCCACGAATTATCTTTTTCTAAGACTTTAAATAAAATCTTTTTATCTTCTATTGAGATAACGGGATTAGCACAAACTAGATCGGATTTAATAATTAATTGTATATCATCTTTATTTAGTGTAGTAGAATAAATACCAAAATCACCATCTTTAAAAGATATAAAAATTATAGTCCCATCTATTGACCATGATGGATGATATTTGTTGGTTTGCTTATCTTTTAATAGTTCTATTGTTTTAGATGAAGTTAAATCTGTTACAAATAGCCTCATCATACGATTTATTCTTTTTGTATATACTACTTTTTTTCCATTTGGTGACCAATCTATATTAGAAATATTATTTAAGTCAATTTCCTTTATTTTTTTAACAGAAGTATCATATAATTTTAATCCATTAACTTTTTCATCATTGCCCTCCATAAAATAAACTTCATTCATAGGGGATATACCTGCTAAAATACCCGGCTTTATTTCTTTTATAATCCGCTTCTTTTCTAAATTAATTACAATAATACAAGGACCTTCTTGTGAATAATTTGATTCTTCCGAACCACCTGGAATTTGAACTGATAATATTTTTCCATCTCGAGAAATATCGAAAGAACTTATTCTTTTATCTAAGTCTATGAATACCGAACTACGATGGCCCTCAAAATTAAAAGTACTAATATTTTCCTTACCATCTAAATAAATAAAATCACCTAATTCACCTATTTCTAAAGATTTATTTTCTTTTACACAGGAAACTAGTACTAAGCTTAATATTAGTACTACTAACACTAATTTTTTTAACAAAATATAATACCTCCTTAAATATATTATGAAAATTAAAAAGGGTATATTATTTTTATTTTATAAATTTGATAACATACCCTTTTCCAGTACTTGTTATTAATAGATTTATAGTATCCTAGATTTTGCTTTATACCTCAAATTAAATTATCCCTCACCTGATTGAAATCCTCAGATAATTTGACTTACTATGTATAAAATTACGTTCTCCTTACCATACTACTAATATAAGTTTCTATCCCAAAATAAAAAAGAGAGGAAAAGCACACCGTCTTGGGGTCGGTTATACTTTTCCTCTCAGAAAGACTCTTCTAATGATTATTATTACACAATTTAGCCTTTCTATACGTGAATATCATAAAAAAGGAAAAGAAAACTATTTTCCACCTATTTTCGGCTGCCCAGAATGTGAATATGAAGGTAAACTCCACCAACACGACTATTATCAAAGGAATGTTATCGACTTCTCCGGGTTCTACAGAATCTATATCTCTCGTAAGAAATGTCCTCTCTGTGGTCAAACCTATTCCCAAATCCCCGACTTCCTCATCCCCTACTTTCAGTATTCTTACCAGGTTATTCTGGCTATTCTAACTTCTATTTTAATCAGAAGGTTATCTTTCCTCAAAGTATTAGAAGAATTGAAGAAGAGAGATAGTCTAGCTCTTTTGAAAAAACAACATCTCTCTTTTTACACAAAACGTCTCAAAAAGTCCAGATACTTTATTCACCACTTCTTTGCCCAGTTTCCCGACTTCTATTACAAGATGGATCAGTCAAGACTAACATTAGGAGATTTTCTGAAATCAATCATGGAAAAAATCGAAACTTTTAATAGTTTCAATCTTACCTACTGCCAGACTATGCCTGACTATTTTTTTAAATCACAGAATTAGTCTGCCTAATTTTATTTATTCGTACTGCTTTCAACATATCTGGATACCTTTTTGTCCAACTTCACCTCAACATCTTTTCTTTTATCGCAAATTATCAGAGCTTAAATCTAGCTCAATTACTGACAACAGTATCCTGTTTTCGTATCCCACACAATCTTTCACGGATAGCTCTACCCGGACAGTTAATAATACAGTTAGATACTTTTTCCAGAAAGGAAGTGAAAACATGGATGAAAAGACAAGACAAGAAGTTGCTCTGTTCCGCTATTCGCTCATCGCACCTATTATCAACAACACTTTTTCCCAGCCGACACAGATTGCTTATCTTGAAGATGTCTGTTCCAAAAGCTTTGATGTCCCCTATTATGGTCATAAGAGTTATGCTCCCAAGACCGTTAAAAAGTGGCTCTACACCTACAACAAACACGGTATTGAAGGGCTCTTCCCCAGAAGAAGATCTGACAAGGGGACCAGCAGGGTATTAACAGATAAGATTAAAGAATTTATCATCGAATTGAAGATAGATAAGCCAAAACGTTCTGCCAAATCCATCTACCAGGAACTGCTGGCCAAGAAGTTAATCTCTTATGATGAACTCTCTTTATCTACTGTCCAACGTTTTATCTATTCTAAAAGGTTGTCTGCTCCAAGACTCAACTCTAAAGAACGTTACGCCTTTGAGATGGAGTATCCCAACGACTGCTGGCAGTCAGATGTTTCTTCAGGTCCTTATCTAATAATCGATGGCAGGAAACGTAAAACATATTTGATAGCTTTTCTCGACGACTGTAGCCGGGTTATCACCCATGCCGAGTTCTTCTTCAAGGATGACCTTCAGAGCCTGGAAACAGCTTTTAAAAAAGCAATCTCAAAGCGTGGAATTCCCAAAAAGCTCTTTGTTGATAACGGAAAGATCTACCAGAGTCGCCAGTTCCAGTTTATCTGTGCCAATCTGGGGACTATCCTATCCTATGCTCAACCTTATTCACCTGAATCTAAAGGTAAGATTGAACGATTCTTTGGAACTCTTAAAGGTCAATGGATGAACCTGCTCAATTGGGACAAAATTTCCTCTCTTGAGGAGTTAAACTCCCTTTTACACGATTACATAGAAAAAGATTATCACCAGGCTAAACACTCTTCTATCCAGTTTAAACCCATTGACCGTTTTGTCAAGCATATTGATAATCTCAAGTTCATCCATTCAACCAGAGAGCTTGATTTTATCTTCTTACACAGGTTAACAAGAAAAGTTCGTAAGGATGCTACTATCTCTTTGAAAACAAAAATGTTTGAAGTTCCACAGAAGTTCATCGGTGAAAGAGTTAATGTCAGGTTTCTGGCTGACTCATTAGATAAAGCCTATCTCTTTGATGATGACAATCAGCTCATCACCGATATCTATCCAGTCCGTAAAATCGATAACTAGAAAATCTATCGTGGCGAGGACAAAAATCCTATTGATTTTTCACCATTTAATCCACTAACTAAGGAGGAGATTTAAATGTTTAAAGCATTCTATGGAATGAAATTCAACCCTTTTGTCAAAGATCTTGATATCAAGCACAGCTTTAAAACCCGCGATTTTGAGCAAACTCATAATCGACTTGAATTTCTCAAACAAACTAAAGGAATTGCCCTGATTACCGGAGAACCAGGGAGCGGTAAATCCTTTGCTCTCAGGTCTTTTGTGACCAATTTAAACAAAAACCTCTACAGAAATGTCTACATCCCTATTTCAACACTTACTGTCAAAGATTTTTACCGTGCTCTGGCCTCCGGATTAGGACAGGTTCCTAAGCACCGCAAAATTGATCTTTTTGCTCAGCTTCAGGAATCTATTATTTCCTATTCTGAGAAAAATATTACACCTTTAATCATAATTGATGAAGCCCAGTTCTTAAGCAACTCGATTTTTAATGATTTACGGATTATCTTCAACTTTAAGATGGACTCTGAAAACCCGGCCATCCTGATTTTATCAGGACAGCCACCTTTGATAACTCAACTTAACCGTCAGCCCCATGAAGCTTTGAGGCAGAGAATTGTTATGAATTATTCCTTCAAAGGCATGACAAAGAACGAGACAAGAGAGTACATTTATGACCGCTTTAGACTGGCCGGTCTGACTGATCCCCTCTTTACCGAGGACGCCATAGAATTGATCCATTCCAGTTCCAATGGATTAATCCGTAAAGTCAATTCGCTTATTAACATGACCCTTTTATCAGCTGCAAAAGAGAAACTAAAGACTATCGATTCTGATTTCATCTTCAAAGCTCATAATGAGTTAGAACTAACTATTTAAAAGCCTTTTACTTTATAGGGTACCTCTTCTTCTTTAGATGGGATAGGGCTCTGGTGGGAAGCAACCCGAGCACTCTAGAGACCCAGGAGTTAATTCTCTAATGAAGAAGGGGTATCCTTTTTTTGATTTTAATTAACCTCTGGGCAGAAAGCGAAAAATCCTGGGGGTTCTGGGGGCAAAGCCCCCGGCCTTCAAAAGGAGATGATAGTGTGACTAATCTCCCTAGTTTCGTTACATCAAATTATTTTATCCCGTAAAAATCTACCCTTTTTGAGCCATTTTTGAACTCAGATAATCTGACTTTTACGAGATTAAATAATGTGACGTTTCACACATAAAACTCTGGGCCAGTTCTTTACAAGCTGGCCCGGGCTATAGCTTCACCCTTGTTGTAGTGGATTATGCATTGTAACAAAAATACTGTTTCTGATAGGCGTGTACGATGATAAGTTTCAATCCTTGTTCTAATGGATTATGCATTGTGACTTATCTCCTGACATTATTGCCATTTCTAAATCATCCAGGTTTCAATCCTTGTTCTAATGGATTATGCATTGTGACGAGAGTTACTGGGACTAAGATGGCAAGACGTATATCGTTTCAACCCTTGTTCTAATGGATTATGCATTGTGACTGGGGCAAGGTGGTAA
>WJKS01000058.1 GCA_014728985.1 Candidatus Aenigmatarchaeota archaeon
AGCTATTATAGGTGTTACTATCTCAGGAATTGTTGGGTATTTCTCACTTAAATTGCTCATGAAATTTATCAAAGAAAGGAAGTTGAAATTCTTCAGCTGGTATTGTTGGATATTAGGGACAATTCTAATTGTTATCAGAGTTCTTTAAATTTCCTATTTTCCCAGATCATCAAACCTAAACCAACAAAAAGGATAATTGAAGCAACTAATCCAAGACATCCTGGGAAGAAATATTGTATAATAAGTCCACTTATGAATGGACCAATAATATTTGAAAGACTGGCTAATGAACTAGTCACGCCCAAAACTGCACCCTGCTTTTTACCACTAACTTTCCTTGATATCTCTCCAACCATCACAGGCCTGGAAACCCCATTCCCAAATGCAAATAAAGTCATTATAATCATAAAGAACCATATTTCCTTAACAAAAATTACCCCTATCATGGCGAGTATTAGACAAAAAATTCCAATATATTGAAGTTTGCGTTCCCCGAAATAATCTATAAGCTTACTCAGAAATACTCCCCTGAGCAAAATACTGATTAATCCTATGTAAGTCAAAACAAAACCGACATTATTGGAAGCAAAACCAAGTTGTCTTTCCGCGAATAAAGCAAAACCGCTAACATAAATTGAATGGGTCAGTACAAAAGTAAAGAACTGATAGAAATTAAGTGCTAATTCCCGATTTTGAAAGAAATTCCTAAAATCTTTTATCTGAAATATATCCCAACCCAATTTAAATTTCTTCCCTCTTTTTACTGTTTCCTCAAGGAAAAAGATTGTTATGATTATAGGTATAAAAGAGACTCCGGCCGCCAAAAAAGATGGAACACTATATCCGAACTGAGACAGAAATCCGCCTATTGCAGGTCCTATTAGAAACCCGAATCCGAATGCAGCACCACTTAATCCAAATGCTTTGCTACGGTCTTTCTTGCTAGAGATATCACTTAGATAAGACTGCGCTATCGTGAAATTACTTCCAATCAAACCATCAATTATTCTCGAAAGAAATACCATCCAGAGAGATTTAGAAAATCCCAATACAAGAAATCCAATTACCGTTGATAACTGGGAGATTATGAGTAATGGTTTTCTCCCGTAGTGGTCACTCAATCTACCCATTATCGGTGCCGAAATTAATTGACATAAAGAGAAGGATGTCAATATTAAACCAATGGTTAAAGGGTTTGCACCCAAATCCTGGGCATAAAAGGGTAAGAAAGGCAGAATTAATGAGAATCCTAATACTTCTGTCACTAGTATTATAAAAATTGTTAACTTCTCCTTAGTCAGTTTCATCTTATTTATTGAGAAATTCGAATATAAAAGCAAATTAATTATGACTTCTTCTCTAATTTTTCAATCCCACCCATATACCCTCTAAGAACTTTAGGAATAATAACCGATCCATCTTCCTGCTGATTTTGTTCAATAATTGCAATCATAACCCTGCTGGTAGCTATTGCAGTGTTGTTAAGTGTATGAATAAAACCTTTAATCGGTTTTCCTGAACCTTCCCTAAATTTGACATTCAATCTTCTTGCCTGATAATCTGTACAATTAGAATTAGAACCAACTTCTCGATATTCACCGTCTGCCATCCAAATTTCAGTATCGTATTTTTTCGCAGCAATTATCCCGATATCCCCTGTACATACGTTGGTGACACGATGAGCAACTCCCAGAATCTTCAAGATACTATCACTGTTCTTTTGTAATTCCTTATGTAATCTCCATGACTCGTCTGGATGAGAAAATATGAACTGCTCTACTTTATGAAATTGATGCATCCTGAATAAACCCTTGGTGTATTTTCCATGCGAACCTACTTCTTTTCTGAAACATGGGCTCAATCCACAGAATTTGAGTGGCAAATCTCCCTCATTAATGACCTCATTCATTTTCATTGCAGCAATAGGATGTTCACTAGTAGCAATCAAATACATATCCTCATCCTTAATCTTATACATAACATCTTCAAAATCTCCTAAGTCAGTAACACCTTCATAAGGTTTTCTTCTGATCATATAAGGTGGAATAATTAACTTGTAACCGCGTTTTCTCAGGTAATCAATAGCAAATTTCTGAAGTGCGTGATCAAGTAAAGCCAATTCTTCCTTCTCATAAAAGAACCCCATTCCTGATACTTCAGCCGCTTTCTCTGATTCTAATAATCCCAAATTTTCTAGAATTTCCTGGTGATTTTTGGGTTTGAAATCGAACTTAGGGATGCCTCCCCATTTGTTTATAACAACATTATCTTGATCACCTTTTCCATAAGGTACTGATTCATGAAGTAAATTAGGAATTCTAAGTAGGATTTTTTTCCGACCTTTTTTAATATCCTTTTCTTTTTTTTCTAGTTTATCTATTTTATCTGGTAATTCCTGAGTCTCTTTTATTAGTTTTCTAATATCTTTGCCCTCCTTTTTAGCTTTAGCTATTTCCTGCGTAACATCATTTCTTCTCTTTCTTAACTTGTTTAATTGGTGAACAGTTTCTCTCCAGTCGTTATCTATCTGGATTAATTGGTCTAATCTTTCGATAATTTCAGGATCTTTTCTCTTTTCTAGATTCTTTCTAACCATCTCCGGGTCTTCGCGGATTAAATTAATATCAAGCATAAGCTCACTTATATTCTATTTTCTTTTCTGGCTTTAAACTTTTAAGTTGGTCATGTATCAGTTGAACAGAGACAATCCGATAGTTGGAAAATTAATGGAGATTGAGAGAGATTTAATGATAAAATCGGTTGAAAAGGTCGAGATCCCTGTTAAAGTCAAAAGATAAATCAAAAGGAGTGAATGATTACTCTCTAAGATGTACACTAACAACTGGTAAGTCTTCAAAGGGAATCCCAGGAGAGACTTCTATTGTTAAAATTTCAGAACCTCTAGCAGCACCGAAAGTCATTACTTCATCATCAGGGTAAAGGAATCTTGATCTCCCCACTTGCCAATTAACTTGATGACTCCATTGTTGTATTACCCAGGAAGATTGGGTAGAAATATAAGGATCACCCCTAAGAGTTCCTGTAACAGGGCGATAACAACCCCAAATATCAGTTCCAAATTCCGGGCAACCGAGTAGCAAAGTCCATTCTGTTGGACAGGGAGTATTTGCATCTCCAAAAAAACTGTAATATGGAGGTCGATAACTATCATCTACTAATGGGCATAAAACTGGTGTCGGAGAAGGATTTGGGGTAAGAGTCGGTATTGGAGTTGGTATTACTGTAGCTGTATTTGTTGGTCTCATAGTTAATACAGGAGGTGGTTGACTATTATCAGGATGATTATTATGATTCATAGTATCGTATGAAAAAGAACCTAAAGATACTATTAAAGCAATTGAAGAAATTATAGTTCCAGATTCTATTATCCTCCAGAAAAGATTCCTAACAGCTAAATTTCCTTTTCCGGTAAGATTTCCATCATAAAAACTACAATATATTTCTGGATCTTCTTGATGAGGGCAGGTATAAGATCCATGATTATATATTCCACTACATACTCTTTTTCTTGAAAATGGTCTTCTAAATATATTTACAGAACGTTGACTTTCATGGTATGTACATATAGTTCTCATTTTTCTTAACCTTTAATTAATTTCACAGTCAATTAACTACTTTAAAGTTATACTAAAAGTATTTAAATGTTCTTTAACTTGAGACGTAATTAGTATCCAAGAATTGACATCTTTATCGGATTAATTTCTTATTTCTAAAACACCAATAATAAAAGTGGTTTCAAATGGCAGGGGACAAAAAAGCATTGATCGAAGCAGCTCTATTCATGTCACCAGACCCTATCTCACTCAATAATCTATCGAAAATAACAGGAATATCATCCAAAAGTAAACTCAAGGGAATATTGTCTGAAATAGAGGAACATCATCGAATAGACACTAAAGGTGTAGAATTGGCTCTATCACCCGAAGGATACCATTTCCGTGTCAAAAAACCTTATTTGGACAAAGTTTCTCCTCTAACTCCGCATTCAGATCTAACTGACGGTATGTTAAGGACTCTCGGCCTGGTAGCCTTAAGGCAACCACTAAAACAATCCATAATAGTCAAAATACAAGGGAATAAGGTTTATAATTACATTAAAAAACTTGAAGATAAGGGTTTAATAGAAACACAAAAAGCAGGAAGAACTAAAGTTCTCAGAACAACCAAAGAATTTGAAACATATTTTGGTAAAAGTTTAAAGGATATACAACAAAATTTAAAAGCAGTGGTGAGTGATGAAGCGTATAACCAGCTTGGGATTGAAGTTCCTGATGAAGAGACTAAAGGAGAGACTGAAAGGTTCGAAGATTCAGAAAATCAAGCAAATTAAGGATGCTTATTCTTTTGAAATATACAAAGGAGATAAATCCTATCTTATGATAATTCCTGATAAAACTCTGTTTCTGACTGGCGAGAACTATGGTGGAGAACCTAAAGACGATTTCTGTAATGTGCTTAGAAAGCATCTGACAGGTCAGTTGATTGAAGATATTGGTCAGCACGAATTTGACAGAGTTGTGGAAATAGAAACACGGGGCTATAAACTAATAGCCGAATTATTTGGAAACGGTAACTTAATACTTGTAAAAAAACCAGAGAATGAGATAGTCCGTGCAACTAATATGCGTTCCTGGGCTACTCGGGACATTAAACCTAAAAAGGAATATAAGTACCCCCCACCTGGAATCAATCCATTGAAACTTAGTCTTGAGGACATCAGATTCTATCTGGGAAAAAAAGAAATAGTTAAAGTACTCGCTAGTGATTTTGGATTTGGGGGAGAAATAGCTGAAAAGATTTGTGAAAAAATAGGTATTGATAAGGACTCCAAAGAAGAAAAGAATGCTGAAAAAATCCATGAATTTCTAAAAATTGTGGACAAAGAATTCCCAGGAATGAATAATCTAAATGATAAAATTAGAGATGAATTTGAAAAACACCTAAAGGAAATTGACCTTTTTGAAGGAGTCGTCCAAAAAAAATTGGAAAAGATTAAAAAAGACCAAGATAAAAAGATGGAAGAGTTTATTGAGAAAGAGAAT
>WJKS01000059.1 GCA_014728985.1 Candidatus Aenigmatarchaeota archaeon
GTCCATAATAGTATTTTCATTAATGTTCTTTGTAGGAACTTGGTATCTTTACAAAAAAAGAAGTGCTGAATGGGGTACTGCAGCTTCAGTAGCGGGAGCTTACCATGAAGATATGAAAGGCCTGAAAGGTGAGCTATCAGGAAAAAGGTTAGAACTGGTTGAACTGAGAAGAAAAATAGCGAGAACCGCAAATCCAGATAGGAGAGCTTCGTTAGAAGCGAGAGAAGAAAAGGTTAAGGAAGAATTACAAAGTCTGAAAGATAGAATACAGGAGTTAGCTCAATCGTATCGAAGCTGAATATTTTAAAATAGTTGAAATTTTATATAATTAGTTATGAAAAAGAAGAACCTGATATTTCTATTTCTTGTCCTGGGAATAGTCTTATTTTCTGGATGTACTAACTCAAAAAGTGGTTCCTTTAGAAGCAGGGGTTTACTGGGAGGTATACTTGCCTTTATAGAAGGATGGTTACAATTTGTTTTAGGAGTAACTATATACAATGTTATACTAAATATATTTATCGGATTTTTTTCACTAGGGATTGCTCTATTTATAATGTTTGTTCTGATAATACTGTTACCATACATAAGTGCTTTTCTCATAGTCTACGGTTTCCTAAATGAACTAAGAATCTTCAGATATAAGCCTTGGATAAATATAGTTTTAGCCTTTACAATGACTACTTCTGTAATGTTTGTACCAATTCCTATTTTCGGATTTGCATTGTTCACTCTATTAGTTAGATTTTTATTTTCCGCAATGACGGCTTGGTCAATAATCCTATTTACTCTTATGTTCTTTGTGGGAACAATATATCTATTCAAAATAAGAAGGTCCAAATGGGGAACTTCAGCAGGTGTTTATGCGGCATATAAGCAAGAAGCTAGGTCTTTAGGAGCAGAGCTTGAAAGTATAAACACTTCCTTATCGCAAGCGATGGCAAAAATGGCAAATGAAACTGATCCTAACAAAAGAGCTGCATTGGAAAGATCGGTTCAGGAATTAACAGATAGAAGACGCGACTTAAGTGAGAGAATAAAAGAACTGGAAGAAACAAGTAGAAGACTCTGAATTATGTGTAAACATCCACTGGTCTTAAAGGATGTGGGCTGTCGTCATAATAAGGACCAACGTCTTTTTTACCGTAAAGTTCCTTGACATAATCCCCAGACCTAACATAATCCTTGGCATCTTTCATAATTCTGTAAATATCATGAACAAAAACTCCAATTGCTGATATTGTTTTCTCAGGTATCATACTTAAAATACTATCCAAGATTGGAATTTCTGTAGCGAGTTGATAAATCTTCAGACCTTCACTGAGAATAGGATGATATTCCTCTAGTGAGCCATGGTATAATTTTTCTAAAGGAGACAAAAGAATTCTTTCTATTATAGCACCAGCTATTTCGACACCAGGAGCTGCCGGACCTGAACCCGCTGTGACCGCATCTTCTAATTTCTCGAATAAAGCATCACCAGCATCTGCAGGAATCCCATAAGCAACAGATTTGAGTCCGTATTGGAGTTTTCTTAGTATTTCTTCTCTTTTCTCTGGTTTGTCCTGAATCATTCTTGATACGTTAGAATTATATCTAACAATTACATCAAGGAGTCTTTCTGCAACTCTACGATCCACAGACATAACTATTAATTAATTTAGAAGGATATATTTATTCATGAGGATCAAGGACTGTAACATAGGGGATGAGCACCAACAAGTATCCCCTGAAGAAAACCTTACTTCTGTGAAGAAAAGATATTGTCATTTTCTCGTTGTTGTGGAAGATAAAAAACCAATTGGAATAGTTACCAACAACGATATAATTAAACATGTCAAAACTGAGGAGGATTATGAGAAACTCAAATTCAGAGATATAATGACTACGCCTGTTGTCTCTGTTAAAATTGATGATGAATTGGATGATGCTGTAAAGATAATGAAAGAAGGTGGGTTTATGTCACTCCCTGTTGTTGATGAGAATGATGATTTTGTCGGGCTAATTACTTATTTTGATTATCTAGGAAAGATTGCGGATGATATTAAGAAAAAAGGTAAAGTCGAAATGTAGGATTATTTTTTCTTTCTGAATAACAGGAATGATATGATTCCGAGAATAATTATACCTAATACTAAGAATGGAATTTCAGTCTGGGATACTCTTAGTGCGAAAGTTGTTGTTTGTCTTAGCACAAGGAGTGTACCGAGTGAAACCAATACCAATATGACTGCTGTTGCTGGAAGTGATGTTCTTTGAGGAGTTTTCTGGGAACCTTCATCAATTCTTTGTAAAATTTCATATATAGCAGGTATTAAAGTCTCGAATTGTTTCTCGAGCCTTTCTAATCTTCCCATAGTATCTTCAACCTGTTCTGGTGACATTTTATAAACTTCCATGGGACTTGGTAAATCAGATGATCTTTCTTGTAACTCTCTGATTCTATTGAGGTCACGTTGTTTAATATAAAGACCATATAAACGTTGAGCTACATTCAAAGCTGAATAAACTGCTCCCGCGGTTCTAACAATAGGACCTAATTTTTGCAGAGAAGTATATAATCTACCTCTTCTTTCATCGGAGATATTACCTAGGTCAATCTCTTCCATTCTAATGTCTTTTCGTGACCTCAGATCGGCAATTCTTTGTCTATAAGCCCCCCCTTCTCGCGACTTCATAAATCTCTTAATTCCACTAAGATTTGTAGAGTAAACACCGGGGTCAGAACCATCTGAAATTGGAGTCACCCCATAACTATTCAATAGAGTTGGAAGTACTTCACCTTTTTCTGCTTCCCTAGCACCACGATAAGCTCTACGAACACGAGATTCCAATATCTCTCTTTCACTAGGATCAGGGTGCCAAAAATTGTATATTGACTCACTCAATCTTCTTAAATTTGCTCTTAATCCACTTGAGTATGGTGGATTATCACTCGA
>WJKS01000060.1 GCA_014728985.1 Candidatus Aenigmatarchaeota archaeon
GTTTACTTGTTGGTCTTAGTTCTCTTTTTCTGTCCCTAAATCTATCGCCTACTGTCCTACCATATGCACCTGGTACTCTGCGCCATCTTGCCATATTTTCACCACTTAATAATAGTTAAGATATTAACACCAGTATATAAATATTTATATCCTGAGAAGGTCAGATTAGATAAATTGACGGGGAAAAACTTAACTTCTTAACTAAACAAAGGAATGATGAGATAAATGAAATTAAACGAAAAACTAACGAATGCCCTGAAAGAGGGATATGTATGCGATAGATGTTTAGGTCGTCAGTTCGCCCAGTTACTCTCCGGTTATACAAATGAAGAAAGGGGTGAAATACTCCGCCAATACCTAGCTATGCTAATTGATTCTGGGGAAAAAATTGAAGTTAATAAAAATAATTTTCACAGTATAAAATTCCACCTAAAAACTGTAAAGACTGAAAACCCAGGGAAATGCTCTGTTTGCGGGAATTTATTCCCTGAACTTAAAAAAAAAGTTAAAAAAATAGTTAAAAAACTGAATGAGTATGAATATGAAACTTTCCTCATAGGTAACAGACCACCTTCTGAATTACTAAAAAAAGAACAAGTATTATGGGAAAAAGTTGGGATAGAGTGGTGTGAAACAATAAAATCAGAGATAAATCGTGTTCTTGGAAAAGAGGTTGAATTTTTAACCGGAAAAAGAATGAAAAGAAGGTTACCTGATATAACTGTTCTCTATGATCTGAATACAGATGAAGTAAAGTTGAATGTCCGTTCACTTTTCATCTATGGTAAATACCAGAAATTAGTAAGAGATATTCCTCAAACAACCTGGAAAACGAGAATTTATCCTGTTGCTGTTGAAGATATTGTTGCAAAACCGTTTATGAAACAAACCGAAGCTGAAGACCATACACTTCATGGCTGTGGTAGAGAGGACGTAGATGTGAAATGTCTTGGCTGGAGGCCTTTTGTCCTGGAAGTAGTTAAACCGAAAAAGAGGGAGTTAGATTTGGAAAAAGCCTTGAAAAAGGTCAATAAATCCAAAAAAGTTAATATAAAAGACCTGGAAATAACGAATCATAAAAGAGTGACAAAAATAAAGTCCATGAGACCTGACAAAAGCTACAGGGCCGAGGTAATATTTGAAAAATCATTGGAAAATCTTGAAAAAATAGAGGAACTCCAGGATAAAGTGATAAGACAGGAGACACCTAATCGTGTATTAACAAGGCGCGCGGATAAAGTAAGGAAAAGAAGGGTAAAGGATATAAAATATAAGTCCCTAACTAAAAAGAAACTAGAAATAACTGTAAAGACCCAGGCTGGTACATACATCAAGGAGTTAATTCATGGAGATGATGGCAGAACCCAGCCAAATATAGCAGATTTAATAGACAATAAAGTTAAAAGTATAAAGTTAGATGTTATAAAAGTACATTGTGATTGAAATGACGCACAAGGCAAGAGGACCAAAAAGTAAAACAAGAAGTCTCTTGAAAAGAAAAGCAAGGGAAAAGACCAGTGTTAACAAGAGGTTAAGAGAATTCAAAATGGGGAGCAGGGTTGTTATAAAACCTGACCCATCAGAGCAGAAGAGTATGCCTTTTAAGAGATTCTATGGGAAATCTGGTATTGTTACTAATAAAAGAGGGAGATCCTATATTGTTAAAATAAAAGATGGTGGAAAGGAAAAACAGTTGATTGTGAGACCTGTTCATCTCAAAGGTGTTTAAAATGGACGATATACTTACTGAAAAGATAGTTACAAACGCCGAAGCAAAGGAAATACTTAAAGAAAGAGAAAAAGAGATAGAATTAGGCTATGATCAGAAAAATTCATATGATTATCTCAAAAAATATAGCGAGTTAACCAAGAAAAAGGCTGAAAAAATTAGGGAAGAGCTTGAAAAAATATCAAAATTAAGAGAAAGAGAAATAATATCAATCGTCAATGTTTTACCTGAGGACAGAGATGATTTAAGACTGGTTCTGGAAAAGACTTACACAAACTTAGAAGATGATGAAAAGAAACTTATTCTTGAAACTGTAAAAAATAATAAATAAGGAGAGGGTGAGTTTCGTGAAAGATGATTATGTAATAGTCTTGGATTTCTTGGCAAGAGGTCACTCTCACAGCAGAAAGTCTGAACCCATAGCACAGGCCGTAGGAGATAAATTTCTGAACTTATTAGATGTGGTTCTAAAGGATGGAATAGAAGTTAAAACTGGTGATAGGCTGTATATTGGCGAGAAAGAGAGAGAAAAAGTTAAGTACATTAAGGGAAGACTAAAATATGACGAATTAACCGGTTATGCTAAAAAAGAATTAGAGTATATTCTTGAGAAAATAATTGAAAATAATGAATCCAGATTTGTAGAATTCTTTAATAAAGCTAAGCCTGTATCCACACGATTACACAGCCTGGAATTACTTCCTGGTATAGGGAAAAAGCATATGTGGGGAATAATCAGGGGTAGGAGAAGAAAGGAATTCGAAAATTTCGATGAGTTAAAAGATAGAATAGAAATGTTACCTGATCCTGTAAGAATGATAAAGAAAAGGATAATTGATGAGTTAAAAGA